>NZ_CP062253.1:4860833-5196666 GCF_014863585.1 Pseudomonas gozinkensis | reverse complement strand
GGACTTCGCCACTGTCCAGGTCCCAGATGAAGAAGCGGTTGCCGCGCGGCGCGGTCAGTGCCACCAGACGCAGGTCGCTGTGCACCGCGACGCTGGCGGTGTAATGCCCCATCGACTGCAGCTGATGGTCCGGCACCGGGAACGCCACGAAAGGCTGGCCCGGACGCTTGATCGCCAGCAGCTCCGAGCGTTCGTGGGAAGGCCCCATGAATTGCTGGCCGGCGACGATGGTGCCGTCGCTGGCGATCCCCAAATGCCGCACGCTGTTCATCTGCTGGGCGAGGGTTTCCTTGCTCAGCAGGGTGCCGTCGCGCTGCATCAGCACCAGGCTCGGTTCCATGGCGTCGAGGTTCATGTCGACCCGGCTTTCGGCCTCGGTGCGGATCCCGCCGTTGGCCACCACCAGGGTTTCACCGTCGGGCATCCACGACACCTGATGCGGGCCGAGACCGTGGGTGGAAATCTCGCCGCTGTGCACCAGCCGTTCGCCTTCGAATTTGTACACCCCGAGCAGGCCACGGCCCGGATCGCTGGTGTCGTTTTCGGTGGCGTACAGGTAGTCGCCGCTGTGGTGGATCACCGCGTGGCCGTAGAAATGCCGGTTCGGCTGCGAGGTCACGGTCTGCAGCAATGCACCGTTGCGCAGGTCGATCAGGTAGCTCTCGGTGCCCGGCCGGCGGGCAACGAACAGTGCGATCGGCAGCGTCGGGTGATTGATGATGTCGTGGCAGCGCTGGCCGACTTCGGTGGCGAACACCTGAGTGCCGTCCAGCCGATAACCGACGGCGTAATGCTTGCCGTCGGTGTCGTCCCGCGCCGACAGCAGCAGCGGGCTTTGGTCCTTGCGTTTGAACAGCGTCCAGCCGCCCAGTGTCACTGCTCCCAGCAGCAAACTACCTAAAGTCAGAGCCTGGCGTCGCAGCATGGCACGTGCCCTCATCAGTCACCGTCGTTGGCGTTGAAGCCCAGTTGGATGCCCAGCGCCTTGGCCAGCTCGCCTTCGTGCAGGCGGTGGACGACGTTGAGGCTGTCGTAGATGTCGTTGAGCTGCTGGCGACCGGCGTCATCGTTGAGCATTTCGGTCAACGAGCGCTGAGTGCTGCCGAACAGTTTGAGCGACGCCGCGTAGGCTGCATCGATCTTGTCCGCCAGCGGCTTTTGCTCGGCCGGCAACAGGCCGCGCAGGCCTTTGTTGTCGACGCCTTCCCAGACAGTTTTGGCTGCTGCGAGGCTGGCTTCCAGCGACTCCATGGACGACTGGCTGCGCCATGCGTCAGCCTGGAACGGCTGAGGGACGCCCTTGCTCTGACGGCCCATCGGCGTGCCGAGTTTTTTCTTCAGGGTGTCGAGGGCGGTGACCTGTACCCGCAGCAGATCGGCGATCGCTTCGTGGGAGTCGGCGTAGCGCTGGTTCGGGAATTTGCTCATCTGCGCGAGCATGCCGTCGGTGTTGTTCCAGCTGCTGAGAATCTCTTCGGCCAGTTGTTTCTGACGCTCGCCGATGGCTACCAGCAGTGGGCAGTACTTGGCTTTCTGCGCGTCGTTGGCGACGTCAGGCTTGGCGTCGAACAGGATGTACTCGTAAGCGGACAGGCCTTGAACCACAACGCTGGATTTGGCGAGTGCGGCGGCATCGATCTGCGGCTGCGCGACGACCAGTTGCTCGACCTGACGGCCGACCAGGTTTTTCTTGTCCGGCCAGAACTGCACCTGCCACGAACGGTTGCCCTCGGCCAGCGGGCCGATCAGCAGCGGTTGCAGCTCGGCCCAGGCTTTCTGCGCGTGCAGGAAGTCGGCGCGGGCGGTGTCCAGCGACTCTTTGCCCTGGCAGTAGGCGAGGGCGCTGACGGCCAGTTGCTTGTCGGCTTCGACCCAACGGGTGTAGGTCGGCAGGATCACCGATTTGGCGATGGCCGCCGAGGTGACCGCTTGCGGATCCTGCGGCGAGCACGCGCCGAGGGCCAGTGCGGCAAGGCTGGTGAACAACAGCTTGGGACGGAACATGTCGGGCTCCCGATTCTTTTAAATGTTTAAAGTGAGTTCAAGAACGCCAGCAGCGCGGCACGCTGCTCGGCGTTGAAAGACAAAACCTGTTGCTGCGCCGCTTTCGCTTCGCCGCCATGCCAGAGCACGGCTTCGAGCAGGTTGCGGGCGCGGCCGTCATGCAGAAACTGGGTGTGGCCGCTGACCGCCTGCGTCAGGCCGATGCCCCACAGCGGCGGGGTGCGCCAGTCGCGGCCGGAGGCCTGGAATTCGGTGCGGTTGTCCGCCAGGCCTTCGCCCATGTCGTGGAGCAGCAGATCGCTGTACGGGCGAATCACTTGATTGGCCAGTTCAGGTTCGGCCGCGTTGGCGGCAGTGGTGTATTTCGGCGTGTGACAGGACTGGCAACCCGCCTGGAAAAACAGATTCTTGCCGGCCAGCACTTGCGCATCGTTGACCCCACGGCGGGCAGGAACGGCGAGGTTGCGGCTGTAAAACAGTACCAGGCGCAGGATATTGTCGCTGACTTCAGGTTCGCCGTCCGGGCCATTGCCGTTCGGCGCCTGTTTGCAGGCGGTTTGCGCGTCGGTGCAGTCATCAAACGGTCTCAGGCTCGTGGTGAGGCCCATATCACCAGAAAACGCGTGAACATTTTGTTGATTGAGGTTCGGTTGGCCGGCTTTCCAGCCAAATCGGCCCATGACGGTCTTTTGCTGCTCATCGTCCCAGACCCGGTTTGGCCGGCCGTTGATGCCGTTGTTCTTTTTGGCCTGGGCGGTGGCGTTGGCGAGGATCGCTTCTTCCGGGATCGCTTCGAGCAGGCCCAGGCCGATCATCGGCGGTGCAATGCGTGCAGAGAAACGCGTGTCCGGGTGCATCGGGCCGTAGCCGAGCTGGGTGATCTGCAAGACCGGTTTTCGCAACTCGACCTCGGTGCCGTCCTTGAAGCGGACCGGCACTGGCGTGTAATCGACCCGCACCTTGCCTTCCGGCGCGACGCCGGGGACGGCCATGTCCTGGAACTGGCCGCCGTAGACCGGCTCGGGCACCACGCCGACCTGTTCGATGACCTTGGCATAGGCCGGCGCATCGGGAATCGACAGGCGCACCAGCATCGAAACTGCGTTGGCCGCATCCGGCGTCGGCGGATGACCACGGCCGTCCTTGATGTGGCAATTCTGGCAGGCGTTGGTGTTGAACAGCGGGCCGAGGCCATCGCGGGCCGTGGTGGTCGACGGCGCGATCACCCACGGGCTGCGAAAGAAACTGTTGCCGACACTGAAGTCCACCCGCCGCGACGGTGGCAGGTTGGCCGACGGCAGGGAAAACGCGTTCTGATCGCTCTTGCGCACGGTCGCCGCGCCGCCGGAACGGGCCTCACCCGGCTCGGCCTTGGTGAAACGCGGGGCGTCATCGCAGGCACTCAGGCCCAGGGCCAGAAACAGTGCGGACAAGCGAAGAGGCAGCGAGGGCATCAGACTTCCTGCAAGAGGGGCGAATTTAAAGGCGCAAAGTCTAACAGGGCGAGGGGGTTTGAATAAGAGGAATTATCGTTTGCTTGATTTGCGGCAGGGTTTCACTTGAGACCGAGGTGTGCCTATCGCTGGCAAGCCAGCTCCCACAGTGATTGATGGCGTACACGGATTTTGCAAACACCCGGAAACCTGTGGGAGCTGGCTTGCCAGCGATGGGGCCATCAGCATCATCACAAAAAATAGTTATGAAAAAGGCGACCCTAAGGTCGCCTTTTTTAACGCGGACGCTGTGATCAGAACTCGTGATCGGCGTTGTCCGGGTTCAGGTCGCTGATGCCCAGTTTGCCGGCAGCGGCTTCGATCGAACCGGTCTGCTTGACCAGCGAAGCGATGGCGTCACGGACAATCTGGTTGCCGGCGGTGTTGCCGGCGGCGATCAACTGGTCGTAGTGCTCACCCTTGTTGGCGTGATCGACCATGACCTGGATCTTGGCTTCGGTAGCGGCCAGATCGGCTTTCAGCGCGGTGTCGGCAGCCGGGTCGACCTTGGCCACCAGCGACGACAGGCTGGCGCCGGTCATTTTGGTGCCGTCGACGCGGGTGTACTCGCCCAGGTAAACGTTACGAATGCCCTTGGCATCGTAGAAGTGCGAGTTGTGGGTGTTGTCGCTGAAGCAATCCTGTTCGTCTTCCGGGGAGTTCGCTTCCAGGGACACTTTCATGCGCTCGCCGGCCAGTTCGCCCAGGGACAGACTGCCCATGCCGAACAGCATTTTGCGCAGGCCGCTTTCAGCCGGTTCGGCTTCCAGGGTGGCGCGGTAGTTGTCGGCCACGTTCGGCTTCCAGTTGCCGACCATTTCTTCCAGGTCGCTGACCAGCAGCTGGGTCACGGCTTTCAGGTAGGCACGACGACGGTCGTTGTGACCGCCGGTAGCGCCGGCGCCTTCCAGGTAGTCCGACGCAGGACGGTTGCCGGCGCCAGGCCCGGTGCCGTTCAGGTCCTGGCCCCAGAGCAGGAATTCGATGGCGTGGTAGCCGGTGGCAACGTTGGCTTCGGAACCGCCCAGCTCGTTCAGGCTGGCGAGTTTTTCCGGGGTGATGTCCTTGACGTCGACCTTGTCTTCGCCGACCTGGACTTCGGTGTTGGCGATGATGTTGGCGGTGGCGCCCGGGTTGCCCAGTGCGTGTTCGTAGGATTTGTCGACGTAGTCGATCAGGCCTTCGTCCAGAGGCCAGGCGTTCACCTGACCTTCCCAGTCGTCGATGATGGTGTTGCCGAAGCGGAATACTTCGCTCTGCAGGTAAGGAACGCGGGCGGCGACCCAGGCAGCCTTGGCGGCTTTCAGGGTGTCGGCGTTCGGCTTGGCGAGGAACGCGTCGATGGCGGTTTGCAGGGTTTTCGCGGTGGATTCGGCATCGCTGTAAACGGCGAAGACCATGTCGGCGTAGTGCGAGACAACGGCTTTGCCGGCGGCCTCGTCGACTTTACCGGCAGCAGCAGGCGCAGCCGGTGCAGCGGTGCTCGCAGCCGGAGTCGGCGCAGGAGCGGCGGCCTTTTCTTTGTCTTTACCTTCGCCGCAACCGGCGAGGGAAATAGCGATGGCCAGCAGACTGGCGGTAGCCAGAGGCATACGAATCATGGCGAACATCCTGCTTCGGTAATTGAGTGGACAGGCGCGGGGGTGCGCAAAAGCTGCGACATAATGCAAATCTTTCGCATTATGTGTAAAGGGTTGTAGCTGGAAATATTTCCTATTTGCGCGAGGTTTGCGCTGGATGAACAGCGTAGACCACGCCTGACAGATCAAGGGTTTTGCCGGGTTTTGCAGGGAGGTTTCAGAGGATGGCCGCGTTGCTGCGCTGGGCCTGCTTGAGATAAACGCTCAGCTCCCGCGCCGGCAGCGGTTTGCTGTAGTGGTAGCCCTGACCTTCGTGGCAGCCTTCGGAGATGATGTAGGTTTCCTGTTCGGCGGTTTCCACGCCCTCGGCGATCACCTGCATGCCCAGGCTCTTGCCCAGTTGAATGATGGCGCGAACGATGGTCGCGTCATCGTCGTCATCCAGCAGGTCCTGGACGAAACTCTTGTCGATCTTGATCTTGTCCAGCGGCAGACTCTTGAGATAGCTCAGCGAGGAGTAGCCGGTTCCGAAGTCGTCAATGGCGATCAGGGCGCCGGAGCGGCGCAGGCTCAGCAGGTGCTGGGCGGCGGTGCTGATGTCTTCCATCAGGCCGGTTTCGGTGACTTCCAGCTCCAGACTGCGCGGTGGCAGACGGTACATCTGCAACAGGTTGTTGACCACCCGTGGCAGCTCGGCGTGGTGCAGTTGCACGGTGGACAGGTTGACCGCCATGCGCAGGTCGACGAAACCCTGATCGTGCCATTCGCGCAGTTGCTTGCAGGCCTGATCCAGCACCCATTCGCCGATGGCGATGATCGTGCCGTTCTGTTCGGCCAACGGAATGAACAGGTCCGGCGGCACCAGACCGTGTTCCGGATGCTGCCAGCGAATCAGTGCCTCGACGCCGACCACACGGTGATCGCGGTAGCTGATCTGTGGCTGATAGACGAGGTAGAACTGATCCCGCAGCAGGGCATCGCGCAGGTCTTTTTCCAGCTCGCGACGGCGGCGCATTTCGCTGTCCACGCTGGCGATATAGAACTGATAGCGGTTGCGCGAGCGGGTCTTGGCCAGGGTCATGGTCTGCTCGGCTTTCTGCAGCAGCTTCTCGGTACTGTCGCCGTCCTCCGGGAACAGGGTGATGCCGATGGTGGCGCGCAGGCGGATTTCCTGATGATCGAGGGCGAATGCCGCCTCCAGATCATCGAGGATGCTTTGCGCCAGTTCCGCTGCTTCGTAAGGTTGTTCGATATCGGCCTGTACCAGGGCGAACTGGTCGCCACCGAGGCGGGCGAGGGCGCCGAGGCGACCGCTGTGGGCGCGCAGACGGTCGGCGAGTGCCAGCAGCAACTGGTCGCCTGTCTGATAGCTGAATTGTTCGTTGATGCCCTTGAAATCGTCCAGACCTACGCAAAGGACGGCGACCCGCCGTTGCAGCTTGCCGGCATCCACCAGGATCTTGTCCAGTTGCTGCTGCAATTGCTGGCGGTTCGGCAGGCCGGTGAGGAAATCGTACTGGGCCATGCGCAGCAGGCTGTTTTCCGCCTCGTGGCGCAGGTGGGTGTTGCGTTCGATGGATTCGAGCAACTGGTTGGCGGTGTTGATCCAGATTCCCAGTTCGTTTTTTTCGTGGCCCTTGAGCTGCGGAATCTTGTGTTCGCTGGGGCGGTCCGGGTTGATCTCGGTGAGGTGCTCGATGATCCGCGACAGCGGTTTGGTCAGCAGCCAGTGATAGACCAGATACAGCACCAGGCCCATGGCCAGGGCGCGCAATACGCCGGAAATGAAGATGATCACCGAGCTGACAATGAAACCCTGACCGTAGGTGGCCGTGTCGAGGGTGATGCTCAGGTCGCCGTAATATTCGCTGTAGGGCCCGCGTCCCACCAGTTGGGTGGTGAACGTGCGTTCCTGGCCGAGGATCAGGTCGGTCAGCCAGCGGCTGTTGGAATGCTGCAGCTCACGGGATTTCTGCGCGAGCATCGCTTCGTTGGGATGGCCGATGGAGGCCTGGCGCACGGCGTCGTCCTGAAACAGGCCTTCGATCACCTGCATGCCCATCTCCCGGTCCAGGCTATAGACCGCCTGGGTGGAGGGATCACGGAACATGTCGAGAATGCGTTCGGCGTCGCCGGCGACGGCCTGGCGTGTTTTATAGGCATCGAAGACGATCTGCGCGCAGCTCAAGACCACGCCGACGATCAATGCCGACAGGAGCACGACCCGGAGCAACTTCACCGACAAGCTGTTCTTGAGTTCCAGCTTCAAAGGGTTATTCCTTGTTCCGTGCGGGTAGCGTCAAGTTGCAATGAGTATTGGCAATCCCGTGTTGGCAGTCAAAGGGACAATCAAGCCGCGGAAAATTTGTCCGTGGCCTTGGCCGAAATGCTGCTGTCTGGAGTATTTGCCCTATTTGTACTGTGTCGGTAGTTTCGGTCCCCAACTTGAGCGGCTTTGGACAATTTTTCCTCTTTTGATGTTAGTTCGCCGTGGCACAGCAGCAAGCAGCTGCAGACAGCTTTCATCGTGAGAGAAGCGCTATTCCTGGCAGGAGCTACCGAAGGTTTGAAGCCAGCACGAAATTGATCGTTCCCATGCTCCGCGCGGGAATGCAGCCCCTGGCGCTCCGCGTCACTGGACGCAGAGCGTCCCCGGAGGCATTCCCGCGCCGGAGCGTGGGAACGATCATTAAAAAACGCGGGCATAAAAAAACCCGGCAATAGCCGGGTTTTTGTCTGGCGTGCAGCTTAAGCGGTGAAGGTCTTGCCTTCGAACTGCTCGGCCACGAACTTCCAGTTGACCAGGTTCCAGAACGCCTCGACGTACTTAGGACGCAGGTTACGGTAGTCGATGTAGTAAGCGTGTTCCCAGACGTCGCAGGTCAGCAGCGGGGTGTCGCCGCTGGTCAGCGGGTTGCCGGCGCCGATGGTGCTGGCCAGAGCCAGAGAACCGTCAGCCTTTTTCACCAGCCAGCCCCAGCCGGAACCGAAGGTGCCGATCGAGGTTTTGCTGAACTCTTCCTTGAACTTGTCGAACGAACCGAAAGCCGCGTTGATGGCTTCAGCCAGTGCGCCGGTTGGTTGACCGCCGGCGTTTGGCGCCAGGCAGTTCCAGTAGAAGGTGTGGTTCCAGACCTGAGCGGCGTTGTTGAAGATGCCGCCCGAGGAAGTCTTGACGATTTCTTCCAGGGTCTTGCCTTCGAACTCGGTGCCTGGCACCAGGTTGTTCAGGTTCACGACGTAGGTGTTGTGGTGCTTGTCGTGGTGGAATTCCAGGGTTTCCTTGGAAATGTGCGGCTGCAGGGCATCGTGTGCGTAAGGCAGCGGCGGCAATTCGAAAGCCATGATGATTCTCCTAATCAGGTCTGTTGCGGTGAGCGCAAGGCCGATCACGGGCGGCCAGAAATGCACCGGCGAGTTTTTACTCTTTGCGGCGCAGGGTTCGGATCATAGCACCGGGGGTGCGGCTTAACCACGCAACAACTGTGTGGGATAGAGGTTCCAGAGCTGTTTGGAATAAATCATGAAGCCAATATCAATTGCCCTGCCACCGTGAACATCATTACCGCCACCAGCAAGTCCAGAATCCGCCACGTACTCGGCCGTGCCAGCCACGGTGCGAGCCATGCCGCGCCGAACGCCAGGGTGAAGAACCACAGCAACGAAGCACTCGCCGCGCCCACGACATAAGCGCCGGGCACCGACTGTTGTGCGCCGAGAGAACCGATCAGCAAAACGGTGTCGAGATAGACGTGCGGGTTGAGCAACGTCACCGCCAGTGCACTGAGCATCACCGCCCGTAGCGAACGCACGGTCTGGTTTTCATCCTGTTGCAGGCTCTGTTTCGAGAAGGCCCGGCGCAATGCCTGGCTGCCGTACCAGATCAGGAACACCGCCCCGCCCCAGCGGGCAACTGCCAGCAACGTCGGGTTCTGCGCCAGCACCGTGGCCAGACCGAACACACCGGCCGCCACCAACAATGCATCGCAGGCGACGCACAACGCGGCGACCGGCAGGTGATGTTCACGCCGCAGGCTCTGGGCCAGGACAAAGGCATTCTGGGTGCCGATCGCCATGATCAGCCCGAACGCCACCAGCAAACCGTTGGTATAGCTTTGCCACATGACGGTTACTCCGCGTTGGCTGCGAGATCGCGCAGCACTTGCATGGCGCGTTCGGCGTCGGCCTGACCGACGAACAAATGGTCGTGGTAATAACCGGCGATCACGTTGCAACTGATACCGGCCTTGCCCAGTGCGGTGGCGAAAGCGGCAGTCAGGCCGACCGCTTCCAGCGCCGAATGCACGTTCAGGGTGATCCAGGCTGCGACGTAGTCGAAGCTGAAACCGGCGCGCTCGGCGTGGGATCGTTCGAGAATCACTGTCAGGCCTTCCTGTTCACGGAAACTGCCTACAACTTCCAGGCCGCTCGGCAACTGGCCGTCGCGCAGGGTGCAGAACACGTATTCGCCGGCATTGAGCTGCGGGCTCATGCTGCGCAGCAGGGTGGTCAATGAGGTTTCGCCAGCCATGATGGTGGTCCTTGATAAAGAGTGCTTGCTGGCTATTCTCCCGGTTGACGCTGTATAAGAAAAACCAATAGTGCTGATCGCTCATTAGGAAAACTGATGTTCGACTACAAATTGCTTTCCGCTCTGGCCGCCGTGGTCGAGCAGGCCGGATTCGAACGGGCGGCGCAGGTGCTGGGCCTTTCGCAATCGGCGATTTCCCAGCGGATCAAACTGCTGGAAGCGCGGGTCGGCCAGCCGGTTTTGGTGCGCGGCACGCCGCCGTCGCCGACCGAGATTGGCCGGCGCTTGCTCAACCATGTGCAGCAGGTGCGTCTGCTTGAGCGGGATTTGCAGACGCTGGTGCCGGCGCTGGACGAAGAAGGTCTGCCGGAACGCCTGCGCATCGCCCTGAACGCCGACAGCCTCGCCACCTGGTGGGCCGAGGCGGTGGGCGGCTTCTGCGCCGAACAACATCTGTTGCTGGACTTGATCGTCGAAGACCAGACCGTCGGCCTCAAGCGCATGCGCGCCGGTGAGGTGGCCGGTTGTCTGTGCGCCAGTGAACGGCCGGTGGCGGGTGCGCGCAGCGTGCTGCTCGGGGCGATGCGCTATCGGGCGTTGGCCAGTCCGGCGTTCATTGAGCGGCATTTCCCCGACGGCGTGCGGGCCGAACAATTGCCGCGCACCCCCGCATTGGTCTTCGGCCCTGACGATTTTCTCCAGCATCGCTACCTCGCCTCCCTCGGTGTCGATGGTGTTTTCGAGCATCATTTGTGCCCGTCGTCCGAAGGTTTTATCCGCCTGACAGAAGTCGGGCTCGGCTGGGGACTGGTGCCGGAGTTACAGGTGCGCGAGCAACTGGAGCGCGGTGTGCTGCGCGAACTGTTGCCAGATAAACCGATCGACGTGCCCTTGTACTGGCATCATTGGCGCAATGGCGGTCAGTTGCTCGGGCTGTTGACCGAGCAATTGGTGCGCTCGTCGGCGCAATGGCTGGTGCCGTTGGACTGACGGCCAGCGTCAAGACTCACGAATCAGGCAAAACGAAAGACAGCGGAGCTCTACATGAAAATTCTGGTCACCGGCGCAAGCGGCTTCATTGGCGGACGCTTTGCGCGTTTCGCCCTGGAGCAGGGCCTGGACGTGCGGGTCAACGGTCGCCGGGCCGAGGGTGTCGAGCATCTGGTGCGTCGCGGTGCCGAGTTCGTTCAAGGCGATTTGAGCGATCCGGATCTGGTGCGTGCGCTGTGCAGCGACGTCGAAGCCGTGGTGCATTGCGCCGGCGCGGTCGGTTTATGGGGCCGTTATCAGGACTTCCATCAGGGCAATGTGCAAGTCACCGAAAACGTGGTCGAGGCCTGCCTGAAACAACGGGTTCGGCGGCTGGTGCATCTGTCGTCGCCATCGATCTACTTTGACGGTCGCGATCATCTTGGCCTGACCGAAGAACAAGTGCCCAAGAGCTTCAAGCATCACTACGCCGCGACCAAATACCTGGCCGAGCAAAAGGTCTTCGGCGCCAAGGAGTTCGGCCTCGAAACCCTCGCCCTGCGCCCGCGTTTCGTCACCGGCGCCGGCGACATGAGCATCTTTCCGCGCTTGCTGAACATGCAGCGCAAGGGGCGTCTGGCGATCATCGGCAACGGTCTGAACAAGGTCGATTTCACCAGCGTGCACAACCTCAACGAAGCGTTGCTCAGCAGCCTGCTGGCCGACGCCTCGGCGCTGGGCAAGGCCTACAACATCAGCAACGGCGCCCCGGTGCCGCTGTGGGATGTGGTCAATTACGTGATGCGCAAGATGGAAGTCCCACAGGTCACCAAGTACCGTTCCTACGGGCTGGCCTACAGCGTGGCGGCGCTCAACGAAGGTGTGTGCAAGCTCTGGCCCGGGCGTCCCGAGCCGACCCTGTCGCGCCTGGGCATGCAGGTGATGAACAAAAATTTCACCCTCGACATCAGTCGCGCCCGGCATTATCTGGACTACGATCCGAAAGTCAGTCTGTGGACGGCCCTCGATGAGTTCTGTGGCTGGTGGAAGGCCCAGGACATTCGTTGATACGAATCTGCCGGCCGGCACTGAACCGCGCCACGGCTTGAGGGTCAACCCCAGCGGCCGCGGGGTTTATACTTCGCCCCAATCTGCCATCACCGCGTTTCACAAAGGTTGCCTCAATGTCCATGCGTAACGATGCCCACGACGATTTCGACGATGTACCGAGCCTGCGCGCCGATACCCTCGATGACGACGATTTTCCGGCCACCGCCCGCACCACCGTGCATTCGCGCACGCCGCCGGTGGTCAAGGTCAAGGCTGCCAGCACCGGGCCGTTGTGGGCACTGGTCGGCGCATTGTTCTTTGCATTCATCGGTCTGGCCTGGTGGAGCTTCCAGCAGATTTCGCTGATGGAGCAGCAACTGGTGGCGACTCAGGAAAGTTTCGCGCGCATCAGTGAGGAAGCGGCGGGGCGCCTGCAGGACATTTCCGGCAAGGTCGTGGCCAGCCAGACCAACGTCACCACCGACAGTGAAGCCCTGAAGCTGCAGATCAAACAGCTGCAAAGCGCGCTTCAGGATCAGAGCAAACAGCAGCAGGGCGTGGCCGGGCAGGCGACAGATCTGGACAAGCGCCTGGCGCAGATGACCGCGCAGACCACCGAACAACAGACCGCCAACACCCAGTTGCAAGCCCAGGTCAAAGCCCTGAGCGCCGAACTGGCGACGCTGAAAAGCACACCGGCCGACACCAGCAAGGTCGACGCCCAGCTCAAGAGCCTGGATGCCCAGGTCAAAGGCTTCGACGCGCAGTTCAAGAGCCTCGGTGCCGACATCTCGGCCCTGAAAAAACAAGGTGGGTCGAACCCTGCGATCGATCGTCTGGAGCAGGAAATCGTCATCCTCAAGAGCGAGCAGGACAACCGTCCGGCCGCTGCGCAGGGCGGCACCAACACCGCCGAGTTCGATGCGTTTCGTGGGCAGATGACCCGCAACATCAACACCCTGCAAGCGCAGATCCAGAACCTGCAACAGCAACTCAACGCCCGTCCGTAAGCCTCTTGTGTGGCGAGGGAGCGAACGCCCTCGCCACAGCAACATTCAGAAGCTTTCTGAATATCCATACATGCCTTCAGGCCGTCTACGCTCTTGAAACACCAACAAGAACGAGGGATGCGTCATGGGGTTTGTGCACAAGCTGGCCTGGCTCGGCGCGGTACTGCTGTCGAGTTTCGGTCAGGCCAACGCGGCCACTACGGAAAAAGATGACAGCAAGGCCGCCATCGCCTTGCTGGAAAAGGCCCTGGCCTATTACCACGACAACGGTGACAAGGCGTTCGCGGCGTTCAGCCGTCAGGGCGAATTCGTCGACAAGGATCGTTACGTATTCGTGGTCGATACCAAGGGCGTGATGCTCGCCAGTGGCGGGCCGTCGTCGGCATTGATCGGTCGCGACGTGAGCGAGGTCCTCGGGCCGGACTTGCAGAAATCCTTCAAGGACGCCTTGAACGTGCCGGAAGGCAACGGTATCCAGCAGGCCGAATACCGCTGGCAGAACTGGTCCGACGGCAAGGTCGAGCGCAAGCACGTTTACTATCAGCGCATCGGTCAGAGGATTCTGGCGGTGGGTTACTACCTGCCGCGAGCATCGGCGGAGCAAGCCAAGGCATTGCTCGACAAGGCCGCAACCGATTTGACCAAGGACGAGAAGGGCACGCTGTCCGCGATCAACTCGCTCAAGGGCGGTTACCTGCAGGACGATTTGTATGTGTTCGTGGTCAATCTCGACAACCGGCGCTACGTCGCCCACGGCACCAACCTGCGGTTGATCAATACCGATTTCGCCAAGGTCGATGACCCCGAAGGCAAACCGGTGGGCGAACCGATTCTGGCGCTGATCGGCAAGCAGGATGAGGGCGAGTACGAGTACCGCTGGAAAAACCCGGTGACCGGCAAGGTCGAGGACAAGCATGCCTACCTGAAGAAGGTCGGGAACATGCTGGTGGCGGTCGGTTATTACAGTGCTTGAATGCACTTCCCCTGTGGGAGCGACGGTGTTCTTTAGTCAGCGGGCGCCGTGTTCACGGCCCCGCAGCAACCGGTTCGGCATCGCAATCGCCGCCGCCAGCCCGAGCAGCGACACCGCCGCACTGACCATCAGCAAATGCCGGAACGTCACCAGCAATTCGGCACGCAAAGCATTCTGTGCGTCACCGGGCGCCGCGTTCAGGCCGTCGAGCAACACGTTTCCGGAATGCCCTTCGCTCATCAGCGAGCTACCGGCCAGGTGGGCGAAACTGGAATCCTGCAACAACGCCAGCAACAGCGCCGACATCAATGCCACGCCTACCGCACCGCCCAGTGAGCGGAACAGGTTGGTGGTGCTGGTGGCGACGCCGATGTCCTTTTGCTCGACCGAGTTCTGCGTACCGACCAGCGAGGTCGGGAACTGCATGCCACCGGCGATCCCGCTGAGCAACATGAACAGGCTGCTGAGCAGCGTCGCATCAGGCGGGCTGAAGGCCATGCCGAGGATCGAGATCGGCATCAGCAGTGCGCCGGTCAGAATCTGTGGTTTGTAGCGACCGGTGATCGAGGTGCGACGTCCGGCGAAATACGCGCCGATCGGCAACCCCATCGCCAGCGGCAACAAGTGCAGGGCCGCGCTGTCCGCCCCGGCGCCGGTCACGCTCTGGAAGCGCAGCGGCATCAGCACGATCAGGGAAATCGCCTGGAAGCTGCAAAAGAAAATCGTGCACCAGCACAGCAGCGCACTGCGGTTGGTGAACAGGTGCATCGGCAGCAGCGGCTCCCGGGCGCGTCGCTCGTGCCAGACGAACACCGCCAGCACCGCCACCGCACAAGCGAACAGACCGAGCACTTCGCTGCTGCGCCACGCATGGCCCTGGCCGACCTGAGTGATCGCCAGCAACAGCGCCGTCAGGCCGATGATCATCAGCAGTGTGCCGAGATAATCGATGATTGGTTTACGTTGGGGAATCGGCAGGCCGATCAGGTTGCGTCGCGCCACCCAGTACGCGCCGAGACCCAGCGGCAGGTTGATCAGGAACACCCAGCGCCATGACAGGTACTCGGTCATGTAACCGCCGAGCACCGGGCCGGCGACGCTGGCCACTGCGTACATGCTGCTGAAGTAACCCTGATAGCGCCCGCGTTCGCGAGGCGGCACGATATCGCCGATGATCGCCTGGCTCACCGAAATCATCCCGCCGGCGCCGATGCCCTGGAAAATCCGCGCCAGCACCAGTTGCTCCATGCTCTGGGCCACGCCGCAGAACAGCGAGGCGAGGGTGAACAGGCCCATGCCGAACAGCATCAGTTTGCGCCGCCCGTACAGGTCACCGAGCTTGCCGTAGATCGGCACCGCCACGGTCATCGCCACCATGTAGCCGGAAATCACCCAGGCCAGCAGGCTGACGTCCTTGAATTGTGCGGAGATGGCCGGCATGGAAACGGCGACGATGGTCTGGTCCAGCGCACCGAGAAAGATCGCCATCATCAGCGCGACCAGCACGCTGCGAATGGCCGGTTTGGGCGTTTCGGGATGGTTGAGATTGGTCACGGGCGAACCTGCGGGCAGTGATTGACCCGCAACGCCAGGGCGAGCGGGTAAGTGCTCGCCAGTGTAAGTCGGTAGCAGGCTATTCGATAGCCTCATAAGGAAGTCCGACGTAATTTTCTGCAATGGTTTTTTGACCGGCTTCTGAACTGACAAAGTAGTCCAGTTCCGAGGCGCAGATCCGCTGGCTGAAATCATCATGCTCGTCGAAGCGGTGCAGCATCGAGGTCATCCACCAGGAAAACCGCTCGGCTTTCCACACCCGACGCAGGCAAATCTCCGAGTATTTCTCCAGCAAGTCAGTGCGACCTTCGCGGTAGACCTTCAGCAAAATCCTGAACAGCGTGCTGACATCGCTGGCTGCCAGATTCAGACCCTTGGCGCCGGTCGGCGGAACGATGTGCGCCGCATCCCCGACCAGAAACATCCGGCCGTACTGCATCGGCTCGACCACAAAACTGCGCAGCGGCGCGATGCTCTTTTCAATCGACGGACCGGTCACCAGCTTCTGTGCCAGATCCTTCGGCAGACGATTGCGCAACTCATCCCAGAAGCGCTGATCCGACCAGTCGTCGACGTTTTCCTCGGCCGGCACTTGCAGGTAATAGCGGGTGCGAGTCGCCGACCGCATGCTGCACAGGGCGAAGCCACGCTCGTGGCGGGCGTAGACCAGTTCGTCGTGAATCGGTGGTGTGTCGGCGAGAATCCCCAGCCAGCCAAACGGATAAACCCGTTCGAAGACTTTCAGGCAATCCTCCGGAATCGACTGCCGGGCCACGCCGTGGAAACCGTCGCAACCGGCGATGTAGTCGCAATCGACACGCCAGGTTTCGCCGTCCTTTTCGAAGGTGACATAGGCTTCGTCGCTTTTCATGCCACAGGGAACGACATGGCTGGCTTCATAGATGGTCTGTCCGCCGGTCTCCCGACGAGCGGCCATCAGGTCGCGGGTGACCTCGGTCTGGCCATAGACCATCACGGTTTTTCCACCGGTCAGGGCTTGCAGGTCGATGTGGATCCGGCGCCCGTCGAGGGCCAGTTCGAAACCACCGTGCACCAGACCTTCGGCGTCCATCCGCTGACCCACGCCAGCTTCGCGCAACAGCTCTACCATGCCTTGTTCAAGCACACCGGCGCGGATTCGGCCGAGCACATAGTCGGGTGTCTGGCGCTCCAGAATCAGGGTGTCGATGCCGGCGTTGTGCAGCAGTTGGCCGAGCAATAATCCGGACGGACCGGCGCCGATGATGGCGACTTGGGTTTTCAGCGTTTTCATTGTTTTTATGACTCGCAAGCTTCACGCGACAACGGCCGGTGAATGATTTTCAGGATTCGAGTGCTTGCATTTTTCCCTTGCGGGTCTGTCAATTGAAGGTGAAAACTGAGCCGATACCTGTACATTCTGCCAATCGGTGCGATTATCGCCCGCAAACCTCGAGGCCTGGATTGAAGTGATGAACAAGCCTGACCTGCCTTCGATTCCGGTGTTCAAGCTCTACGGTGAAAGCCTGGACTGGCCGACCCCTGACTTGCTGCACTGTGAAACCATTTCCAAACGCAGCCGCGAACACCAATGGGAAATCAAACCCCACCGCCATGCCGATTTGTGCCAGTTGCTCTTCGTATTCAAAGGTCAGGCAGAGCTTGAAATCGAAGGCCAACGCACGCAACTGAACGAAGCCGCGATCCAGATCCTGCCGCCGTTATCGGTGCATGGATTCCGTTTTTCCGAGGACGTCGAAGGATTTGTCGTTACCCTCGCCACACCGTTGATCAACCATTTGCAGGCGCAACTGGGCAGCGCGGTGCAGGCTCTTGCCCAGGCCGAAAGTTACCCGGCGGGCAAGGACGCGGAATACCTCAACAGTCTGTTTACCGCGTTGCAGGCCGAGTACAACGGCCATCAACCGGCGCGGGAAATGCTCATGCATTCGCTGGTCAGCGTGATCATGGTCTGGGTCAGCCGTCAGGCGATCCGCCGTCACAACGCCACGCAACGCCCGCAGCGTCAGCGCGAATACCTCAACGGGTTCATTCAGTTGGTGGAAGAAACCTACCGTCAGCACGTCAAGGTCGAAGACCTGGCCCATCGGCTGGGGATTTCCGTCTCGCACCTCAACGGTACCTGCCGTGAACTGGCGGGGCAGCCGGCGTTGCAGATCATGCACGAGCGTCAGTTGCTGGAAGCCAAGCGTCTGCTGACTTACACCAGCATGACCATTTACGAGATGTCCGAGGTGTTGGGGTTTTCCGATCCGACCAACTTCACGCGCCTGTTCCGGCGCCGGGTGGGGATCTCGCCAAAGGCGTTCCGCGACCGACTCAAATCCGAACAACAAGAGAGTGAATAGGTAGGAGCGAGCTTGCTCGCGAAGACGGTGTATCAGCCGGCAGTTTAGCCACCTGACACGCCGCCTTCGTGAGCAAGCTCACTCCCACAGACGTCCTGTATCAGCGCAGGGCGTTGAGGGTGGCGTTGTGAGGGATGCAGCGCTCGAAGTTGCAGCTCGCGTACTCACGGGGCAGTTGTCGCAACTGCTCCACTCGCCACGCCGCGGTGCCGTACAGCGCCAGCGTGGCCGCGCAGGTGATGAAAATCGCGAGGTATCTTCTTGTTCTGGTGTTCATGGCGTTGACCTCTGAACGAATACCCTTGGGTACTACTTTCAGCATAGGTCAGCGCCGTGGAGTTGCCAGCGGCTCTGCGAGCGGGATTACAGCCCGATATCCCATTGCGGGTTTTCGGGAAAACGCTGCACCAGAAAATCCAGCATGCAGCGCAACGCCGCCGGCATGTGCTTGCGCGAGGCATACACGGCGTAGATGTTCATCTGCCGCGGCTCGGCGTGGGGCAGCAGGCGCATTAGTTCGCCGCTGTGGATATGCACGCCGGCCTGATAGGTCGGCAGCATCGCCACGCCAGCGCCGGCCAGGGTCGCGCGCAGCAGGGTGCTGGCCTCGTTGGCGCTGATGTTGCCCTGCACCGGCACCGAGACCGGCTCGCCATCCTCCTCGAAATGCCACAGGCTCTTGCCGAAATAGGAATGGGTCAGGCAGTTGTGCCGGCTCAGATCTTCTACGCGCTGCGGCTGCGGATGTTCCTGCAGGTAGGCGGGCGCGGCGCAGACCACCGAGCGGCAGACCGTCAGACGCCGGGCGATCAGGTTGGGATCGAGGTCGTTGCTGGTGCGGATCGCCAGGTCGATGCGCTCGTCCACCAGGTTCACGGTGCGATCGAGCATTTGCAGGTCGATGTTCACCCCCGGATACGCTTTGACGAACGCCGCCATGGCGTCGGCCAGTTGCGCCTGGCCGAACGAGGTGCTGACGCTGATCCGCAGCAAACCCCGAGGCGCATCGGCGGGTTCGCTGACGGCGGCCTGCATGTCGCCGGACAGCTCCAGCATCTGCCGGCAGCGCGGCAGGATTTCGTTGCCGGCGGCGGTCAGGCTCAGTTTGCGCGTTGTGCGGTGCATCAGGCGCGCGCCGACCCAGTCTTCCAGTTCCGCCAGATAGCGCGACACCACCGGGCGCGACAGGTCCAGGTGATCGGCCGCCGCCGACTGGCTGCCCAGATCCACCACCGTGACAAACACCCGCATTGCTTGGAGACGATCCATGATTTGCCCGCTTTCAGAAACAAACTATGTTCAAGCATCGCATTTTTTGTAACGAGTCTGGCAACTAAGCTCTGTCCCCATCGCCAAGCACGGCATTCGAACAGCGGAGCAACCCATGATCGGCTTCACCACCCTCAAGCGCGTTTTACTGGCCACCGCCACCCTCGGCTTTGCTGCCCACGCAGCGGCTGCCAACCTGACTCTCGACGTCTACAACCCGGGCACCAACGCGATCTTCCCGGTGACTTCGGTGCTGGTCAGCGGCGAGAAGGACGCAATTCTGGTGGACGCCCAGTTCGGCAAATCCCAGGCCGAGCAAGTGGTGGAAAAGATCCGCGCCAGCGGCAAGCAACTGACCACTATCTACATCAGCCACGGTGACCCGGATTACTACTTCGGTCTCGACACCCTGACCAAAGCCTTCCCGAATGCCAAGGTCCTGGCCTCGCAACCGACCGTTGATCACATCAAAAAAACCGTCGACGGCAAACTCGCCTTCTGGGGCCCGAAAATGGGCGCCGACGTGCCGACCAAAACCATCGTGCCGGGCGTGCTCAAGGGCGACAGCCTGATGCTCGAAGGGCAGAAACTGCAGGTGGTCGGCCTGGAAGGCAAACAACCGGATCGCAGCTTCGTGTGGATCCCGTCGCTGAAAGCCGTGGTCGGCGGTGTGGTTGTCGCCGAGAACATTCACGTGTGGATGGCCGACACCCAGACCGCGCAATCCCACGCCGACTGGCTGGAAACCCTGCACTCGATCGAAACCCTGAAACCGAAAACCGTGGTGCCGGGTCACTACCTGGGTGACAGCGCCCGTTCGCTGGCGGCCGTGAAATTCACCGCCGACTACATCAAGGCGTTCGATGCCGAAACCGCGAAAGCCAAGGACTCTGCCGCGCTGATCGCCGCGATGAAAAAACGCTACCCGACACTGGGCGAAGAAAGCTCGCTGGAGCTGAGCGCCAAAGTCGCCAAGGGCGAGATGAAGTGGTAACCCGATTCTGAAAAACGCAGCACTCTCAAGCCAACTGGAGAATGTCATGAGCAAGATCGCAATCATTGGTGCCACCGGCCGTGCCGGCAGCCAATTGCTGGAAGAAGCCCTGCGTCGTGGCCACAGCGTCACCGCCATCGCTCGGGACACCTCGAAGATCGGCGCCCGTGCCGGTGTGGTCAGCAAGAACGTCGACGTGCTGGATGCCGCGGCGTTGCAGGACGCTGTCGCCGGTCACGATGTGGTGATCAGTGCCGCGCATTTCGCCACCGTGCCGGCCAGCGCGCTGATCGGTCCGGTGAAACAGGCCGGGGTGAAACGTCTGCTGGTGGTCGGCGGTGCCGGTTCGCTGTTGCTGCCGGACGGCACTCGCGTGATCGACAGCGCCGGTTTCCCGGCCGAGTACAAGGCCGAGGCCAGCGCTGGCGCGGCGTTCCTTGATGCCTTGCGTCAAGAGAAGGAACTGGACTGGACGTTCCTGTCGCCGTCGGCGCTGTTTGTCGAAGGCGAGCGCACCGGCAAGTTCCGCGTGGGCAAGGATGACTTGCTGGTGAGTGCTGAAGGCCAGAGCTCGATCACCTTTGCCGACTACGCGATTGCGTTGATCGACGAAGTGGAAACGCCGAAGCATTCGCGTCAGCGGTTCACCGTCGGATATTAAGTACTGGATCGTTCACTCGCTGATCGTTCCCACGCTCCGCGTGGGAATGCAGCCCGGGACGCTCCGCGTCCCATGCCGAAGCGGACGCGGAGCGTCCAGTGAGGCATTCCCACGCAGAGCGTGGGAACGATCAATGTGGGAGCGAGCTTGCTCGCGAAGAGGGCGTGTCAGTCGACATCAACGTTGAATGACACACCGTATTCGCGAGCAAGCTCGCTCCCACAGGGAATTTGGGGTGTTCAACGTGTGTGCGCCTGCTCCACCAACCACCCCATCAATTCCTGCAATTTCGCCGACGGCTCCGATGCCGGCGCGACGATGTAATAGCCCAGTCCCGTCTTCACCTTCAGATCGAACGGCATCACCAGTCGCCCGGCGTTCAAGTCGTCGCCGATCAGTGACCAGTCGCCGATCGCCACCCCCGTCCCGTGGGACGCCATCGACATCGCCTGATCCAGCGTTTCGAAATGCTGACCGCTGGCGATATTGCTCAAGTGCAGTTCGGCGGCTTCGAGCCAGAGTGTCCAGTCGTCATCGGTGTGGGTCGGATGCAGCAGCAGGTGTTGTTGCAAGTCTGCCGGTGTGTGCAGGGCCGGCCCACTGTTGAGCAGCGTCGGTGAACAGACCGGTGTCAGTTGTTCATCGAACAGATGCAGGGTGGCGGGCGAGTCGTGGGGCGCGGTGCCGTAGATCACTGCGGCGTCGAACTGCTCGCGATGAAAGTCCACCCCGTGCTGCAACGACGCTGTGAGTTTCACCGGCACGTCCGGGCGCTCGCGCTGCCATTGCAGCAGGCGCGGCAGCAACCAGCGCATCACGCAGCTCGGCGCCTTGAGTTGCAGGGTCTCGCGCCTGGCGCCGATCTGCTCCACCGAATCTCCGATCAGGCTGAACACCTGCTGCACCCGTGGCAGCCATTCGCGACCTTCGGCCGTCAGTTCCAGACCTCGGGCCAGGCGAATGAACAGCTCATAGCCCAGATGTTCCTCGAGCCCGGCGATCTGCCGGCTCACCGCGCCCTGGGTGATGTGCAACTGCTCGGCGGCCCGGGTGAAGTTGCAGCACTGCGCGGTGATCAGAAACGTATGCAGGGCGGGCAGGGGAGGCAGTCGTTTCATGTGGATCCAAGGTATGACGTGAGGACATGGCTAGTATGAGCTTTTATCGATTGTTGCGGCTACGGGTCGCCCGTTTCAATGAGCCATTCCCGGATCCCTGTGGGAGCAGGCATGCCCCGGGCGGCGATCCGGCATGGATGTAACTGATCCACCGCTTTCGCGAGCAAGCTCGCTCCCACAAGGTCCCGATGTCTCAATTGAACAAAAAGGGCAAAGACATGGCGACGTGTGGCGAAGTACTGGTCAAGTTACTCGAGGATTATGGGGTCGAGCAGGTGTTCGGCATTCCCGGGGTGCATACCGTGGAGCTGTATCGCGGGCTGGCCCGTTCAAGCATCAACCACGTCACTCCGCGCCATGAACAGGGCGCCGGCTTCATGGCCGACGGCTACGCCCGCACCAGCGGCAAACCGGGTGTGTGCTTCATCATCACCGGCCCCGGCATGACCAACATCACCACCGCCATGGGCCAGGCTTACGCCGATTCGATCCCGATGCTGGTGATCTCCAGCGTGCAGTCGCGCAGTCAACTGGGCGGTGGTCGCGGCAAGCTGCATGAACTGCCGAACCAGAGCGCACTGGTCGGCGGCGTGGCGGCGTTCTCCCACACCCTGATGTCGGCGTCCGAATTGCCGGGCGTGCTCGCCCGTGCTTTCGCGCTGTTCCAGGCCGGGCGTCCGCGTCCGGTGCACATCGAAATTCCGCTGGACGTACTGGTCGAAGAAGCCGACGAACTGCTGACCAGCGTGCCGGTCAACATCGACCGCGCCGGTGCTGCGCCGGCCGCCGTGAGCCGCATGACTGAACTGCTGGCCGGCGCCCAGCGTCCGCTGATCCTCGCCGGTGGTGGCGCCATCGACGCGGCTGCCGAACTCACCGAACTGGCCGAACTGCTCGATGCGCCGGTGGCCCTGACCATCAACGCCAAAGGCATGCTGCCGTCCAGCCATCCGCTGTTGATCGGTTCGACTCAGAGCCTGGTAGCGACCCGTGCCCTGGTGGCCGATGCTGACGTGATCCTGGCGATCGGCACCGAACTGGCGGAAACCGACTACGACGTCACCTTCGCCGGCGGTTTCGAAATCCCCGGCAAATTGCTGCGCGTCGATATTGATTCAGACCAGACCGTGCGCAACTATCCGCCGCACGTGGCGCTGGTGGCCGACTCCCGCAACGCCGCACAAGCGCTGCTCAGCGCGTTGTCGCACAAACCGCTGGCCGAGCGCCGCAACGATTGGGGGCAGGTACGCGCCGCCCGTCTGCGTGAAGACCTGGCCGCGACCTGGGATGCACCGACCCTGGCCCAGACCCGCTTCCTCGAAACCGTGCTGCACGAATTGCCGGACGCAGTCTTTGTCGGCGACTCCACGCAACCGGTGTACACCGGCAACCTGACGTTCAACCCGGAGCGTCCGCGTCGCTGGTTCAACTCGTCCACCGGTTACGGCACCCTCGGTTACGCCTTGCCGGCAGCAATCGGCGCGTGGCTCGGCGGCAACCTCGAACACGGCGCGCGTCCGCCGGTGGTGTGTCTGATCGGCGACGGCGGTCTGCAATTCACCCTGCCGGAACTGGCCAGCGCCGTGGAAGCGCGCACCCCGGTCATCATCCTGCTGTGGAATAACCAGGGTTACGAAGAGATCAAGAAATACATGGTCAACCGCGCCATCGAGCCGGTGGGCGTCGACATCTACACCCCGGATTTCATCGGTGTGGCCAAGGCCCTGGGTTGTGCGGCGGAAGCGATCAGCTCGGCCGAACACCTGCGCGGTGCACTGCGCGCCGCCACCGATCGTCAGGGCCCGACCCTGATCGAAATCGACCAGACCCAATGGATGAAGGCGGTGGCCCAATGATGAATTTCCCGACCACACTCGACGGCCTGTACATCAACGGCCAATGGTCCGCTGGCCGCGAACACCTGCGCGTGATCAATCCGGCCACCGAAGCGCTGCTGACCACGGTCAATGGCGGTGACGAAAGTGCCGTCAATCAAGCGGTAACCGCAGCAACCGAAGCTTTTAAAGGATGGTCGAAAACCACCGGCGCCGAGCGCGCCGCGATCCTGCGCAACATCGCCAATGGGGTGCGCAACGGCCGCGAACATCTGATGAAGTTGCAGTCGAGCAACAACGGCAAACCGCAGTTCGAAGCGGGCATCGATGTCGACGACGTGATCGCCACGTTCGAGTACTACGCCGAACTCGCCGAAGGCCTCGATGCGAAACAGGACTGCAACGTGCCACTGCCCAGCGATGACTTCAGCGCACGCGTGCGCCGCGAGCCGTGCGGCGTGGTCGGGCTGATCGTGCCGTGGAATTTCCCGATGGTCACCACCGCGTGGAAACTCGCGCCGGCCCTGGCCGCCGGTTGCTGCGTGGTGCTCAAACCGTCGGAAGTCACGCCGCTGCCAGAGCTGGAACTGGCGACCATCATCGCTGAATCCGGTCTGCCAAAAGGTGTGTTCAACCTGGTGTGCGGCACCGGTCTGGCGGTCGGCGCGCCGCTGTCGGCGGACCCGCGCATCGCCAAGGTTTCCTTCACCGGCAGCAACGCCGTGGGTGTGCAAGTGATGCAGCGCGCCGCTGAAACCGTGAAGGGCGTGAGCCTGGAACTGGGCGGCAAATCCTCGCTGCTGATCCTGGAAGATGCCGACCTGGATCTGGCGGTGGAACTGGCCTGCGGTGGCGGTTTCTTCAACGCCGGGCAGATGTGCTCGGCCACCAGCCGGGTGCTGGTGGCCGATGAACTGGCCGACGAATTCCTGATTCGCTTGAAGGCCCGCGCGGAAAAAATCCGTGTAGCCGATCCGTTCGACCCTGAAGTCGAGATGGGCGCGCTGGTCAATCAGGCGCAGTACCAGCGAGTGCTCGGTCACATCGACCGTGGACTCAGTGCCGGGGCCAAGCTGATCTGTGGCGGCAATCGTCCCGCCGATCTGCCGCGCGGATATTTCTTGCAGCCGACGATCTTCACCGAAGTGCCCCTCGACAGTGCGCTGTGGTGCGAAGAGATTTTCGGCCCGGTGATCTGTGTGCGCAGTTTCGCTTCGGAAGCCGAGGCGATTGCCTTGGCCAACGACAGCCAATTCGGGCTGGTCGCCAGCGTGGTCACGCGCAATGCCGAGACCGCGGATCGGGTCGCCAACGCCTTGCAGGCGGGGCTGGTGTGGCTCAACGCACCGCAGGTGATCTTCCCGCAGACCGCGTGGGGCGGCTACAAGCAGAGCAGCATCGGCCGCGAGTTGGGGCCGTGGGGCCTGGCGGCATTTCAGGAAATCAAGCACGTGGTCCGCGCGCTCTGAATGCCCGAAAAAGGTCAGCGCATGCCTCGCAACGAGGCATGCGCCGACGTCATGGCTTCAATGAGTTTTTATCGATAGTCAGGTGTTTTGCACGACCTCAGGATGAACCCGCAGACCACGCTCAAGCCCTTTGAAACCGGGCGCTTGAGCAACATCGGTCAAGCAGCTGCAAGGGTTGCGATCAGTCTCATACTTACAAGAATAATGGGAGTCCTAAATGGGCGAGCACGATCTGAACAGGCGTCAATTCATCAAAACCGTCGGCGTGGCCTCGGTGGCTGCGGCGGCCATGAGCATGCCCTTCATCCGGGCCAGTGCCAGCGAC
The DNA here is from genome assembly GCF_014863585.1 of Pseudomonas gozinkensis. Taxonomy (NCBI): domain Bacteria; kingdom Pseudomonadati; phylum Pseudomonadota; class Gammaproteobacteria; order Pseudomonadales; family Pseudomonadaceae; genus Pseudomonas; species Pseudomonas gozinkensis. Next base: position 5,171,483 of record NZ_CP062253.1, on the reverse strand, counting down.
ACCCGCTTTGCCGGCAAGACCCTGCGCCTGCTGACCTGGTCCGATGACACGGGCCTGGCCGCACTGCGCAATATCGCCGCAACGTTCGAAGCCAAGACCGGCGCCAAAGTGATTGCCGACCGCACCGGCAGCACCTCGGAAATGGTCGCCAAACTCAAGGCCGGCGGTGACCGTCCGCAGTACGACATCATCACCCTGGCTGGCGTCGGCGCCGAAGGTCTGGCCGCCGCCGGACTGCTGGAAAAACCCGATCTCAACCGCATTCCCAACCTGGTCGACGTCCCGGAAAAATACCGCACCGGGGCCAACGGTCACGGCATCGGTTACCTGCTGTGGTGCAACAGTCTGGTCTACAGCACTCGCACCCAGAGCACCGCGCCGGACAGTTACGCCGCGCTGTGGGACGCCGATCTGGCGCCGAACATTTTCCTGCCGCCGCCGAACTGGACCGAGGCCATGGACCTGATCATCATCGCCGCCAAACTGGCCGGTGGTGACGAGCACAACATCGAGCCGGGCTTCAAGAAACTCGCCGAGTTGAAAGACCGCGTGGTGACCCTGGGTGAAAACCCCAACCAGATCGCCGAGCTGTTCCGCACCGGTTCCCTGGACATGGGCGGCCTCTACGCTCCGGCGTTTTTCCCCAAGCAGATCCGCGATCCGAACTATGGCCTCGGTGCCACGTTCGGCATGAAGGAAGGTTTCTACACCGACCTGATGCTCTCGGTGATGCCGAAGAACCGTCCGGGCGACACCGATCTGGCCTACGCCTTCATCGACCACTCCCTCGACCCGCTGGTGCAGGGCAAGATGGCCGAAGACATCTTCAACGGCCCGGTCAACGCCAAGGCGATCATCTCCGCCGAAGCGCGCAAGAGCCCGTTCATCCTCACGCCGGAGCAGATCGCGGAGAAGGCGATCATGCACGACAACGCCTTCCTGGCGACCGTGCATGACCAGTGGATTCGTCGCTATACGGAAATCTTTTCTTCCTGACGCAAACACAAACCTTCAGAGCACCGCAAATCCCTGTGGGAGCTGGCTTGCCAGCGATGACGGCCTACCTGTCGACAATGATGTCACTGACAGATTGCTATCGCTGGCAAGCCAGCTCCCACAGGGTTCGCGGTGGTTTGAAAACCTGTGTCTGTCAGTTGTTTTTCCATTGACGAGATCATTGCTATGGAACATCAATCCCTGACCCAACCGGTCGGTGCGGGTGACGTGCGCCCGGCGCGCGGTGTTTCGCCGACTGCCCGGGCGTGGTTTTTCCTCACGCCGTCGATGCTGTTTCTCGGCGTACTGATTGCCGCGAGCCTTTTGGTGCTGCGCATGAGTGTCGGCACCAAGGGCGCGGAGTGGTCCGGTTTCAGCCTGGCCAGTTACGCGCAGTTGCTCGAACCCTACTACCTCAAGTCGTTGCTGCTGACCTTGCGTCTGGCGTTGATCAGCGCGGTGATTGCCGTGGTGCTGGCGATTCCGGTGGCGTACACCATGTCGCGCCTGACCTCGCCGTTCGTGCGGCGGATTTTTCTGGCGGCGGTGCTGTTGCCGTTGCTGGTCAACCTGCTGCTGCAAAGCTACGGCTGGCTGGTGATCCTCGGCCCCGGCGGCATGCTCAATCAGACCTTGATGGGCCTCGGTCTGATCAAGCGGCCGATCATGTTGCTGTACAACCAGAACGGCGTGTTGATGGGCCTGGTGCAGACCGCGTTTCCGCTCGCTGTGCTGCCGATTGCCAGCGCCATGCGCGGTGTCGCCCGCAGCTACGAAGAAGCTGCCGCCACCCTTGGCGCCAGTCGTTTTCAAGTGTTCCGTCAGGTGGTGTTGCCGATGAGCCTGCCGGGGATCATCACCGGCGCGACCCTGGTGTTTGCCTACAACGCCAGCAGCTTCGTGGTGCCGTTGCTGCTCGGCGGTCGGCGCGTGCCGATGCTCGCGGTGATGGTGCATGACCAGATCGCTCCCCTGATGAACTGGCCCGCCGCATCCGCAGCCGGGGTGGTGCTGATCGTCACCACGCTCGCCATCATGACCTTGTCCGAATACATCACCGGCCGCCGTCGCCGTCTGCTGGAGGCTTCGCAATGAGTGCCCTGATCAAGAAGCGCCAGTCGCTACTGCCGGGCGATACCGGCAAATTCGCCGGCATACTTTCCGGGATCATTTTGTTCCTGGCGGTGTTGCCGATCCTGACCATGATCGTGATGTCGTTCAGCGGTGCGTCGAACCTCGACTTCCCGCCGAGCAGCTACAGCCTGCAGTGGTACAAGGCGGCGTGGCACACCTTCGTCTCGCCGGACGCCAGCGATGTGCTGAGCCTCGGCCAGGCCATGGGCACCAGTTTGCTGGTGGCGTGCCTGACGATGGTTTTCGCCACGCTGATTGCGGTGCCGGCAGCTTACGCGCTGACCCGTTGCGAGTTCCGGGGCAAGGGCGTGGCGCTGCAACTGATGTCGCTGCCGCTGGTGTTCCCGATGGTGGTGCTGGGGCTGGCCTTGCTGCTGGTGTTCGACAGCCTGCCGTTCCATATGACCACTTCGCGGCTGGTGATTGCTCACGTGATTCTGGCGCTGCCGTTCGTGGTGAAGAACTGCACGGCGGCCATGCTTTCCATCGGCAGCGAAGTCGAAGAAGCCGCGCAGATGCTCGGCGCCTCGCCGTTGCGCGCCATTGTCGACGTGGTGGTGCCGTTGATGAAATCGGGGATTCTGGCGGGGATGCTGCTGGCGTTCATCGTCTCGTTCAACGAGTTCACCGTGACCTATTTCCTTTACACCATCGACGTCATGACCGTGCCGATCTGGATGTACAGCCGCACCGTGTCATCGCTCGACCCTACCGTGTTCTCGTTTGCCGTGCTGATCGTGCTGATCGACTTCGTCCTGATCTGGGCGCTGGAGAAGCTGGTCGGTGAAGGCGGCGTTTCCTTTTGATTTCTTGAGGTGATTTTTATGTCTGGTCTGATTCTGGAAAACGTCGAGAAACACTACGGCTCGGCCTGCGCGGTAAAAGACGTCAACCTGCATTTGCCCGAGGGCAAACTGGTGTGTTTCCTCGGCCCGTCGGGCTGTGGAAAGACCACGTTGTTGCGAATGATCGCCGGGCTGGAAACCCTCACCGGCGGCGAGATCCGCCTGGACGGCGAGGACATCGGCCACACCCCGGCGCACCTGCGCAACTTCGGCATGGTGTTTCAGTCGCTGGCGCTGTTCCCGCACATGACCGTGGGCGAGAACATCGCCTATCCGCTGAAACTGCGGGGCGTGAGCAAGGCTGATCAACAGGCGCGGGTGGTGGAGTTGCTGGAACTGATCCAGCTGCAACCGATGATTGATCGTCCAGTGGCCAAACTCTCCGGCGGTCAGCGTCAGCGAGTGGCGATTGCCCGGGCGATTGCCTCGCACCCTAAAATCCTCTTGCTCGACGAACCGCTGTCGGCGCTGGACGCCAAGTTGCGCGAGTCGATGCAGGTAGAAATCCGCCAGCTGCAACAACGCCTGAACATCACCACCATCATGGTGACCCACGATCAGCGCGAGGCCATGACCATGGCCGATATCGTGGTGGTCCTCGGTGAGCATCGGGTGCAGCAAGTGGGGACTCCGATTGAAATCTATCGGCATCCGGCCAACGAATTCGTCGCGGACTTTATCGGCTCGGGGAATATTTTCCCGGCCACCGCGCTGGGCGATGGCAAGGTCGTGCTGCCGGGTGGCGATGCACTGCAAGTGCCGATTTGCAGCAGCATCGTGGTCGGGCAGAAAGTGAAAATGCTGATCCGCCCCGAAGACCTGCAACTGTCGGCGCCCCAGGCCACGGCGGGCAATCGGCTGCTGGGCAAGGTAACGTTTGTGCGGGATATCGGCGCGACGATCGAGACCACGGTGGAGTGTTCCGGGGTGACCTTCACGGCGCTGAGCACGCCGTGTCAGGGCTTCGGGTTGGGGATCGGGCATCCTGTTTCGGTGACGTTGCCGAGTGAGGCGTGTCGGGTGCTCGGCGCCTGATCCAGATTTGATGCTGGCTCTGCCGACCTCTTCGCGGGCGAGCCCGCTCCCACAGGTTCTGTGTCGTACAAAAGTTTTGTAGTCGACACCAGTCACTGTGGGAGCGGGCTTGGTCCGGGCGGCGATCCGACGAAGAGGCCAGTAGCCGCGACGCAATAGTCCAGATCAGACGCTCAGCCGCAACCGCGCCAGATCCCTCAACGGCGGCGCGCCAAACAACCGGCTGTACTCACGACTGAACTGCGACGGACTTTCATACCCCACCCGATACCCCGCCGCCGACGCCTCCAGCCCCTCAGCCAGCATCAAACGCCGCGCCTCTTGCAGGCGCAGCTGCTTCTGATACTGCAACGGACTCATCGCCGTCATCGCCTTGAAACGATGATGCAGGGTCGAGACGCTGAGGTTCACTTCCTTCGCCAGATCATCGATGCGCAGGGGCTGTTCGAAGTTGCCGTTGAGCCATTTGATCGCCTGGCTGATGCGATGGCTCTGGCTGTTGGCGATGGCGATTTCGTACAGCCGATGGCCCTGCGGACTGCGCAGCAGGCGATAGAGAATTTCCCGGCGGATCAGCGGCGCGAGCATGGCGATGTCTTTCGGCGCGTCGAGCAGGCGAGCCAGACGCAGCACCGCATCGAGCATGGCGCTGTCGATCTTTTCCACATACAAACCACGCCCGGTCGGCCGGGTCGGCACACCCATCGGACCGGCGTCGGCGATCAGCGCGGTGATTTCCGCCGGATCGATATCCAGGCGCACCGCGAGGATGGGATCCTCAGGCGAGACATTCACCACCCGTCCGCTCAACGGCATCGAGACCGATACCACCAGGTAATTCAGCGGGTCGTAATTGAAGAATTCGTCCGCCAGCCGCACCTCTTTGCGACCCTGGGCCATGATGCACAGCGCCGGTTGTGCGAGCACCGGGGCGAAGTCATGGGACTGGGTGTGGCGCGACATGAACAGCGAGCCGACGGCGGTGGCATAACTGCCATCTTCGGATGTATTGCGGCGAATGATGGCCGCCAGTTCCGCGCGCTGTTTTTCCATGTCGGCTTCCATGTCGGCATCGGGCGGCGCCTGAAAACGATCGAACGACGTCATGCACAGCCTCCTCGGCAAGGGATGGAATGGGTGCAGAGCATAAGTTTGTGCAAGCGCAAGCGGTAGACACATCCTGCGAAATGCTTGCCTGATCCTGCATGGCGTTGCTTGCCTGCCCAGACATGACAGGACGCATCCCGGAAAACTTGCTCGAAACCGGTATGACAGGACGGTGACAGCAATTCACGACTTGTTACAGGTCTGCAGGACAGTCTCGCAGGATTGTGCAACGCGACGACAGGAATCGACTAACGGCGAGCAGGGCCCGGCCCGTAACCTTGAATCCTGTCGCAGCCCGTCCCCGGCTGCCACGCGACTCCCTGGGAGGGTTGAACATGTCCAAGCAGATTCCCGTCAGTCATATGGCCTTCGTTCGAGCGCGCGCCGGGCGTTCGGCGGAACTCGGCATGCGCCTGAGCGCCCTGATCGAACCGTCCCGCGCCGCCCCCGGTTGCCTGAGCTTCGCCTTGCAGCATTCGCAGTGTGATCCGCAGTTGTGGCTGGTCTCCGGTTTCTGGAACAACCAGCAATCGATGACCGCCTATTTCAGCAGCCCGTCGATGGAAATCTTTGCCGAGCTGGTGCAGGAACTGGTGGTCAACAGCCTGGATTTCCACACGTTCAAGGAAGTCTCGGCCGCACAGGCCGTAGGGCAATGCACTGCGCCGATACACAAACTCGCCGGTTGAATGTTTAATGTCGGGCTCATCTGACTGAGCCAGGACCTGCGATATGGCACGTAAAGAGTTCGAACACTTCGAAGCGGTTTCCGCTGTAGTCCCCGTCGAGTTGGGCGGCAACAAGGGTTATCACGCGGCCATCGCCGTCAAGGCCCTGGTCGACGGCGGCGCACCGCGCTTTCACAAACTGCTGAACGATCAGGTTTTCCCCGGCGCCATCGCCGCCGATGAAGCCGCGATCAATGAACTGGACAAGCTCAAGGGCGTCACCGACGACGCCGAGCTGATCTGGTAAGCGCTTACTTCGTCGCCCCCGGGCGCCACATCTTGAACAACGCCTCCGGCCCCAGCTGGAAATAGTCCGCCGGCCCGCCGCCCCGCAGTATCGGTTCGGCGGCGGCGGTATCGTAGATCCCGTCCTTCAGCAGCCACTTGGCGATATGCACCGCGACCACCTCGCCGAGCACCAGCCAGCTCGGCACGGTCTCGCCGTCGGCGCGCTGCAGCTGAATGATCTGGGTGACCTTGCATTCAAAGGACACCGGGCTTTCGGCCACGCGCGGCACGGCAATGACCTTCGACGCCACCGGCGTCAGCCCCGCCAGTTCGAATTCGTTGACCTCCGGCCCGACCATGGCGCAGCTCTGGTTCATCTGCTCGGCCAGCGGGCGGGTGGCGAGGTTCCAGACGAACTCGCCGGTCTGCTCGATGTTGTTCAGGCTGTCTTTGCGACCGACGCTGGAGAACCCGATGATCGGCGGAATGTAGTTGAACGCGTTGAAAAAGCTGTAGGGCGCCAGGTTCAACCGGCCCTCGGCATCCTGCGACGAAATCCAGCCGATGGGACGCGGGCCGACGATGGCGTTGAACGGATCGTGGGGCAGGCCGTGGCCGTTGGCCGGTTCGTAGAAATGGATGTCATCGGGCATGGCGGGTGGTCCTGAAGAGGGCGGGATCAAGTGGCCAATAGTGCAAGCACACGACGCATATTTCCAGCCAGACACCGATATTCCACCCAGTGAGAACCTTGTGGGAGCTGGCTTGCCAGCGATGGCGGCCTGTCAGTCGACAATGACTTTGAATGAAAAAATGTCATCGCTGGCAAGCCAGCTCCCACAGGGTTTGGTGTGAACTCAAGTAATTGTCATCCCCCAGAAATGACTAAGCCCGGCCGAGGCCGGGCTGTGAAGGCGGTGCGGATATTCAGCTGATGGCTGCGGCAGTGCCGGTTTTATCGAAACCGTCGGCAGCGATGGCGTTGGCCGTGCCGGTCTTGTCGAAACCGTCGGCAGCGATGGCATTGGCGGTGCCGGTCTTGTCGAAGCCATCGGCAGCAACCGCTTTGCCGACATTGGTCTTGTCGAAACCGTCAGCAGCGTAGGTGCCGGTGTGGCTGGTTTCGATGGCGGCGCTGGCGCCGGAAATGAAGTCGGCGGATTTGGTTTTGTCCGAACCGTCGGCGGCGAAGGTGTTGGCAGCCAGTACGGACAGGGTCAGGGCGAGGATCAGTTTGGTTTTCATGGTTGTTCTCCAGATTCGTTATTCGTTGGCGATGTGTTTCGCATGGGTTTCATGCTACGCCAACTAAATCGATTAAAAAGCGCAAAATAATGCTAAAAACAATCGATTAACTTGATATTAAGGGCGACGCGTTCAATTCGCTTTCGTCGTCGGAGCGAGCGTCGCGCAGTTAATCGATCAGGTAGGTGCAGGATGCGGCAGGGGCATTAACCGGTGATTAATCGCCGTTTTTTGCGTGTGTGACAGATTTTTCATGGATTCCCGACCGGTTTTTCACCCGCGCAACGCCAGTCTGCCCACGGCCATAAAGCCAAAAACCGGCCGTCACACACTGGAGCGTTGCCCGCGATGAATAAACTTCCTCAAATCACCCTGGCCTTCTGGGTCATGAAAATCTGCGCGACGACCCTGGGGGAAACCGCGGGGGATTTGCTGTCGATGACCCTTAACGTCGGCTATGCCATCAGTTCGCTGATCCTGATCAGCGTGTTTGTCCTGACGCTGATCGCGCAACTGATGTCCAAGACTTACAAGCCGTTGCTGTACTGGATCGTGATCCTGTCCACCAGCACCGCCGGCACCACCATGTCGGACTTCATGGACCGCACGCTGGAACTGGGTTACGCCACCGGTTCCATGATCCTGATTGCGATCCTGCTGGCGATCTTTGCGGCATGGCGCCTGAGCGGCGACTCGCTCAACGTCACCAAGGTGCAGAGCTTTCGCGGCGAGATGTTCTACTGGATGGCGATCCTGTTTTCCAACACCCTGGGCACCGCGCTCGGCGATTACCTGGCGGACGACTCGGGCCTGGGTTTTGCCGGTGGCGCGCTGTTGATTGGCTCTGCGATTGGCGTGGTCGTGCTGCTCAAGTACTTCACGAAGATTTCGTCGGTGGCGCTGTTCTGGGTGGCGTTCGTGCTGACCCGGCCGTTTGGCGCGACCTTGGGCGACTTGATGACCAAGTCCCATGAGAAGGGCGGACTGGATTTCGGCACCATCGGTTCGTCGGCGGTGCTGGCGGGGATTCTGCTGGTGATGATTGTCGGGGCGTCGTATGCGCAGAAGCGTTATGGCAGCAAACAGGGCGTTGCCGAATTGTCCTGATACCGAGGTGACTTCAATCGCGAGCAAGCTCGCTCCCACAGGGTCAGTTGTACGCCGATCCAATGTGGGAGCGAGCTTGCTCGCGATAGGGCCAGAACAGCCACCATTGCAGTGGCTGAATAAACCCGGTCAGTCAGTGACGATGCGCGAGTGTTTCTGGGTGTCTTTCATGGTGATGTACACCAGCAGGGACACCGCGATGCACGCGGTCACGTACCAGTAGTAACCGGTTTCCATGCCGATGCTCTTGAACCACAGCGCGATGTATTCGGCGGTGCCGCCGAAGATCGACACGGTCAGTGCGTACGGCAGGCCGACGCCCAGGGCGCGAATTTCGGTCGGGAACAGTTCGGCCTTCACCACCGCGTTGATCGAGGTGTAGCCGCTGACGATGATCAGCGCCGCCATGATCAGGAAGAACGCACCCCACCAGGTCTGGATGGTGTGCAGGGTCATCAGGATCGGCACGGTGAAGATCGTCCCGAGCACGCCGAAAGCGATCAGGATCGGACGACGACCGATCTTGTCGGACAGGCCGCCGATGATCGGTTGCAGGCACATGAACAGGAACAGCGTCGCTGCGGAAATGGTGGTGGAGTCGGAGATGCTCATGCCGACGGTGTTCACCAGGTATTTCTGCATGTAGGTGGTGTAGGTGTAGAACGCCAGCGTACCGCCCATGGTCAGGCCGACCACGGTGAGCAGCTCCTTCGGATGACGGAGCAAGGTGCGCATGGCGCTTTCCTTGGACTTTTCCTTCTTGGTGAACGACTCGGTTTCCTCCATGCCGCGACGCAGGTACAGCGCCACGATTGCGCACAGCGCGCCGATGGCGAACGGAATACGCCAGCCCCACGCGTACAGCTCTTCGGTGGTCAGGAACTGTTGCAGCACGATCAGCACGCCCAGTGCGATGAGCTGGCCGGAAATCAAAGTCACGTACTGGAAGCTGGAGAAGAAGCCACGACGCTCCTTGGTCGCCATCTCCGACAGGTAAGTCGCCGAGGTGCCGTACTCGCCGCCGACCGACAGGCCTTGCAGCAGACGGGCGAACACCAGCAGGATCGGCGCGCCGACACCGATGGTTTCATAACCCGGGCTCAGGGCGATGATCAGCGAGCCGAAGCACATCAGGTAGACAGAGGCCATCAGGGCTTTTTTGCGTCCGACCTTGTCGGCGTACAGGCCCATCAGCCAGCCACCGATCGGGCGCATCAGGAAGCCCACGGCGAAGATCGCGGCGGTGTTGAGCAGTTGGGCGGTGGTGTCGCCTTTGGGGAAGAAGGCTTTGGCGAAGTACAGCGAGAAGGCGGCGTAGACGTACCAGTCATACCACTCGACCATGTTGCCGACGGAACCGCTGAAGATCGACTTGATGCGACTGGCGGTGGTTCGTTCTTTGGCCGGCACGGCAGCCGACCCCAGAGGCAGGGCGTTGGAGTTATCCATTGAAGGATCCTTCGTTTAATTGTTTTTGTGGAGCGCGTTGGAACGCAGCCTGCGAGGGCTATAGCAGGAGCTGTGCCAACGGGGGGAGGGCCGGATTAGAGGGGTTGGGGAGATGGGTTGAGCGGGATTTTGCCGATGATCCGGAATGAATGAGCGGATTTCCGCCTATCTGATCGGGGGTGTCAGAAATTTCTGATCGTTCCCACGCTCCGCGTGGGAATGCTGCCCGGGACGCTCTGCGTCCCAAAGCGGACGCAGAGCGTCCATTGAGGCATTCCCACGCGGAGCGCGGGAACGATCACGTGGGGGCGATCAGTCGGGTACGAACATTTCCCGGGTCAACCCATGCCGCTGCATCTTTTCATTAAACGTGCGACGCGGCAGTTGCAGCTCCTCAAGCACCGCTTTCACATCACCCTTGTGCCGGGTCAAAGCAGCCCGCAGACACTGCGCCTCAAACGCCTCTTGCTGCGCCGCCAGTGATTGGCCGGGATCGATAGCCTGTACGGGCTCATCCAGCCCCAACACCTGACGCTCGGCCACGTTCGCCAACTCCCGCACATTGCCCGGCCAGTCATGGCTGAGCAGGTGGCTCAACTGCGCACCACTGAGCGGCGGAAAAGTCCGGCCCAAGCGCTGGGCGGCACTTTGAGCGAAGGACTCGAACAACAACGGAATGTCTTCGCGACGATCACGCAGCGGCGGCAATCGCAGCTCCGCGACGTTCAGGCGATACGCCAGGTCTTCACGAAAACGCCCGGCCCGCGCTTCATCCAGCAGATCGGGTTTGGTCGCCGCGACGATCCGCAAGTCCACGCGAATGCTCTGGTTCGACCCCAGCCGCTCCAGCTTCTGCTCCTGCAACACCCGCAGCAGTTTCACCTGCTGGGCCAGCGGCATGCTTTCGATTTCATCGAGAAACAGCGTGCCGCCGTCGGCGTATTCCAGCTTGCCGATGCGCTTGCCGGAAGCCCCGGTGAACGCGCCGCTCTCATGCCCGAACAGCTCGGCTTCGAACAATTGCTCGGGAATCGCCGCGCAGTTCAGCGCCACGAAGGGTTTGTCGGCGCGCGGGCCGAAGTCGTGCAGGCAGCGGGCGACCAGTTCCTTGCCGCTGCCGGTTTCGCCACGGATCAGCACGTTGACCGGCAGCGTCGCCAGATCCAGCACCTGTCGGCGCAGGGTCTGCAAGCCACGGGATACCCCGAGCAACGTCGCATCCAGTCTGGTGCGGTTGTCGGCCTGTTCGTGCAGGGCGCGGTTTTCCAGCACCAGCCGACGCTTGTCCAGCGCCCGCCGCAGGCTGCCGAGCAGGGTCTCGGGGCTGAAGGGTTTTTCCAGGAAGTCGTAGGCGCCGTCGCGCATGGCTTCGACCGCCATCGGCACATCGCCGTGGCCGGTCAGCAGAATCACCGGCAGGTCGGCATCCCGACGCTGCACCTCGGCCAGCAGTTCCAGGCCACTGAGGCCGGGCATGCGTACATCACTGACAATCACCCCGGCAAAATGCGCCGGCAGCGCCGCCAGGCATTCCTCGGCGCGGCTGAACAGCTGCACCTCGAACCCGGACAGACTCAGCCATTGCTCGACGGCATTGCGAATGCTGCTTTCGTCATCGACCACCATCACCGCATTGAGCATCAGATGTGCGCCTCCAGATCGATCGGCAAGGTCAGGCTGAACACCGCGCCGTTGTCGCCATTCTCGGCGCACAGGCGTCCGCCGGATTCATGGACGATGGCGAAGGACACTGCCAGCCCCAGACCCAGCCCGTCACCCACAGGTTTAGTGGTGAAAAACGGATCGAACACCTGACCCAGATGTTCTTCGGCGATGCCGCCGCCGTTGTCTATAACGCTCAGTCGCCACAGCTGTTCGTCGGCTTCCAGACGGATTTCCAGACGCTTGCAAGGCTTGCCTTGCATGGCGTCGAGGGCATTGCGCAGCAGGTTGATCAACACCTGCTCCAGGCGGATCGCATCGCCGCGCACCCACGCCGGACGGGTCAGGTGCAGCACCAGACTGACCTGTTCATCGCGCAGACGCGCATCGAGCAATTGCAGGGCCTGATCGACCACCGTCGCCAGATCCAGCCGTTCGCGCAAGCCGCTTGGGCTCTTGCGGGCGAAGGTTTTCAGGTGGCCGGTCAGGGCCGCCATGCGCGTGAGCATGTCATCCACCGGTTTGAGCGCCTTGTAGGCGTCATCGACCCGGCCATGATCGAGCAGCAGGCGCAGGGTCGCCAGTTGCATGCGCTGGGCGGTCAGCGGCTGGTTGATTTCGTGGGCCAGCGCGGCGGACATCTGCCCCAGTGCCGCCAGTTTCGCTGATTGCACCAGGCCGTCCTGGGCGGTACGCAAATCGCGGGTGCGTTCCTCGACCAGTTGCTCAAGCTCTTCGCGGCTGCGCTGGCGCATCTTCGCCAGGCGCCAGCGCTGATTGAGGAACAGCAACAGGAATACCAGCGCCAGCCACACCCCGGCGGCGGCGAGCCCGGCATTGCGCTGGTCTTCGAAGGACAGTTGCGGGCGTCGCAACAGATGCAGGGTCCAGCCTTCGGCAGTCAGCGGCAGCGATTCCCACAGGTAATCCGCCGTGCCTTGCGGGCCTTCGACGCGGCGCAGATCACTGTTGTCGTCGAAGCTGCGCAGCGCCAGATGTGTCAGCGGCACCAGCGACTGTTTGTCGTATTGGCGGGTGGCCTTGATCTCGCGGTAATCGGCCGGGCTCAGCGGGTGCAGCAGGCGATAACGCCAGCCGGGCTGGTTGGCGATGAAGATGATCCCGCGCGCATCGCTGACCAGCAGGGTGTCACTGCCCTGGCTCCATTCGCGTTCGAGTTCGGGGAATTCGAGCTTGACCACCATCGCCCCGAGAAACTCTTCGTTGTCGCCCAATACCGCGCTGGACAGGAAGTAACCGGGAATCCCGCTGGTCACGCCGACCGCATAAAAACGCCCGGTGCCCTGGGTGCGGGTCTGACTGAAGTAGGGCCGAAAGCCGTAGTTGTGACCGACGTAACTGCTGGGCAGCCGCCAGTTACTGGCCGCCACTGCAAGACCGGTGTGATCGAGTAGTTCCAGGGTCGAGGACTGCGCGGCGCCGTTGATTTTTTCCAGCTTCAGGTTCAGCGCTGCCTGCTGCTCCGGGCTGACGGGCCCCGCCAGCGCCGCACGCAATTGCGGGTCCAGCGCCAGAACGGCGGGCAGGGCGCGGTAGCGGTCGATCAGGGTGTGCAGCGAGTTGGCGTAAAGCGCCAGTTGCTGATTGGCCCGGGCGGCGTCTTCTTCCAGCGCCTGGCGCTCGGCGTGGCGGATCGCAAGTGTCGCGGCGAGGGCGGCGCCGGCGATGATCAGCAGGGTGTACAACGACAGACGCAAGGTACGGGAAGTCGGCAGCATGCTGAGAAAACTGACGGTGAAATGGGGCTGGCACCATACCACGAGGCGCCGCTCCACTGTGTTCTACACCTTGGTAAACCTCGCCGATCTGGAGTGCAGCACCGTCCGTAGATCCCGGAGTTCTCCACGGCGCTTTTCGGTCTTCTGTCTGATGCGCTCCAGCGAGCGTCCCAGCAACTGTGTTTCTCCCGCCAGGGTCGCACGTTCGATCAATCGTTCTGAGCCGAGCAGCAGCATGTCCATCAGAGCGGTGATGTCTGAATCCAGAGCATCTATTTGTTCTTGCGCAAGGTCCTGGCCAATGGCTTTGACCTCTTTGAGAATATCTCTTGTCCCCGAAATCGCCTTTATCGCCGGTCCTGCGTACGGGACCTTGCCCCCTGCGGCCCACGCAATATCTTTGCCGGCTTCCAGCCCCTCTTTTCTCAGCAGCGCCCGGCCCTCAGTGGTCATCGGGTTGTAAGCCTTGAGAGTTTCGATATTGACGAGAGGACCGGTGTCAGCCCGGGTCATTTTCAGGAGTTTGTCACTCTTGAGTCGATCGGGTTGCAGGCTGACCGAAGTGTTGAAGCCGATTTTCTTGCCAATGGTCTTGGTCGTTGTGCCAAGGGCTTTGGACGCCAGAAAACCGAGAGTACCCATGATCACCATTCCCAATGGGCCACCAGGAATGCCGATGGCTGCACCCGCCGCCGTCAGTCCGGCCCCCATGGCAAACGATCCACCTTTTTCCGCGAGAAAAAATCCGGTTCGCTTTGCCGTGGAAATAGCGCCGCTGGCATTCCCGGTTCGATGATTGAGCACCTGCTGCTCGATATCCCGGACCCCCAGACTCACTGATTCCAGTAGCGTGAAGTGGAAGTTGGCTTGGCGCAGAAGTCGATCTCGCGTTGTATCGGGGGTCAGGCGATTCAGTGCCTCCCACTTGCCGTTGCCTGTCAGGTCAACGTAGCGCTGTGGATTGTTCTCCACAAACGCGTACAGATTCGGTCCGTCCACAGGACCTTCCGGATCGGCGCTGATCCAGCGCCCCAGCCACGGTGCGTAGTAGCGGGCTCCGTAGTAGTACAGGCTGGTGACGTCCATCTCCCTGCCGGAATAACGCAGGGTTTTGTAAGCGACCTCGATGGCGGAACGCTTGGCATAGAAAGCCGTGCCGCCGAACGGCAGATAGCCTTCCTCGCTGATCAACTGTGCCTGTGCCCCCAGCTCCTTGACCGCCGAACCCAGGTGGTCGGTCAGGGTAAATCGCAGCTGATCGGGGCCGATGTTGTCCGGATCTTTCTCCCAATGCAGGCAGCGCGCGCCGTCGGGGCCGATGTCGAGTGTGATGACGTGCAGTTCTTCGCCATTGTCTTTGGTGCGGATCTCCAGTCCCGGCAGATAGCGCACTTCGTGGAAGTGACTGAGTTTTGTGGTGTGGGTCTCGTGGCGTTTGTAGACCCGTTCGCCCTGGCTGTAACGGTAGTATTCTTCGTCGTTGGCGCTGCTGCCGTTGCGGTCGAGCAGGGTGACTTTTTCCAGTTCTCCGCGAGGGTTCCACTGCATCGGCTGGCCGGGTTGCAGGGCCAGCAGATTGCCGGCCGGGTCGAACAGCCCGGCGAAGTCAGGTGGCGGGTCACCGGGTTTCCAGCGCACGCCACGGTTGCTGGCGGGGTCGATGCACATCTCGAAGCTGTGGTTGGCGCCGTCGCGCTCGTGGGTGGTCTTGATGAGATTGTTACCGGGGTCGTATTCGTAGGTTTCGATGTAATTGCGCCGGTCGTCGGGATCGGTCGGTTGTGGTCGGCCCGGGTTGTCCTTCGGCGGAGCATCGCTGTAACCGGTGGCGCGGATCAGTCGGTAGAGCGAGTCGTAGCTGAATTCGCGATGGCCATCGACCTGCTGGTTACGAAAGAACGTCCGCGTGTAGGCATGATCGAGAATGCGGGTGATGTTGCCCATCCGGTCGTATGCATACTCGAAATCCTGAAGTGTCTCCCCCGAGGCTTTCTTCGCGCAGTGGCGATGCAGGCGGCCATCGGCGGACCGGTAGAGCCAGCGGCTGAGCACTTCATTGCCGGTCTGTTGCTCGATGATCTGTCCGGCGGGGTTGTACCGGGCACCGATCAACACGGGTTGCCAGTTGGACTGGCCGTTGATCTGGAGCCGTGTGTGTATGAGTTGCCCGGCAACGTCATACGTCGATTGTTGCTTGTGACTGGCAGCGTCGATCGTCTCCAGCACCGTGCCCAGTGGGCTGAAAGTGCGACGGCTGACATACGCTTTGCCATCGTGAAAGGTGCGGGTCTCGTGCAGTGCCGGGCCGGTCAGCGCGTAGCCGTGCAGCTTCAGCGAGCCCGATGAATCCTCCAGCTCGATCATCTGTCCGCGCAGGTTGTGACCGGGATCCTGGGTGGCATCGGCGTAGGTCATCTTTTCTACGCCGGGCATCGCGTTCACGTCGAGCCTCACCGCCCGCAATTGACTATCGAAGGTTGTGCGCCAGTGATTGCCCCGCGCATCCCAGCGTTGCAGTTCTTCCCCGGCAAGTCCTGGCAGGATCAGGCTCGTGTCGGCGTCGACGCTGACGATCTTGAGAGGCTGATCACTTAACCCGAATACATTCACGAAGTTGGCTACGGACAGACGCGGATCCCGCTGCTCGACCCAGCGTCCGGCAGTGTCGTGATGCAGGCGGGTGATGAGCGTTTCCACCGGGGCGTCGGCGATAGCGCGCAGATAGGCGACCTGGCGAACAGGCAGGCCTCGCCCGTCATTTGCGATGAGCGAGGGGGTGTGCCTGTGAATCAAGCTACCCAACCTCGGACCTTGGACCACAAGTTGCGTGCTCGGGAAAAACTTATGTCCGGATGAGCTTGTGACCTCAGGAAACGACTATCCGTTGTGTTCATTTCCCTGTAGGCCCTGATGCCTCTGAGCCCATGGGCGATGTCTGCCTGGGTGGCACGGGTTTCTTCACGCAGGCTGGCCAGGCTGATAGCCGGTTGCAATCGCCCCGTAGCCGGGATGACGTCAACGCCCAATCGGCTGAATGCATCTTCGTAGGCCGCAGCGTGTTCAGCGACAGCCGTTTGCCATTCCTGATACATGGTTTCTATTTTTTGGAGTTTGACCGGATCCAGGCCGACCCCGATGTCGTACGTTTCAATGGCTCGGGCAAACATGTTGAGCGCACCGGGGATGATCGATATCCACGACGCCATGATCCTGTTCATCACGAATTCAGGATTGAGTAACGAATCGAGGGCCGGGTTCAGGCGCTGGTCTTTGACGTCTTGCCAGTTATTGATTGCTTTGTGCGGGGGACCAACGCCCAACGAGCGATTGATACGGTCGACAGACATTGTCGATGTTTGCGGAATCAGCGGGCCGAGCGTGACCCCGAGTCTTTCTGCGACGGTGTTGACTATCGTGTCGGCCATTGCACCGGTCACGTCGCCGGCAATATTGCCTCCGATCAGCCCTCCAGATCCCAGGTAAGGTACCCCCGGTACACTGGGCAGGATGCCATCGACGAATCCGGCAGCCTGGACCCCGGCTTCATATCCAAGGACGCCTTTTCCTGTCTCGGCAACCAGATTGGCCAACAGATCTCGTGTCCGATATTTTCTTTGAATCACGTTATTCATGACCTGATTGGTCTGGCTTGCAAAGCCACCCACGGTGGAAATGAAATCCGACGCGAGCCGGATTTGTGCTTCCTGTTTACTGCCGCCTGTTACATCCACATAGCGCAACGGATTGTTGCTGACGTAGGCATACCGGTTTGGCCCATCCACATCCCCCGCCGGATCGGCACTGATCCAGCGACACAGCCACGGCGCGTAATATCGTGCCCCATAGTCACTAAGTCCGGAGATATCCGTCTCTTGGCCCGAGTGGCGGATGAACTTGTAATCCACCTCGATCTGCGAGCGTGCCGCCAGCGTGGCGGTACCGCCGTAGGGGGAAAAGGTCTCCTCGCTGATCAACTGCGCTGAACCATCCAGCTCCATCACAGTCGAGCCCAAATGGTCTGCCAGGGAGTAACGCAATTGATTGTTCTCGATCTCTACCGGCCTTTTGTTTACCCAGTGCAGGCAAGTGACCTGTACGACGCCGGTGGCAACGGTGATGAGGTGCAGACGTTCGCCGTTGTCCTTGCTGCGAATCTGCAGGTTCTGCAAGTAGCGAACATCGACAAAGTGGCTGACGGCCCCGCTGTGGGTTTCCAGCCGTTTGTGTACGCGCACGCCCTGGCTGTATCGATATTGCTCGGCATCAGGGGGGCCGCCAGCGTGTTCGACCAACGTCACCGATTGCACTTGATTGCGGTTGTTCCACTGGATCGGCTGGCCACGCTGCAGGGCCAGGAGGTTACCGGCAGCATCGAACTCGACGTTGAAGTCTGGGGTCGGATTGCCCTTTTTCCATCGCACTGCACGATTGCTGTGCGGGTCGACGAACATCTCGTAATGGTAGGTGTTGCCGTCGCGAACATGGGTCAGACAGGTCAGATTCCCGTTGTCGTCCATTTCATAGGTCTGGACGAAATTGCATCGGTCGTTGGGATCGGTCGGCTGTGGTCGGCCCGGGTTGTCCTTGGGTGGCGCGTCGTCGTGGCCGGTGGCTCGGGTCAGGCGCGACAGGGAGTCATATTCGAACTTGCGAACGCCGTCGACCCGCTGATTGCGAAAGTAGGTCGGCCGGTAGGTGAGGTCATGTATGCCGATAATGTTGCCCATCGGATCGTCTTCATATTCGTCATCCTTCAGCACCGTTCCCGAAGCTTTGTGCGCAGACTGTCGGCGTAGCCGTCCGTTGGCTTTGTCGTAAACCCAACTGCTGGTGACGTCGTTTGCGCTTTGTTGCTCGATGACTTTTCCTTCGGCGTTGTATCGCATGCCCTTCAATATTGGCTGCCAGGCTTCCCCGTTGATTTGCAGGTGCGCCAGGATGAGCTGTCCGGCCACGTCGTAAATCCATTGTTGCTGGTGCCCACCCGCATCGGTGCTCTCGAGCATCGCACCGAGCGGGCTGAAGACTTGCTGGCTGGTGTACGTCTGGGCGTCTGTGAAGGTGCGGGTTTCACTCAGTGGCTGGCCGGTCAGCGCGTAGCTTTTGAATTCGACCGAGCCCGATGCATCCGTCAGCCTGGTCAGTTGCCCACGCAGGTTGTAATCGGGGGCGGCCGAGCCGCCGGCGTAGGTGAACGTCTCGATGTCGGGTGTACCGTTCTCTGCAACGGCTATCGGGCGCATCTGATTGTCGTACGTGATGTGTCGGTGATTGCCGTTTGCGTTCCAGGTCTTTCGGGATTCCCCGGTCAGTCCCGGCAGTGTGACATTCACGCCGGCATCGACATTGGCCGTTTTGAGCGGCTGGCCGTTCAGTGCAAACACGGTCTGGGTACTGGGTATGGCCAGGCGCGGGTCGAATTGCGCCACCGGGCGTCCGGCAACGTCATGCTGTTGGCGAGTAACCAGCGCCTGCACGGCACCGCCCGCGACCTTGCGCAAGTAATCGACCGTTCGGATGGCATCGCCACGCGGGCCGCTGACGGCCAGCGACGGTGTTTGCCAATGCACGCTGGCATTCATGACTTGACCTTCTTCGCCGGTCTGGCGGGCTGTCTGGCAGGCCGGGTCGGTGGCGTGTCGTCGGTGTCGTTGAAGTCGTAGCTGAGCCTGAACCACGCGTGCAGGATGTCGAACGCCAGATGCCCGAGCGCGTTGATCGTCTGAACTGGTCGCCCCAAGGCATCGTAGAACTTCTGGTCGTGGTAACCGTGCTTGCGCATGGCGCTGTCGTTGATGCAGCGATGGGTATCGAGGAAATAGTCCCGGTAGACCCGGATGGTCTCGCCCTTGTGGTTGTATTCGACACGACCTTGAACTCGCCAGCGCGGATCGGCCGGTCTTTCGATCGGCTTGCCGTCGACATCCGTTTCGAGGTCGTCTTCGGGCGTGGCGACAAAGGCATCGCCCGGCGGGACGAGCTGTTTGCTTTGCAACGGGCGGCCGAAGCCGTCGACGTAAGCGATGATCATCTGAACCTGTTGCAGCAGGTCGGTGTGGTAGCGATCGGCAACCAGGCTGAGACTGTGCACCGGTTGCCGCGGGGCCGTGCGGATAATCCTGAGCAGGGTCTGTTCGCTGGCCGTGCGTTTTTTTCGCGGGTTCAGCCAGCGCAGGGCCGAGGCGCGGATGTGGCCGTCGGGCAGGATCAGCCCCTGGGCGATCCATTCCTTTCTTTTGCGCGGCAGCGTTCTGGGCGGGAGCAATGGCATCCAGCTGCGCAGCTCGGTGCGCACCACGCTGGCGGTGTGTGCAAGCACTTGTTCTGGATTGGCGAGGGCGTACTCGACGCTCAGGTCCGGCTGGCTGGGGTACAGGGCCAGCGGTTCGAAACCGGCCGGCTGCCCGTTTTCGGTGCCATAAGAACTGAGCGCGCAGGGCTGGCCGCCAGGTTCGTAGAGAACTTCCTGGATGTTGCCGTTGGCGTCCTCGACTCTCAGTGGCTGGAGCGTGTGGAGGTCATGGGTGACCGTCGTCGTGCAGCCATCTGGCAGGGTGATGGCAATGACCAACAGGTGGTTTGCATCCCAGGTGAGGTGCGTTACGCCATGGCTGGCGGTCTGTTGCACATCGGTGACGTGGTAGAAACCGTTGGCATTGGCGTAGGTGAAAAAACCGCTTTCGGCCGACCACAGGTTTTTCAGTGCATCTTCAATCGGATCGGGTGGCAGGAACAGATCCATCGACTGGTAGCCGATGCTGGCCAGCTCGTCACGAATGACAATCGGGACATCGTCGTACGCCGCCAACGCTTTTTTGTCGAACACAGCCTGCTTTGTCGGCCCCGCCAACGGTGGGTACAGGATCTTGTCGTCGGTGTCCTTCAGATACGTGTTTTGCGAGAGTGATATCAGTTCGCGCTGGGTAGTCCATTCGGTACTGGCTTGATAAAGGCTGAGTTTTTCGAAACTGATGTCTTTCGCGAGCAGCCCGCCCGGCAGTGCGCCTTTGGGCAACGTGAACGCATTGCTGCGTTGGCGCCAGGGCAAGCCGAGCAGCCAATGGCCGTCCGTGATCAGGTGAATGAATTCGGCAAGGAATTCCGTCAGATAAAAACGCTGCTGTTGTTCGTCGTGGCTGTCCTTCCAGGCTCGCACTTGATCGTCTCGATCGTAGGGCGGTTCATCGTCCGCGGTAAGGCGGCGTGCGCAGGCAGTCGTGAAACTGTGAATCAGACAGCCGTACTCATCCCACGCCAGATTGACCGTGTGCTGACACTGTGGGTCATTCATGTGGCGTTCGTATTGATGGCTGCGGTTTTCCAGTTCAAGCACCAGCAGGCTGGAGGTGGTTTTGTTGACCACCCGAACCTGGTGGCGAAATTCGTTCAGGGTGAACAGGCGCGCCGGGGCGTGGTCGTCCGCTTGGTATACCTCGGTGCGAAGTAGCTGACCGGCAAGGGCATAGGCGATTTCGGAGTCGTTGGCATTGCGCCGCTTGTGAGGTCGTTCTTTACGGTGTTTTGCATCGAACTCTGTCACAAGCGTGCGCCCCAGTGGCGTGATTTGATTGTCGAGTTCGTTGATATCCTTCAAGACGAGATCGATGCTTCTGCCGGTATGAAACCACCGTGTCATGAGCATCGGCGCCGTTTGGCCGCTTTTGGCTTTGCCGGGTTCCATTTCGCTGTCGATCTGACAGATCCGGCCGAAGCCGCGATGCTCACGTTCGATACCGTCGAAGTAACCCTCGAAATACTGATAGAGCTGCATCAGGTAATTGCCGGTAATTTCATCATCCTGACGCAACCATTCGAGCACCATCTGCGGGAAAGGCAGGTGACAGACCGGGCGCCTGCCTGCCATCAGCTCCTTATGTTTTTCATCCAGCCAGTACTGCGCGCTGCTGCGATAACTCAGCGTGGCGCTGTAGCCCATATTGTTATTGCAATGGGTAAGCAGGTATGGCCGCGCGCTGAAGAAGTTATAGACAAAGTGCTGCGGTTTCATGTGTGGCACGGTCAGCAGCAGGCTGGCGCAGCCAATGCCTTGCAGGTCGGCGAAGGTCACTTGACAGTGATTGTCGTATCGCACGCCTTTGGGCCATGGCACACATAACGGCGTCGGTGCCAGACCATTGCCCCCGTGGTTGAACCAGATCTCGAAGTAATCAGAGGACAGGTAAATGAAGGCCGGTGCGCCGGAGCCGTCCAGGTCAGCGATACGCACCCGGTCGGCATCGAACTCGCCATGGTTGAACGGCAAGTCGCTCAGCATGAAACCCTCTGTAAACCGACCATGACCCAGGCTGATCCAGCAGCGGATTTCATCGTGGCGGATCCGGCACAGTTCCATGCCACTGGCGCCCATGCCGCTGAACGACACCAATTCGCTACGGTCGTCACCGAACAGCGGCAATCTGTCCGGTGTATGGGGCACATCCTGGCCGGGAGCAAAGCCTTTTTCCCGCAAGTTGGCATACACCCGCACGCTGTTCGGGCCGATCAGGGCCACGGAGTCCAGGCCGTCACCGCTCAGGTCCCCCAGTCGAGCCAACTGATGGAAGAACTCCACGGGAAACTGTTTGAACGGTTTGAACGTCGACCAGTTGCCATCCGGATCGAGCGTGTAATAACCGCTGCCATCGGGTTTTGCCACGATCCAGTCCAGACGCCCGTCGCCTGTGAGGTCGGTAAGCATCTGTACCACCGGTTTGCTGCTGTCGGCGTTCGGGATCAGTGGCAGCAAGGTCCAGGGACCATAGATGATTTCGTCCGTGTCGGGCGTGCCGCGCATGGGCTCTCGGTAATACCAGGCGTTGTCGTACTGACAGAGGATACCGGGCAGGCCCTCGCCAAAGAGATCGACAAAGTAATAGAGCTGACTGTCGTTCAGGCCGGGCATGTGATCGAGAGGCAAGAAAGCCCGGGGCTGAGTGTTCAGCACCAAATCCTGATAGTCGTACTCAAGCGGCGGCGAGTGTTTGACGCCGCCCGAAGCGTCATAACTCATGTAGTGCGCCGCTTTCATCTGGCTGTAAGACTGTGCCGTGGTGCCGTACTCCAGCAAAAGTCGATTGACCAGCACCTTCTCGGTTCCGACGTTGTTGTACAGCAAGAATTGTTTGCAAAGGCGTCGGGTGCCTACCTGGAAACCCGAGCGATGATCACGAAACGGGTCGCTGCGCAGCAGCCATTTGTTTTCGTCCGGGGCCAGATAGGGGGGAACAGCCTCGCGCCGGGTGACGCGTTCCCCGTAGTCGACGATCAGTCGGAACAGCCATTCCAGCCGTTCGGGTTGAGCATGATCAAGGCAATACAGATCAGTACTGGCGGTCTTGTTGCAATAACAGACCTGACGCAGATAACGCTGCGCCCGGTAATCAAAACGTGCGTCGGCGACGTTGTCATCGGCCTTGTACTCGTAAAAGATGTTTTCGCCCGCAGGGTTCCTGATTTCCACCAATAGCCACACGGCAATGTGGGTCGGGTTTGCCGGGTCGTAGATGCATGAGTCCGGGCTATTGCCGTAGCAATGTTGCGAGCCGTCGGCGCGCAATACGATCCAGAAAGGGTTGCCGACGGCAGGTGTCCAGAGTTCGTAGCGGTCGAACGTGCTTTCGAGACGAGGGATGTAGCGCACGACCGAAAACTTTTTGGCTCGCCGGCCTTTGCCCCGTGTACGCCGGGTGACCTTGATCTTGCCGCGGGTCGTCTGTTCCGGCCGCAAGTCAGTGTTACCGGCCTGCATGACATCGGCGTTTGTGTATTTGGGGACACCCTGGCTGGTCTTGCGCGAGATCGCGCCCGTATGGAAATCCCAGCCGAGGCCACATTTGCCGTTGCCCGAATTGGCGGCGTAGACCAGATTCAACTCGGGATTGAGCGTGCGTGCGTTCAGAAACGGCACCGGCAATGAATAAGACGGTTGGCCGGTTCCACCCATTTCCCCCCAGGTGCGACCACCCGTGGCAATGGACGCGGTCTTGGCGATGGACGGAGGGGTGACGAGCGCATCTGCATCAGGAACCATGGCAACGCAACCTGTGAACGCCGAGGTTCCACGCTAGCAGAGGGCATTGGGCGCGACACCTGTCAGATCTGACAGGTGCCGACTGGCGGCAGGCGAAAAAAAACCGGGCGGTCATTGCTGACCGCCCGGTTTTTACAGGCAGATGAAGCGCTTACTGCACTTCTACTGCCAGGCTTTCGCTGATCTTCTGTTGCCAGATCGCAGGACCGGTGATGTGCACCGATTCACCTTTGCTGTCCACCGCGACGGTGACCGGCATGTCCTTGACCTCGAACTCGTAGATCGCTTCCATGCCCAGTTCGGCAAACGCCAGGACCTTGGATTTCTTGATCGCTTGCGCCACCAGGTAAGCGGCACCGCCGACGGCCATCAGGTACACGGCCTTGTTGTCCTTGATCGCGTCGATGGCGGTAGGGCCGCGCTCGGACTTGCCGATCATGCCCAACAGGCCGGTCTGCTCAAGGATCTGACGGGTGAACTTGTCCATCCGCGTGGCGGTGGTCGGGCCAGCCGGGCCAACCACTTCGTCACCAACCGGATCAACCGGGCCGACGTAGTAGATGAAGCGGCCTTTCAGATCAACCGGCAGGGTTTCGCCCTTGTTCAGCATCTCGACCATGCGCTTGTGCGCGGCGTCGCGACCGGTGAGCATCTTGCCGTTGAGCAGGACGGTTTCGCCCGGCTTCCAGCTCTGCACGTCTTCCGGAGTCAGGGTATCGAGGTTGACGCGACGGGCCGACGGGCCGGCTTCCCAGACGATTTCCGGGTAGGCGTCCAGCGGTGGCGCTTCCAGCGAGGCCGGGCCGGAACCGTCGAGCACGAAGTGTGCGTGACGGGTAGCGGCGCAGTTCGGGATCATGCACACCGGCAAGGATGCGGCGTGGGTCGGGTAGTCCATGATCTTCACGTCGAGCACGGTGGTCAGGCCACCGAGGCCCTGGGCGCCGATGCCCAGCTGGTTGACCTTCTCGAACAGTTCCAGACGCATTTCTTCGATGCGGTTCTGCGGGCCACGGGCCTTGAGCTCGTGAATGTCGATGGATTCCATCAACACTTCTTTTGCCATGACGGCGGCTTTCTCGGCGGTGCCGCCGATGCCGATGCCCAGCATGCCCGGTGGGCACCAGCCGGCGCCCATGGTCGGAACGGTCTTCAGCACCCAGTCGACGATCGAGTCGGACGGGTTGAGCATGGCCATTTTCGACTTGTTCTCGGAACCGCCGCCCTTGGCCGCCACGTCCACTTCCACGGTGTTGCCCGGAACGATGGAGTAGTGGATGACCGCCGGGGTGTTGTCCTTGGTGTTTTTACGAGCGCCCGCCGGGTCGGCCAGGATGGAAGCACGCAGGACGTTTTCCGGCAGGTTGTAGGCGCGGCGCACGCCTTCGTTGATCATGTCGTCCAGGCTCATGGTCGCGCCATCCCAACGCACGTCCATGCCCACACGCACGAACACGGTCACGATGCCGGTGTCCTGGCAGATCGGCCGGTGGCCGGTGGCGCACATGCGCGAGTTGATCAGAATCTGCGCCATCGAGTCACGGGCCGCTGGCGATTCTTCGCGCAGGTAGGCTTCGTGCATCGCCTGGATGAAGTCCACGGGGTGGTAGTAGGAAATGAACTGCAGGGCGTCGGCAACGCTCTGAATCAGGTCGTCTTGCTTGATCACTGTCATGAGTCGCGCTCCTCTAAAAGACGGGAACATTCAATAAGGTGCCTGCGGCTTGGGTGCATCGGTCGGTCGCAGACACCTTTCAAGGCACGCCGGGGCTGCTGGCGCGACGCTAAAAAGGCGCGGCAGTATACCGCGCCTCGGTGGCGGGCACATCTGCCGGGAGTCATTCGTTGGTCGCATGGCTGCAGGTTTTTGACGCCAAATACCCGGCCCGAAAATCAATGGTCATTTATCGACTGGGCCACTAAAGTGGCAGCCGGTCTGTAGAGTAGGACACTCGGTCAGCCTCTTATCGCACGGTGAGTCAACGATTGACCCATAACGCCATTCAACGTCTTTTGCTTAAACGCTTCGCCCTCGCCGCAGCCACCTATGGATTGGCCTTGCTGCTGCTGTGGCTGGCGTATTTCACCGGACACTACGAAGATTCGCTGACCGGCGTCGCGGTCGGCAGCGCCCTGGTGGTCATCAGCCAGGCGACCCTGTTCGCCATATTCTTTTCAGGCTGCAACCTGCGCTTTTCCGACCCGAGCCTGACCGAGGCGCAAGTGCTGCTCGGCCTCGGTTGGCAGACGTGGCTGATCGCGCATCTGGAAGAGGCCCGTGGCGAGTTCCTGGTCTTCTATGTGCTGATCCTGCTGTTCGGCCTGTTTCACCTGTCGCGGCGGGCGTTTGTACGCTGCGCGATGCTGGTTTTTTTCAGTTTTTGCGCCATCACGCTGTGGGACGGCTACCACTTCCGTCTGCACGATCCGGCGCTGTCCGCGTTGCAGGCTTGCATCCTGCTGATCGTGCTGGCCTGGCTGGTGATTTACGCAAGTTTTGTCCAGACCTCTCGCCAACGCATGCGCCAGCGCCGGTTCGCCTTGCAGGCGCATCAGGACACCCTGCGCGGGATGATGCGCCAGCTCGAAGACCTGGTGGCCACCGACGAACTGACCGGGCTGTTCAACCGCCGACATTTCCTGCGCCTGGCCACCCGCGAGTTGAATGCGATGGAGGCCGACGTGGTACACGGTCTGGCGCTGATCGACCTCGACCACTTCAAACGCATCAACGATATTCACGGCCATGCGGCCGGCGATCAGGTGTTGCAGGCGTTCGCCGCAGTGGCCGGGGTCTGTCTGCGCGACGGCGACGTGCTGGCGCGTTATGGTGGTGAAGAATTCGTGGTGCTGCTGCCCGATTGCAACGCCGAGCGCCTGACTGCCTGTTGCGAACGGCTGCGCATCGCCTTCACCGACGTTGAACTGGTGGGCCTGAATGTGAAAAACCTGAGCCTGTCCGCCGGCATGACCCTGCTGGAACTGGGCGATGATCTGGACGACGCCTTGCAGCGCGCCGATCAGGCGCTGTACCGGGCCAAGCGCGACGGGCGCAACCGTTGCGCGGCGGCGTGGGAGAACGTCGATGCCTGAACTGCGGGTCGGTGAACGACAGTGGCCGGTGGCGGCGGGCAGCAACCTGCTCGATGCCCTCAATCAGAACGGTGTGGCGGTGCCTTACAGTTGCCGCGCCGGCAGTTGTCACGCGTGCCTGGTGCAATGCGTACAAGGCTTGCCCGCCGACAGTCGTCCGGATGCCCTGAGCGCCGAGCAGCGTGAGCAGGGCTGGCGGCTGGCCTGCCAGTGTCAGGTCATCGAAGACTTGCAGGTACACACCTTCGATCCGGTCACCGACGGCCGTCCGGCGGTGGTCGAAGCACTGGACTGGCTCGGCGACAGCGTATTGCGTCTGCGCCTGACACCCCAGCGACCGTTGCGCTACAGCGCCGGTCAGCATCTGGTGCTGTGGGCTGGCCACGTTGCGCGGCCGTATTCGCTGGCGAGCCTGCCGGAAGAAGACCGTTTTCTCGAATTCCACCTCGATTGCCGCGAGCCCGGCGAATTCAGCGATGCCGCGCGCCGCTTGCAGATCGGCGACCCGATCCGCCTCGGCGAACTGCGCGGCGGCGCGCTGCATTACGACCCGGACTGGCACGACCGGCCGCTGTGGCTGCTCGCCGCCGGTACGGGGCTCGGCCCG
The DNA here is from genome assembly GCF_014863585.1 of Pseudomonas gozinkensis. Taxonomy (NCBI): domain Bacteria; kingdom Pseudomonadati; phylum Pseudomonadota; class Gammaproteobacteria; order Pseudomonadales; family Pseudomonadaceae; genus Pseudomonas; species Pseudomonas gozinkensis. Next base: position 5,144,478 of record NZ_CP062253.1, on the reverse strand, counting down.
TTGTTCGGCGTGTTGCGTGAGGCTTTGCGTCACGATCATCGAGGCGCCATCCGCGTCATTCACCTGGCCCATGACGCCGACGGGCATTATCTGGCCAAACCCCTTGAAGCACTGGCCGCGCAGCGGGACAACCTCAGCGTCGAGCGGTGGACGGCGGCCGAGTTGCCGGCCGCTTTGGCGCAACTGCGCCTTGTTTCCCGGCAAACCCTGGCCTTAGTCTGCGGCTCGACGGCCAGCGTCGACGCGTTTGCCAAGCGTCTGTTCCTGGCCGGACTGCCGCGCAATCAACTGCTGGCCGATGTCTTCCTGAGCCGTGGTTGAGCGCTGAATTCTCAGATGCGAGACACGCCATGCCCGAAGCCATCCTGCTGCAACGCGAACGCGGTTTGCTGACCCTGCGCCTCAACCGCCCGGACAAGAAAAACGCCCTGACCCGCGCCATGTACAGCCAGTTGGCCGAGGCGCTGAAACAGGCCGACAGCGACTCCGAAATCAACGCCGTGCTGATTACCGGCAGCGCCGAGTGCTTCACCGCCGGCAACGACATCGCCGACTTCATCCAGCAACCGCCGAGCGACCTCGACAGCCCGGTGTTCCACTTCATGCTCAATCTGCTCGAGTGCCGCAAACCGGTGATCGCCGCCGTGGCAGGCGCGGCAGTGGGGATTGGCACCACGTTGTTGCTGCATTGCGATCTGGTGTACGTGGCGCGGGATGCGCGGTTGCGCATGCCGTTCGTCAATCTCGGATTGTGCCCGGAGTTCGGTTCCAGTCTGATCCTGCCGCGTCTGCTCGGGCAGGCCAAAGCATCGGAATTGTTGTTGCTCGGTGAAGGCTTCACCGGCGAGCAGGCGGCGCAGTGGGGGATTGCGACCGAGGCGCTGGGCAGTGGCGAAGCCGCGTTGGCCAAAGCGCGGGAGATGGCGTTGCGCTTTGACGAGTTGCCGGCCGAGGCGGTGCGCATCAGCAAACAGTTGATGCGCGCACCGGATCGCGAGTTGATTCGCAAGGTGATCGAGGAGGAGGGCGCGCTGTTCACCCAGCGGCTGCGGTCGCCGGAGGCGTTGGCGGCGTTGACCGGGTTCATCAAACGGCATTGAAAGTTTGATTCAAAGAAGCCCCGCCATTCACATGCCGGCGCTTCTTTGCCTCAAACGTTCAGCATTATCGCTCTCAAATGAGCAGGCCTCGGGCAATGCCGAACTTTTCTCCAGTTGGCGTGGTGAACCAGGCGGTAAACAGAAAACTCTTGTCTTCGAACGCAACCGCTAGAGTTCCATTTGTTCTGGCCTCGGCAAAGCGAAGATACCCAGTCCCCTGGCCCAGGGAAGTGTCGAGTTTTCCTTCATTCAAGACTCGTGCAATGACGACGTTGTTGGCAAAGGCTGCACCGGCAACAAGCACGTGGCCGTCAGGTTGCGTCTTGCCAAAGAGCCATCCGATGCCATTGTTTTCAAGGGGGGTGAGAAGCGGTCTGGCGTGATTGAACTGAATATTCGGCGACCCATCCTGTTCACGGCTGATCAACAGACCTGCATTTTTTTCATCGGTGGCGACGCCCATTCCCAAAATGCGTTTGTTGGGTTGTAGCGTTAGTTGATCCAGATAGAACTGTGTAGCGGGAAGCTCGCCAATGGTCAGATATCCGCTGCCGTTGAATGAGTGATCAAGCTGCCCGTTTTCATCTACCTGGACAAACAACGCTTCCCCGGGGATGTGAGAATAGAGCGCATATCCGACGGCAATGTAATTGCCGTCATCGGTCAATGCGACAGATGTCAGGAATATCTCATTGGCGTCCTCAATGAAGAAGGAGATATATCCCGTTTCATTGAAGGTTGTATCCAGGGAACCATCGGCATTGAGCCTCACAATATAACTGGGCTGTTTTATCCCCCAGCCTGTCATGGCATCTTTCACCAGAAGCACTTTATTGTCGGGCAACAGAATTACCGGCGCTCCGTTCTGGTTACCGGTCCTTTTGGCGTCCGGTAGAGGCGGTATGTCTGCCCCTTTTTCAAGTGTGGGTAGATCAATCACCGCCACACCGTCCTTTCCGTAGCTAAGGTCAATACCACCATCTTTTTCCAGTCTGACCAGGGCTCGCTTGAATTTTGATCCGCTGATGAGTGTCCCCACCAGCAGGATCTTCTGAACACCATTAACGTTCTGAATCAGTACGTGTTCTCCGCCAGAGTGAGTCACATTGTCTCCCGATGTGTCAAAGCTGCCTCTGACATATCCATCGGTGCCAAAGAGCGGATCCATGACACCCCCCCGGGAAAGGTGAAAGCACACATACTCCGATCGACCTCCGGCAAGGAGTACTGTACCGACACAATAAACGCTTCCATCTTCATCAAGAGTCATTGCTCTGACACTGATGTGCTGATCCGTCGGATGCGGAACGTTGGGTATAAACAAACCGTTGGTGCCAAAGGTCGGATCAATCTGGCCTGCGCCGGCAGGTGCTTGAAAACTCTTGGAGTTCATTTTCGCTGTACCTGTGTCTGGAGATAAGAGAACAACACTGACAGGTCATACAAGCAGCTTGGGATTGCACCGCCCACTGTCAGATCTGACAGTGGCGACGAGCGGAGTACCGCAGTTCATTGCAACCAAGGGTTGACAGGCAAGTGACTTGCCTTTCTTTCAGGCATAAAAAAACCTGCCGTTATCAGCGGCAGGTTTTTTATTTTTCGGTCACTCAGACCTGCGGGTCGCCCACGTGCAGGATCTTCATGCCGTTGGTGCCGCCGGTGGTGTGGTAGCTGTCGCCCTTGGTCAGGATGACCCAGTCGCCTTTTTCCACCACGCCGCGCTTGACCAGCTCGTCGATGGCTTTCTGGCTGACTTCGTTCGGAGCCAGCGAAGCCGGGTCGAACGGCACGGTGTACACGCCACGGAACATCGCCGCGCGAGCCTGGGCTTCGCGGTGCGGGGTGAAGCAGTAGATCGGCACCGACGAACGGATACGCGACATGATCAGCGGGGTGTAACCGCTTTCGGTCAGCGCGATGATCGCCTTGACGCCCGGGAAGTGGTTGGCGGTGTACATGGTCGCCAGTGCGATGCTTTCGTCGCAGCGCTCGAATTCCTTGCCGATGCGGTGGCTGGAAGTCTTGCTGGTCGGGTGCTTTTCAGCGCCGACGCAGATGCGCGCCATGGCTTGTACGGCTTCCAGCGGATAAGCGCCGGCAGCGGATTCGGCAGACAACATCACGGCGTCGGTGTAGTCGAGCACGGCGTTGGCCACGTCGGACACTTCGGCGCGGGTCGGCATCGGGTTCTGGATCATCGACTCCATCATCTGGGTCGCCACGATCACAGCCTTGTTGTGGCGGCGTGCGTGCAGAATGATTTTCTTCTGGATGCCGACCAGCTCGGCGTCGCCGATTTCCACGCCCAGGTCACCACGGGCAACCATCACAGCGTCGGACGCCTTGATCAGGCCGTCGAGGGTTTCGTCGTCGGCCACGGCTTCGGCGCGTTCGATCTTCGCTACCAGCCACGCGGTGCCGCCGGCTTCGTCGCGCAGTTGACGGGCGTAGTTCATGTCGGCAGCGTCACGCGGGAAGGACACAGCGAGGTAGTCGACTTCCATTTCTGCGGCGAGCTTGATGTCGGCCTTGTCTTTTTCAGTCAGGGCCGGCGCGGTCAGGCCGCCACCACGGCGGTTGATGCCTTTGTGGTCGGACAGCGGGCCGCCGATGGTCACCACGCAGTTCAGTTCGGTGGCGGTCGCGGTTTCAACACGCATGACCACGCGGCCGTCGTCGAGCAGCAGCTCGTCGCCCACGCCGCAGTCCTTGACCAGGTCCGGGTAGTCGATGCCGACCACTTGCTGGTTGCCTTCGGTCAGCGGATGGCTGGTGGAGAAGGTGAACTTGTCACCGATCTTCAGCTCGATGCGCTTGTTGGCGAATTTGGCGATACGGATTTTCGGGCCTTGCAGGTCACCCAGCAGGGCGACGAAGCGGCCGTGCTTGGCAGCGAGGTCACGCACCAGCTTCGCGCGAGCCTTGTGCTCGTCGGGGGTGCCGTGGGAGAAGTTCAGACGGGCGACGTCCAGGCCAGCCAGAATCAGCTGTTCGAGAACTTCCGGCGAGTTACTGGCCGGGCCAAGGGTAGCGACGATTTTGGTACGACGGACGGACATGCAAAGACTCCTCAGGTTCAAGCGCCAGCGAAGGCTACTATGCTCGAAGGGTGTAGTCATTGTTCGTTTGCACTACTTAATACTTTCTTTATTGAACACGGCAACTTTGGGACAAACGCGCCTGAAGATTTCCGACCACGGGTCGATACAGAGCACAAGACAGGAGAACCCCCATGCGATTCGTGCCCATTGCCGCCCTTGCCCTCAGTGTCCTCGCCGTCACGGGCTGCACCCGTTGGTCGATGAACCATCATTTGAACAACGCCTACAGCGCCTACGACCGCGGCAATTGCGAGCAGGTGATGCTCGAGTTGTCCAAGGTCGAACGCGCCAGTCGGGCCCGCCCTTATGTGTGGCCGGAAGTGTCGATGATGCGCGGCCAGTGCCTGGAACGGCAAAAAATGTTCGTCGATGCGGCGCAGACCTATCAGTTCATCATCGCCTCGTACCCCAACAGCGAATACGCCTACCGCGCCCGCGCGCGTCTGGAAACCCTGCAGAGCCTGGGTCATTACCCGACTCGCAGCGCAGCGGCCGTGGTGCGTCCAACCCGCTTCTGATGGTAGTTATCATACAAAAGCTGGCTGCTTGTATAGGGTGAGCTATAGTCGAATGACACCGATACAGATGCGCTCTGTATCGGAGCAACACCTGCGACTGGCATGAGATGGACGTGGCAAACGCCACACCGGGAGCGGGGAGAGCGGGCCTGACGGACAGGTTCGTTCCGAAGCACAGTGCGGCCCGGACATCGGGCCTTGCATGGCGATATGCTCATGTTTACCGATCGTCGAATCGAACGGCATCAATTGCCGTATTTTCTGCGTGTGTTCAACAGCGTCACCGATAAACCCATCGGCTTTCTGGGCAACGTCTCCGAAGACGGTTTGATGCTCATCAGTCAGTTGCCGATGATGATCGGGGCGGAATTCAATCTGCGTCTGAAAATCCCTGTGGGTGACGGTTGCCAGCAGGTCATCGACCTCTGCGGCTGCTGCCTGTGGTGCCATGAAGACGCCACTCCCCAGCATTACGACGCCGGTTTCAGCCTGTTCCGGACGCCGCCGGAGTATGGGCAACTGGTCGAGGCGCTGAAGCAGTACTTCAGTTTTCAGCCGTTGCCGGCTTCGGCCTGATTTACATCCGCCAAAAGCATCGCTGGCAAGCCAGCTCCCACAGGGGGCACGTCGTTCACAACAGTTGTGATCGCCGCAGAACTTGTGGGAGCGGGCTTGCCCGCGAAGACGTCAGTACTGACGCCTTCTATTTAACGGCTAGCCGATAGCAATCGCCCGCTCGTTATCCAGCGTCCGCTCCGCCAGCAACAACCCCATCTCGCTCAACTGATAGATCGCCATCGCCAGATGTCGCGGCTTGTCGTCCAGGCTGTCGGCCAGATCCAGCAGCAGAATGCTGACCGAGGAAAAGGTCTCGTAAGTCTGGATGGCAATCGCTTCGGGGTTGATGTCGGGATCGACCTTGAACATCTGCATGCCGCGATCCACGGAGTTGCGCGGCTTTTCCGGTTTGGGATTGAGGTAGAAGTCGAGGGCCTTGTGGGCCGCGTCGTGGAGTTTTTTTGAATCGTTGGAGGTGTAGGGGGAGACCGGATCGGTTTGATCGGTCGGGTCCTTTGGATCGGTGTCCGAAGGAGGATTTGGAACTGGCTTTTTCATGTATTTCGTACTCGTCGTTAGGGCCACCATCTGACTCGCGACTAAACGAGAAAAGGGTGGCGGCTGTAAGCAGGTTAGTCGACCGGCGAGTACGTGAACCGGCGCGCCCTAGAGCGCCCTGCGAACAGCCACCATCGAGTGCGGGGATAGGGAGTACCCGACTTGATGACGCTTATGCGCAACGTACTGAAGCCGGGCGACTAAACCCGATCGCTGATTGGCAGCGACGGGGATCAAGTTACGGGGCAACGCCAAAGCGCACAAGCCGGCGGATTCTGAGGGTTTTGTAGGCTACGGCGCAAGGTTTCGTGGCTGCCGCAAAGTGGATGACGGACGGTGCCGAAGGGGTGGTGGGAAAAGTTACCGTTTGTCGGGACTGTCAGAATTGTCAGGTGTGGAAACGACGGGCTTTGACTTTCAATGGTTCGAAAGGCATTTGCGGTGGCCGCAGCCTGAACCGTCACGGAGCCAGCCATGAATCCGGATAATGATGTCGACAAAGACAAAGAAACTTTCGACGAATCATCGCACGCGTTAAGGGCGACTGGGGAAATCGAAGGTGCATCCAGTGGGGGTGAGAGGGCTGTCGAAGGATCCGTTGTTGCTCTGGAACAAACAGAAAGTGGAACGTTGGTCGAGGTGATAATTACCGCCAGGAGTGACGACCATCCACTTTACATCGCCCGGTTGAGAGTGTCCGGGAGCTACACCCAAGATGGTCGATCCTTCACTTGTAACGCGACGGAATATCTAGCCTCGGATAATGGACGGGATAGCGGCAACGTATATCTGAGTACGGCACGAGTGGGGAAGCCCTGGCACCCGGACGAGTTGACAAACGACGACGCTAAACAGAATGGGCAATGGCATCCAATCCGTGGACAAAGCACTGTCGTGGCCGACTCACAACCAGTGGTAATAGGCTTTAGATTTATGTACGACAGGGCGGGTACAGGGGATGTTTTGTTAAGCGGGCACGAGATAGTCCACTACGTCCCTTACGTCCCCCCCGTCCCACGTATTAACCCGATCAGGAACGTCGCCGGCTCACCTTACGAAGTTGCGGGTACCGGAGGTGTCTCCGGAGGCCAGATCATTATTGTCGTGGCCAATACGGACACGACTATAGGCGTTGCCGATGGTAGCTCCGGCACATGGCAGACGCAGCTCAGTTTTCCTGTCAACGTAAACACAACCAGCATCCAGGCATTTCAACGCGTCAACGGTCGGGACTCCGATCGAACTGCGGCCATGCAGATCTACCGGGCAGCCTTGACCTCTCCTCAAGCTAACGCAACTGTGCCAGCTAAAGGCCTGATTTTCCACGGCATCGGGGCTCCCGGATCGACTGTGCTGGTCGTCAAGTCACCGCCCAATCACGGTGTAGTACTGAGCGAGCCAACCGACATTGATGACCAAGGAAGCTGGCAAGCGCCTCTGATTGAAAGTTTGCCCAGCGGTCCCGTGTCGGTCAGTGCTTTGGTTGCTTACGCCGGCACGAACAGCCTGTATACGTTGCCTGTGGCCTTCTATGTAGTGAGCGCTCCTGTCATCACAAGACCTGACCTCAATTCACTACAGAACAGTGAGTTTCAAGTGGGTGGCTCAGGCGGGGTGGCCGGAGCCACAATGCAGGTACTCCATGACTTCGACCATAACCTCGTAGTGGGTGAGGCGAAGGTCACTGGCGACAGCTGGGATGTGAATGTGCAGGTTAAACCGGGGCGACGTTCGCTGGTCGCCCGGCAGACCGATAAAAATATTCCGTCAGACGTCAGCGCGCCCCGATCCTTCGACATCCGTCCTCCCCAATTGACCAAAGTCGAAGTCACTTTCCTATCCGCCATTTCGATAAATTTTGCAGGCCCAGGTTTTGATGGGGCCACTGTGGAAATCAACGTGGTTGCCAGCCCTGGCCCCGCGCCTGGGCCGTTGACCGGTCCTGTGCGGGATGGCGTCTGGGAAATCGTCGCGCTCAACTGGCCCTTCGGACACTATGTCTTGCAGGTCATACAGATGGTTTCGAACAACGCTGGCGGCTGGATCGAATCAAAAAACCTCGAGATCAGCGTCGATTACAGGTTTCCGGCCCCCCATGACATTGAGGCAACGGATGACTATCAACCGACCCTGTCCGGCCGAGGTGTCCCCAATGCCACAGTGTCTCTGTTCGACGGCGACAAAGTGACGCCGATCGCTCCCGATGCTCCTGTGGGCTTCAATGGCCAGTGGTCGAGCAAGGTCCACGTGGAGTGGGGGCCGACGTTTGAGCGCGGGGTTCAGATCATCCAGAAACTGGCTGGCCAGACTTCGGACTGGGTTGCGTACAGCGTCAACATCGCACCGCGCAAACCGGTCATTTATCCGGTGCCCACGGACGGCCTGTCGCCGGTGTTCTCGGGCACTTGCTGGCTGAATGCCGTGGTCGAGCTGGTCTTCAGTGACAGCGGCACTACGCGATTTCCGGCCGTCGTGACAGGCATTACCTGGTCGTACCTACGGCCTGATCCGTTTGCAGCGGATGTTCCCCATACGGTCACCGCTATCCAGATCGCCGCTCAGCAACCCTCACCTGAGGAAACGGTCACGTTTCAGCTCTCCAGGCCAATGATTGCACCGGTCATTACGGATCCCCCGGAAAACACCGAGGTCGGTCGCGAGACGGATGTCGGGGGAACGGGCGGCATGAGTGGCGCTACGTTGCACGTGTACGATTTTGTGCATGGCCATGAGCTGGGCTGCACAGTGCTGCAGGCTGATGGTTTGTGGAGCATGCGTCTGAAGGATCTGCCGTTCGGCCCCCTCGTCATCCGGGCGATGCAGGAGATCAATGGTCGCAAATCGGAGTTCAGTGAACAGCACCGATTGAAGGTGGGGCTGTTGCCACCGGTCATCACGTCGCCGTCGGAAGACGGCAGGCTGACCCGTACCGCCATGATGAAAGGCAAGGGAGAACCGAACGCGCAGGTCGAGGTTTTCCCGGTGGGCGACTCGAAGGCTTTGTTGAGTGCCAAAGTGGATTCGAACGGTGTCTGGGAAGGCGAAGTGACACAGGAGGTGGGGGAAAAAACCATCCAGGCCAGACAGTACTTCGAAGGCCAGACCTCCAAAGACAGTCCGCAGGTGAACTACGTAGTTGTTCCCGCCACCCCCAGGTTCGAGACACCTGCGGACGGCGAAGCGTTTGGCAATAACTCTTACGCTTCAGGGTTCGCGGAGCGTGCGGGGGACACGGTCATCGTCTGGATAGGGGGGCCCGGAGCAACCCGTATAGCGGAAACCACAGTGCAGGAGGATCTCACCTGGTCAGCCCGCATAAGCACAACGCAGCCCTCTCGAAAGTATGAACCGACGGCGACGGCCTCAAGCGGTAGTTTTGTATCTGATCCGACTGCCAGGCGGTCTGCGGTTCTTGGAACATTCGAGCCTGATGTTGATGGACCTGGCGAAGGGCAGCCTGTGGAAAATCCGGTTGCTTTCAACGGGCGAGGTCGAGCGGGCCTCATGCGGGTCTGCAGCTGGTTCGATCCGGACCTCGGATTGTTGACTGTCCCCGTCTCCAGCGGAGTCTGGGAAGGTACTGCCACGGAGTCGTTATCGCCTGGCGGTCAGTGGTGCGTGATCCAGCAGTCCATTACTGACGATGCAGGCGGCGCGACGATTTCCGAAGCCGTTACAAGCCAACGTTTCGAGGTCGGCTCCGGGCCGGCAAATAACGACCCACTCGAAAAGCCCGATAAACGGTCGAGATGACTGTCATTTCTGACAGTAGACGGGCGCCGGTAACGGAGGCCAAATCGAATCAATCGAACAGATGGCCAGAACAAGACGACCGGGCCATCGGGCTGCTTTTGCCGAAAGGAACCCCACCATGGCCAAAATCCAGAAACGCCCTGCCGAGCAAATGTATGAACGGCTGTTCGCTACAACCACGCGCCGTAAAAAATACCCCGGCCTGCACACCTATCTGAACAAGGGTGGATCGATTTTTCCTCTGGTCGATATGGGGGAGTCCGGGTTGGTGAAGCAATATCGGATGACCGCCGAGGACGCCAAGGCATTCATGCGCGCCGCCAACAGCATGGCCATCTATATCAAGCGTCAGTACATCGAAGCCATCCTGACCGGCGATGTACACAAGAAAACCGCGCGAACGCCAAAAAACAAAGGTTCGTCCGGCAGCATGCGGTCAATGGTTGACGGCCCCAGTTACGAGAAATTGTTCCAGACCGACTTCGGCAGTCTGTGCCCCCCCAGGGCCCTGGAAAGCCTGTGGTCACCGGTTGCCTATCTGGTTGCGCTGTTTGAGTGGATCAGCAAACGTATCGAACCTGTTGGCGACATACCGGCAGATTTTCTCCTGCACAAACGGCGCGTCGATCTTAGGCAACTGATGATCGACAACAACGCGGTTTACAGGTCGGTTTCAGCGGTCGAAATCATCAATCGAGTTCTGGAACAGTTCATCGCCGAGCATGGGTCGGATGAAGAACTGGTGGGGGCCTTGATTCAGGCGCGTTACCTCAATGACCTGCCGTATTACAAGCATTGGGTCGCCCTGGATACGATTGCCCGGAATCTGGAAATGTCAGTGGGTAATTTTGTGCACAAGGTGGATCACCGGTTTCCGTACTTTCTCGAACCCGATGCCTCGTCTGCCCATGCCGCTCGTGCCTTGGCCCATGCATCACGCATGGGGCCTTACCAGCGAACACTGTTGACCGAGCCGGCTCCTCCTTTCGAGGAGCGGGCGGAGTTCTACGATCGTAACTACGGCACCGATAATACCGACAAACATGGAAGTATTATTGAGGTCCAGTTTTTTGCTCAGCAGACAATCCTCTCCTTGCTGGGGCTGGAATCCGTTTTGGCAATTCGCACCCGCGCACCGGTGCGCTCCCCCAATGTGAAGTTCGATACTGCGTCGCCAGTCGCAGCGGAAAGCGAGCGATTCGGGGCGGTCTATATCAATGCTGCAACCTCGCCGCCCATCAACATTACCGAAGGTGATTCCTTGCGTCAGACGATGACGCTGGATCCTGATGAAAAGAGGGGCTTCGATCACTTGGACCGGCTCAACCGCAAGGTACGCCTCGACAAGTGGTTGAACCTGCCCAGCCATGAAACCGACGCGCTACTGGTGGCTGCCATCAACGCAGAAGTGCTCGGCGGTGCAGAGCTGGAGAAGTGTTGGATCACTGACCACGTCGTGCATGCACTGGGACTGTTCCAGTTATTGCGCGAACGCTATGGATGCACGGCGCTGGATTTTGCAGCGATGCTGCATTTAATGCCGGTTTACGGGATCGAAAACGAGCTTTCACTGTTTGATCAAATCTTCAACCGTCGAGGTGGCTATGGCCAGCCATTCGTGCTCGATGGCGAGAGCTTTCCAGCCATTCCCGCAACAGGCAGCACTGACCTGACCGTCAACCAGCTGTGCAGCGCTCTGCAGATTGATCTGATGACGTATGTCTACCTGGCACTCGTCATCGCCAAGGCCCAAAACCTGGGGGACAGCCTTCGCCGTGATGCTGCGGTCGTTTCCGCTTTTTACAGATTGGTGAAGCTGGCGCGTCTAGTGAGCATCACCCCGGTTGAACTGGTATTGATGCTGACGTTGTTGGGTGGCGACAAGTGGCTCGATGGGCTGGCCGGGTTGCCGGTCATCAACCCACAGGTTGACGGTGTACCGGATGCCTTGAACCTCATCTATGCCGTGCACTCCTTCGCCAGTTGGTGCAAGGAGCGGAATCTGCAGGTGAGCTGGGTGCTGCAGATGCTGGTGGGGCCGCAGCCCGGCGGCACAGCCTCTGAACCAGAACTGCAATTGATCGAGAAGGTGGACAGTTTGCTGTCGGCAACCTTGCTGACCGATGCCGGATTCCAGAGGGGAGGGGTGCCGTCTGCAGTCGATGGCAACTGGCTTAATCATTTGACTGCACTGGCTGATGCCAATGGTTTGATCAAAGATATTTCCGGCTCCGAGGCTGAGTACCTGGAAACAACGCGCTTTCTTCTCGGTAACGCCGTAAAGGATGGTCTTCCGGCCATGGATGACCCGGCACGAGCGGCCATTGTCGAAAAAATGCTGCTTGTTCTGCTGCAGGCCCGGGACGCCCAGGTCTCGGTGGTCCGGGAGGCGCTGGCCGTGTTGACGGGCCTGGAATCCGAGCTGGTGCTGCAGGTCCTCTTCTGGGCCGATGCCTCGGTCTATCAACTCTTGAGCAAGATCAGCGGACGCCTTGGCAACGCCCCGCAAAATGTTCGACAGGCACGCAACATTGAGTCTGACCCGTTGCTCAAGATTCTGGCCAATGTGCAACGCCTTGGTTCTGTGGTGAAAACGCTCGGGCTCAGTGCCGACGTGCTGCGCGAGTTTCTGGATTACGGTTCCGAGGCCTGGTTGGGTCAGAACAACAAATACGAGTTCAGTATCAGTACGCTTTATTACCTGGCCACGCTCACCCGTGCGTTCGACATGAGTGATCAGTCGCCCAAGGTGCTGCTCGATTACTTGCATGCCATCAACGATTTGAAACCCGATATCAACGGTGATTCGCTGAGGCTGGCCCAGGAAGCCGGTCATATCATTCTGGCCAGTTTTTTCAGCTGGAGCGTTGAGGACGTACGCGAGTGCATCAGCCATATGGGGGCCGATCTCAAAATTCTGAAGGACTTGCGCCAGCTGGATCTGTTGATGCGTGTCCACACGTTGGCGAAACACAGCGGCATGGATGCTCGGACGATATTTCAAGTGGGCACGTTGCCGGAAAATACTGACCGGCAAGCCTACGCTGCCGCTGCCGAGCGAGCGTTGCTGAGCCAGACCGAAGATCGAGTGCCTGACTTGCAGCTTGCCGGTGAAGTGGAGCAGTTGCTCACCATGACATGCACCGTGGACAACACCGAAGTCGTGGCCAACAAGCCTGGCGCGAAAATTACCTACACAGTGACACTGAAGGATGCCAATGGTGCGCCATTGAAGGGCGTCAGGGTTTTCTGGAAAGCCACTCTGGGCACCATTGCTACGAAAACCACCGATGTGGACGGTGTGGTCGAGGCCGAGTTTATTCCCGGTACACAGCTGGGCATCGATACACCGTATTTCTGGCTGGATCTGTTCAAACCGGTCAATGCCCCGACCATTCATGTCGGCTCCGACGCTGAAACACTGGAATTCCGCGGTCCGTTGACGTCCGTAGATCCACTGGGACCTGTGCCGCAGGGCGAGGAAGCGCAGCTGTACTCCGGGCTGACGGATAAATACAAGAATCCCGGGCCAAACCGGCTCGTGGAGTGGTCTGCCATTCCTGCTGAAGGGAGTGAAGACAAACCGTTTGTCATCCGCCCATCCGCCCAGACGTACACCGATCAACAAGGACAGACAAAAGTATTTGTCAGCGCACCTGAAGGCGGAACGTGCACGTTCGAGGTCCGCAACCATTCCAATGACAAAAGCATTTACTTCGGCCCCATCATTTTCGAGCCTGCCACGTGAGCGAGATCACTCGCTGAGTGTTCAGTCCCGGTTCAGGCACAGGAGCAAGGATCATGGCAACGATCGACAATATTGGCGGGCTGGAGGAGAAGCATCGCGAGGCATTGGTTGCTTACGCCATCGGGCAGATTCGCTCAGGTGGCGTCAAGAAATATCAGTTTGTACGAACCAGGCAAGACCTGATGGAACTGCTGCGCCTGGACCCGGAGGACAGCCACGAGGTGCAAAGCTCTCCGGTTGCCGAAGCTGTCAGTTGCGCGCAGCAATATATCAGTGCGGTGTATGGGGGGCAGGAACTCGGTTTTCTGGGCTGCCTCTTTGACGAGGCGCATCTGGAGGAATGGAAATTCTCTGGAAACTTCCCGGACTGGGCGGGGATGCAGGAACTTAAAATCTATCCGGAAAACGTCGTCAACCCCTTCATCCGGATTGGCAAGACCAGCCTGTTCCAGAATCTTGAGAACGACCTGAATCAGACACGATTGACGAGCGAGAGCGTGCGAACCGCGCTGCAGACCTATCTCGAGGCGTTCGTGAAGATCTGTAATCTGGACGTGATCAGTGCCTTCATGTCCGGTGTTTCGCCGCAAAAGGCGGTTTATTACTTCATCGGTCGCACACGCAGTGACCCGCGCCAATATTTCTGGCGTGAGGCTGATGTTGAACTGGACGAGCAAGACGTCGCCACGAATCCTGCGGCATGGAAGGAGTGGCGACCTGTAGATATTCCTTCGGATGCGAATGTACTGGATTTGCGCCCGGTCATCTGGAATGGGCAATTGTGCATTGTGTGGGCCGTCTGGCGCGAGGGGGTGGTGCGAGAGGAAGACTCTCTCCCGGAAAAACTGGATATTTTTCTGGCGTTCAAGCGTCAGGACGATCAGTGGTCGGCTCCGACGCTTTTGCTTTCCCGCAATTATGAACAGGGAACCTCCGCGGCCGGTATTCGCTTGATTGCAACGGTCTGGTCCGACCACACAAACCCCAAGGGCAAGTTGGGGGTGCTGCTGACCAACGACAAAACGGGTAGCGGTGCGATCAGAGAGTCCGTTGTCCGTGATCTGTTTCTGCGTTCTTTGCCTCATGACAACGGTGCCTGGCTGGAAGAAGCGGCGAAACATCGCTTCAAGAGCGCCGACCTGATTCAGCATCCGCTGATGAATCAGCCGGACGTGGTGGACAAGGATCTGATCTCGGGTGATTTGACGGCTTACCTGGGGCTGCATGCCACGGCCTATCGTGTCGACAATAAAGATGTGCTGGTTGTTCGGGGATATTGCAGGGAGACAGGACTGTCGGGCAGCGACGTCAAGCTGACACTGGCATTGCAAGATCCGGGCGGTGAAGACAACCCCTCCGAGCTTGTCGGCGACTTTCCACTGGCCGGTGGCTGGAGCACCGACTCGCTGACGTTTACCCGAACCGAGGGTTCCTGGACGCTACCTGTCATTACTCTTGGCAGTGATGCGAACGGCAAAAAGAAATTCGAGGTGCGGGTCACGGACCTGACGGCATTCCCTGTCCCGTCCCTGCACAAAAACAGCCTGGACGCAGCTCAATTTCTTTCGTTCAATCAGCCGGGCTTCAAGCTGAGGTTCATCCGGCTCAACACGTTGAACGGTCCAGAGCTGGCGCGGCTCGCCACGATTTCCGTTGATGCCTTGCTGGACTGGCTCACCCAGTTTCTGCCAGAGAAGCCGCCTTCTGCGGATCCCTCCTTCGAAGATCCCAACGGTGCATTCGACAGCGCCAATGGCATCAATTTCTGGGAGCTGTTTTTCCATCTGCCGCACCTGGTCGCCACTCGTCTGCGCGATGAGGACCGTTTTCAGGAGGCGCTAGACTGGTTTGCCTATCTGTTTGATCCGGCCGCGCCAGCGGACTCGGACACGTTATCGCTGGAAAATCCCCGGGAGGCCTACTGGCGGTGTCGGCCATTGGTCGGTCCAGGCAATCCGGGTTTTGAGGCGAGGAACTCTCACGATCCCGATGCCATTTGCTATGCAAAGCCCAGGCATTACCGGATCCTGGTGTTCTGTGAATACGTCAAAACCCTGATGGCCATGGGTGATCGCTACTATCGACAGTTGACACGCGACAGTCTGGTCGCCGCCAAACTGTGCTACGCCCGTGCCTCGTCGCTGATGGGGAAGGCACCCACGGTTCGCGCTGTGAACCGCTGGCAAGCGATAAGGCTTGGCGATCTCCTGGCCGCTAATCGTTCGCGACCCGGACTTGAAGCGTTCGAAAAGTCACTCGTGTTCAAGCCCGGGGATTTTCCCATCGGCACCAATGCCCGTGTCGATCTTGAATTGCTGGGCTCGAAATCATTCCTGATCCCGATCAATGAGCGGCTGCTAGAACTGTTTGCTCTGCCTGGACAGCGTCTGGACAACTTGCGTAACAATCGCAACATCGACGGCGCACCCCTGCAAATACCGTTGTTCAGTCCGCGTACCAAACCGAGCGAGTTGTTGAGTGCTCTGGCCGCCGGAAACAGCGGTGCACCAAGAATAATGGGGGGAAGTCTCAATCCCTTCCCGTTTCGCTGGAGGGTGGCATACGAGACGGCATTGCGTGCATCGCAGTTGCTTTCGGAGATCAGCGAAAAGGTCCTGAATCTGCAAAGCAGCGCAGACCGCGCCGAGCAGGAAGAAAGGCAGCAAGGGGATCTGCTGGAGCTGGGACGCCTGGCCCACGCGATGCAGGAGCAGACAGTCGAGCAATTGCGCCTGCAGGTCACTGCGCTGGAGCAGAGCATGGCCATGGCACAGCAGCGGGCGGATGCATTCGCGGAACTCTATGAGAACGACGTATCGGCGGCAGAATACCAGGTCATGCAGAAGATCCTGTTGTCGCAAATAGCCATGCTCGCAGCGGCCTCTATCAAACCGGCTGGCGCGATATTGGCTTCGCTGCCCAACATTTTCGGTCTGGCCAATGGCGGGCATCGCGCCGAGCAAATCACCGATGCGGTCGTATTCGGATTGAACACGGGCGCTTCGATCCTGCACATGGACGCCGAAAAACAAGCGACGACCGAGGCCTATCGCCGCCGGCGTCATGATTGGGGTATGCAGCGTGATCAGGCTCTGGCAGAAGTCAGCGCAATCACCGCCCAGATCAACGCGCAGTCACAGGCACTGGTGGCGGCACAGACAGGCCTGGAGCAAGCTGCACTGGCCAGCAGCCAGGCGCAGGTGATGTATAACTTCCTCAAAAAGCGCGCCACCAATGCTGAGCTCTTCAGATGGATGGTGGGTCAGCTCAAAGCTTTGCAACGTCAGGCAAACGATGCGGTTTGCAGTCTGTGCCTCAATGCCCGGGCTTCGTTAGATGCCGAACTGGGCGAGTTCGATTCGCCAAACCCACTGCCTCAGGCCTGGCTGGATAACCGCTTGGGGCAGACATCGAGTGAGCATCTGCGACTCTGGCTGTTACACCTGGAGCGCAACTATATCCAGCGTTATCAGCGACGGCTGGAATTGCGCAAGACCATCTCGTTGCGAAAGTTGTTCGATGACACAGTCAAGCCTCAGTCCGGCATCTATAGCTGGCCGGAGGCATTGGCGCAGTTGAAGGCAACAGGAACACTGGAGTTCTGTCTGCACCAGTTGCTGTTTGATCAGGATCATCCGGGACATTACTGCCGGCAGATCAGTACGGTCGCAGTCCATCTGCCAGTGGTGAAATCTGCCTATCAAGATGTGCATGCAACCCTGACCCAGATCGGCAGCGTGATCGCGACGAAACCAACCGGGCAATCGGTGGCGTACCTGCACGGCGATCAGAGGGACGTGGCCCCTTCCGACATACAGTTCAACTTGCTCGCCGGGCAGTCGATTGTCCTGTCGACTGGCGTGTCGGACAACGGCTTGACCGCGCAGAAACCTGACGAAGGTTTGCTCAACCCGTTCGAAAATTCCGGGGCGGTTTCCTGTTGGCAGTTGAAGTTTCCGTGGCCGCTTAAACAACCGCAGGCAGCGGTGCTGGGATCGCTGACGGACATCATTCTGGAGATCTGTTATACCGCCAGGCCTGGTGACCCGACCTTCATACGTCAAGTCGTGGATCTGGTGACCCTCGCCGAGTCCCCCGAAAAAACCACAAAGCGCAAGGGAGCTGGCAATCATGGGTAACCAGAGTGTTCGGGCCAATCAGAGCCTGATGAGCAATGGTGACTTCAGCAAAAACCTGACGGATTGGGAAGTGATCCCCCGAGGTTCCACCTGGGTTCGTGTGGTGGGGTTGAGCATGAACGGCTTGCCGATCAGAGCGGTGTCAATCGGTAATGCGGCATCAATCAGCCAGAGCTTCAAGGCCCCCGTGAACCCTGGCCCGGACGCAGTCTATGTCTTGAAGTTCTTGGGTGAATCACGCCATCCCGCAACAGGGTGGGTGCGCATATACAGCGAGGATGTGCTCCTGCAGGAAGTCGAGATCCCTCCCGTTTCTTCGCGTGCTACAGCAGATCCACTGAATTTCGAGCCGCAGGAGTATGTCGTCCCGCTGAAGACGGATTTTGCAAGCCAGTCTGAGCTGACTATCACGTTCCAAAGCGCGTCGAGTGGAGCGGATGACTACGATCATTTGCTGTATTTCACCCATATCGTTATCGAATTGCAGCTGGCAGCGCTGGCATTGCAGACTTTGTTGATCGATGAGGAAACGTACCCACCGAGCCAGCCGCTATATTTATGCCTGGGGGCTGAGCACCAGCTTGGATTCAATATCGTGCCGGGCAATATCTGGGAGGGCACACAGGGTTCCCTGGCGATTGGAGATAACCCGCAGGGTGCGATTGTCGCCCAGCCGGACTGGCAAGTTGATCATCCGCTTGATCAGTGCTGGCAGCTCAGTTGCCCGGCACTTGACCTTGCGGCACCACACCCACTGACGATCACAGTATCGAACCAGTACAACGCCGCGTCGTATCCGATCGAAGCGTCGTTGTGGCATCACCGGTTGGAGTTTCTCAACGTGGAGGAACCTCGCTTCTTTCCAGTACTTGATGAAAAAGAATCGGTCCGGGTAGGCGTGCAGGTCGGATCGTTCTACACCGGACAGGCGCTCGAAGGGCAGGCTGTCAACTGGACGGTCGATGGGCGAGCTATCCAGTCCGGTACCACTGATGCCAATGGCTGGGATTATTTCGAATTCGAACCGGTCGCTCCGGGAAGGTTTACCCTCAAGGCATCCGTCGTCAGTCTTTATTACGTTGAAGGCTTCGTTGCCCGGACGTTTTCGGTGGAGGTATTGGCGACGTCGCCTTGGAAGGACGTCCTGGCGGTTGTCGCCGGTCAGGCAACGCCTTGGGCAGAGCGGACAGGGTGGCCCAATCGGGGCTCGACGTATCCCCTGTGGGTACGGTTTCCACAGGTTTTTGACGGAGCAGACGTATCGCTTCACTGGAAAGGCGATTCACCTGAACAGTTGGGCGTCGAGGTTCATCCGGCGCTTGAAGACCCGGTTGCGGTGTCGGGTTCTCTGGAGGTGCTTTGGGATCTGATAAACGCTGACGTCCTGGATGGCACCTTCAGCCTGTGGCTGAGTTGTTCGAAACTGCTCAAGCCGTCGCCTGAAAAAGCCATGCGGCTGGCCCGCAACGAAGTCGTGCTGGGTGAAGTGCGTGAAGCCGACCGGACTTGCATTGTGGATCAGCAGGACGGGGCGTGGGTCTGGGTGCAAGTCTTGCATCGGGTTGCAAGCGGCACAGGTGATCCCGTCATCGGCGCCTTGGTCGACTTTGAGTTTCCAGTCGGCACCAATACTCAAGCCTTCACAGGTAAAGGGGGATGGGCCAGTTTCCGGTGTCAGCCCGCCAGCGCCGGAAATCACCTTGTCACGGCCCGCATCAAGGCCCATCCAGACGCAGTGCCGATTGAGCGAACCTTTTCCGTGGAAGCGATAGCGAGCAGTCCCTGGTATCGCCAGGCCAGAATCCTGCTCGATGACAAGGAGGTTGATCGCCAGTCACTGGGCGTGGCTTGTCTCCTTGGGGAGGCACATACATTGAAGGTCGTGCCGCTTGCCGGCAGCTCGTGGATTGGCAAAGACATCAGCGCGCACTGGCGCAATGCAGATCCGCAGATCGGCCTGACGCTCAGCGATGCGGGAGTGCCGAAGACTCTGACGGCAGCAGGTGTGCAATGGCGGTTGTCTTCCGTGGCGTCTTCCAGCAGAAGCAGTCCTTTTGAGCTGGAACTGCGTGTGGCGGGTGAGTCAATTGTTCATGAGCTGCCCGGCCGGTTGATGTCCGCGAATCTGTCGCAGGAGCTGAGTCTGCTGCTCGATCAGGTTCACACGTCGCTCGATGGTCAAGGGTTGTATCCCTGCCTGGGTGCACTCCATACCCTCAAGGTAGTCCCTGGAGCACTCAGTCCACTGGTGGGCCTGCGGGTATTGTTGACGTGGTCGGGGACTCCCGGCGATCAATTGGACGCGACGCTGCAGCCTCCATCGGGTCAGCCTCAGGCGCTGAGCGCAGGTGGTGCAGAATGGATGCTCAATTGTACTGACAGTCAACGGCCCGGCCAGTTTACGCTGACAGTGGAACTGCCTCAGCTCGATGCAGTTGCTCTCGGGACACCCATGACGCTGGACAATAACAGGCTCACGTTGCAGCCACTGCGTGCTCCGAAGATAGACCCGGTCGTTGGGGTGGACAAGGTGTGGATCCGGGCTTTTCTGGTTTCCTATTACACCGCGAGGCCTGTTGCCGATGTGCCGGTGACATGGGCAGCCGAGGGGAGCGTCACGGAAGTCAAAACCGATGCAGATGGCCAAAGCGCTTTCGGTTTTGACCCAAGGACAGAAGGCACTCATCAGGTGAGCGCACAAGTCGTCAGCCCTTACGACGGCTACAGGACGTCGTACTCGACAACAGCCACGGCGTTGGGGAGTGATCCATGGGATACGCTATCGGCCAGCTTCGATGGTCGCGCCCTTCATCTTGCAGGATCGAAAACCTACTTTCCGCGCCGTAAAGGCAATCATGAACTGATGATTTCGGCGGACGCTGGCAGTCCTTTGAACGGTCAGACTTTGAGACTGGGCATGTCCGGAACCGGGCGTGCGGGCCTCGGCATCAAATTCAATCCGACCAATACACTTGGATTGCCACAGCTTTTTTCGGGGAAGTTACTTTACCCGTTCAGCGTCGGGGATTTGAAGGACGGCAGTTGCTTGCTGCGGCTGGCGGCGGAGCGGCTGGCGCGATTATCGCCACCGATGCCAATGTCGGTGGGGGCGGGTGAACAGGTGATGGCAATCAGGGCAGTCAGTCGTGCTGATCCGATCCTGCATTGGGGAGAGGCGTTCAGTGGCGTGGTGAAGGTTCTGTCGTCCATAAGCGGCAAGGCGATGGTCGGTGTGGAGGTCAATTGGTCGGTAGAAAACGGACAGACCGTAACCGGAAAGACCGACTACTACGGGATTGCGCAGTTGCGGTTCGTGCCGAAAATCACAGGCGCGTCGGCGGTGAAGGCCACTGTGGGAACAAATGCGATTTCGCAGTCGGTCAGGTTGCCGTATGAATTGCTCCCGCCTCGGAAAATTGCCTCGCTGACCAGCCCTAATACTTCGGGCCCGGTGGGAACGCAGGTTTCAGCGGATATCCTGGTGGTGTCATCGCTGACCGGCCAGCCTCTGCAGAATGTCGAGGTCCAATGGAAGTTCCTGGATCTTGTCCTTCCCCCCTCGACAACCGATGCGTACGGAACAGCGCAGGTGAAGTTCAACCTGCCTGACATGAGCCGGGCGCTTCTTGAAGCGACCGTGAGTGGTGGACTTGCGGGTTGGGACCAGAAATACCTTGAGTTCAAGGTCATTTCTGACGGGAAAAATCCAACCATCCATTCGCTGATGTGTGATCGACCTTCGACCTATACCGGATATGAAGTCAATGCCCAGGCATTGGTCATGGATGCCTCGACCGATCAGCCCTTGCCTGACGTCACGCTCCATTGGCGCTATGCGCAACAGGCACTGCCCGACTCCACCTCGCAGAGCAACGGGATCGCCAGGTCGAACTTCATTGTCCAGGATGTGGGAACGCACGATCTGGTGGTTACTCTGGCATCAGGCGTTCCAGGGTCAAAGACTCAACCAATCGAGGTCAAGGCACTGCAGCCTGCAAGGCTTTACGCAATGTCCGCTTACCCGGGCACCTTGCGTATCGGGGAGGCTTCGGAACTAACTGTAACAATGCGGCATGTGATTACCCAGCAGCCGTTGGAGGGGCGAAAGGTTCACTGGGAAGTCAATGGCAAAGAGTTTGCCGTTACCTATACAGATCAATCGGGCAAAGCCCAAACGCCCTGGGTCGCTGATCTATCCGGAGCCGTAACGATTTGGGCCTATGTGTTCAACCAGAGCAACACGGAAGTGGCTTCGGTGCTTGTGACCGTCACACCGGCTTCGAGCTGAGCAAGGAGGGCTTTTTGATAGCGGACGAGATCACAACAGAACACCTGCTCTTTTCCAGTTCAGATAACGTGACACAAGCTCCGGGCCCAGTTCCCCCGTGCGCGCATCCAATACAGCAAACCCATGAGCGCTCAAGTGCTCATGGGTTACGGCTCTGGCATTGAGGTAGTTCACCATGGCGCAGTAGCTCAGTGCCTCTTGCAAGGTTTGCACGGGTGAATGGCGAAGAAGGTCAGAGGCATTTTCGCGCAGATTGGCCATGAGCACTTGATGGTGTTGACTCAAGCGCTTGAGGGCAATGACCAACTCATCTTCATCCTCATCCCTTGCATTGGTCACCAATACCACCAACGCCCGACGCTTCTGCCGCGCCAGCAACTGATTCACCGCCGCCGGATAATCCGCAGGCCGTTGCGTACAGTCGAGGTCGTAGACGCCGTTGAGCAGCACATTCAACTGCCCGGCTCCTTTGCCCGGCGCAAGGTAACGCGGTTGATCACCGGCAAACGTACTCAGCCCCACCGCATCCCCCTGCCGCAACGCCACATAACTCAACAGCAGACACGCATTCAACGCATGATCAAAATGCGACAGCTCCCCATCCTGACTGCGCATCTGCCGCCCGCAATCGAGCATGAAAACAATCTGCTGATCACGTTCGTCTTCGTATTCCCGGGCAATCGGCGTGCGATGGCGGGCAGTGGCTTTCCAGTCGATCTGGCGCAGGCTGTCGCCTTCGCGAAATTCCCTGAGCTGATGAAACTCCATCCCCTGGCCACGACGCTGGCGCTGGCGTACGCCGAGCTGGCTGAGCCAGTTGTCCACTGCCAGCAACTGGCCGCCGTAGAGACGGGCGAAGTCAGGGTAGACGCGGGTGTGGTCGGTGATGCCCAGCAGGCGTTTGCCGGTCCACAAACCGAAGGGGCTTGGCAGGTTGAGCTCGCAGACATTGAAGGTGAAGTGACCGCGCTTGAGCGGGCGCAGGCGATAGCCGATCTGGCTGCGTTGGTCGGGGTGCAGTTCGACGGCTAGCGGCAGGTTTTCGAAGTTCAGGCCGTCGGGTACATGGTCGAAGAGCTGTAGGGTCAACGGTTGCGCAAAGTCGTGTTCGACCTCCAGCCGTACTTCGTGCCAGCGGCCGAGGGCAAGACTACCGGGCATCTGCCGGTGTACGCGCGGCGAGGGCAGGCGCTTGAGACGCAAGGCGTCCAGCAGACTCAGCGCAAACAGCGCCAGCAACAATCCCCAGTTGATCGAGAGCAGGCTGGCGGGTACTTCGAGGTCCAGCGCCTGCAAAGTGCCGAGCACAATGGCGAGCACCAGCAGAGTCGCCAGCCAGCCCAACAGCAGGCGCGAGGGCTTCAAAGGCGCGGCGCCGGTATTTGGTCGAGCAGTTGCTGAAGGACTTGATCGACTTGCAGCCCTTCGATGTCCAGCTCCGGTGCAAGGCGCACGCGATGGCGCAGCACCGCCAGGGCGCAGCCCTTGATGTCGTCCGGGATCACGAATTCGCCGCCGCGCAACAAGGCCCGGGCGCGGGCGCAACGGACCAGTGCGATGGAGGCGCGTGGCCCGGCGCCGAGGGTCAGACCGGGCCAGGTGCGGGTGCTGCGGGCAAGGCGTACGGCGTAGTCGAGCACCTGATCGTCCAGCGGCAGATCGCTGGCGATGCGTTGCAGGGCTTGCACGTCCTTGGCCTGCAACACCGTGCGCAGCGGTTGTACGTCGAGCATGTCGGCGCGGGTCGAGCGGCTGACCTGACGCACCATGTCCAGCTCCTGATCGGCGTCGGGGTAATCCATGCGCACCTTGAGCATGAAGCGATCGAGTTCGGCCTCGGGCAGCGGATAAGTGCCTTCCTGTTCGATCGGGTTCTGGGTGGCGAGCACCATGAACGGCTGGGCAATCGGCAGGGCCCGGCCTTCCAGGGTGACCTGACGTTCCTGCATCGCTTCGAGCAACGCAGCTTGAGTCTTGGCCGGGGCGCGGTTGATCTCGTCGGCCAGCAACAGATTGGTGAACAACGGGCCTTTGCGCAGTTTGAACTGCTCGGTCTGCAGGTCGTAGACCGCGTGGCCGGTGACGTCGCTGGGCATCAGGTCCGGGGTGAACTGAATGCGCGCGAACTCGCCGCCAAAGCATTTGGCCAGGGCACGTACCAGCAAGGTTTTGCCGAGGCCGGGAACGCCTTCGAGCAGCACGTGACCGCCAGCGATCAGCGCGGTCAGCACGTCGTCGATCACCGGGTTCTGGCCGATCAGCGCCTTCTGCAATTCGCCGCGCACCGCTTGGGCCAACTGGCTGGCGCGCTGGCGTTGCTGGGCCGCGTGGCTGGGCGAGCCGGGTTCGATGTGTTCAGTCATAGCGTGTTCCTCAAGGCTTGCAGGTGGGCGACCTGACGGCAGAATTCGGCGCTGGACATCCGCCGCTTCGGTGCCGGGCTCAGGGCCTGGCTGATGGCACGGGTCGGTTGGCGGGTCAGGCGCGACAGCACCAGCCATTGTTCGGCGACGTTCAGTTGGTCGAAACCGGGATGACGGTGACGGGCGCGGCGCAGGACGTCCTGCTGCAACGCTTGCAGCAAGGTCTGCTGGCCGTTGTGACGCAGGATGAAATCGGCGCTGGCGCGCAGGTGTTCCATCAACTGTCGACGACCACTCGGTGCCGGAGCCTGTACCGGGCCGTGACGCACGCCGATATGCCACAGCCACAAACCAATCAATGCGAGCAGGGCGATGATGGCTTGCGGGAAGTAGCGCCATAGCAGGGTTGGCAGACCGTCGTGCTCGGTGTTGTACAGCAAGGTCACGGCGGTGTCGGCGCTGAGGTACCACAGCAGCCAGGCATTGTCGTGCTGCGCAATGGCCGGGGTTTTCCACAGATCGGCATCGGTGACCACGGTGATCGTGCCGAGGCCGAAAGCCAGTTGCATCATGTGCGTGGCTTTGGCGCTGTTGGCCCAGGCCTGGGCGAGGTTTTTCGGGTCGTCGAGATGGAACGCGGTGTCGAACCCGGCGTAGGCGGGGGCGTCTTCGTCTTCCAGATAGAGCTTGGTCAGATTGGGCCAGGGATCTGCGTCGGCATCTGGCGGCGGATCCTTGAGATCCTTGCTGAAAGATTGATGCAGTTGCACGCGGTCGAGCAGCAGGTCGTTGCTCTGGCCGGTCTTCTCATCCCAGATCGATTCGGCGACGAACACCAGTCGTCCGCCGGCCCGGGCCCAGTTCAATACCTGATCGACCTGACGCGGAGTCATTTTCGAGCGGTCGTTGAACAGCAGCAGCGTGTGCTGGCGAGGATCGATGTCGGGCAACACGGCGAGGCTCTCGGCATGAGTGACTTCGATCCCGCGCTCGCGCAGAAACATCTCAGCCGCCAGATAGGGATTGGCTTGTGCAGCGGGGGACGGACCGTGATCGATCTCGGCCTGGTAAGGCGTGGCCTTGAGGTACAGATAAATGCTCGGCGCACCGAGCAGGGCGATGATCAGCGCGCCGGCCAGCCACAAGGTGCGCCGGTTCAACGGGCGGCTCCGTGGCCGAACAGGGTGCGCCAGCCATCGCACAATTCCTGTTGCAGATGGGCTGCCGGTATCCGGTGCCCGTAGGCCATGTTCTGCCAGTGGCCGGTGAGATGACGGCTGTAGGCGAGCAGGTCGGGACGCTTCAGGTGTTCGATCCGGGCCAGTACTTCGCTTTCGGTGTCGGCGGGTTTCAGGGTCAGGTTGAAGTCGTGCAGCAGATGACTGAGCAGCGCCCGATACAGCAGACCCAGTGCCGCGCGCGGTTCGGTTTGCCAGAGCTGTTCCGCGTGGCTGGCGATGTCATCGGGCAGGCTCTCCTTTTGCAGATCCAGACCGAAGGCCTGTTGCGGCAAGGGCCTTTTGATCCGTTCGGGCAAGTGCGGACGGCGGCCGACGAACGTTTGCAGAAAGTCCCGATAACGCCAGAGCAGGTAGCCGAGGCCGGCGATCACTGCGCCCCACAGCACGACTTCGATCGCCTTGGCGAGGCCGTCGAGATGTCGGCCGTCCAGCCAGTCGAGCAGGGTTTTCAACCATTGCGGTGCTTCGCCTTCCTTGGGTTTTTCGGTAGCCGCGGGATCTTCACCGAAGCGATAACGGGTGACGGTTTCCTTGTTCTTGAACGGCGCTTGTTCAAGCAAGGCCTTGATGCTGTTGCGGGACGCCTCGCTGGTCAGCGGCTGGTTCAAGAGGCGCGGTGCCTCCGGAGCAGTGGCGGGGTCGGCAGCCCAGGCTGAGGGCACGCCCGGCAACAGCAGACACACCACCAGCAGCAGGCCGATCGCGCTGCTGTTCAAACGCTGGCGCAAGCGGCGGAACACCAGTTCGATGTCCCAGGCTTCGAGGACGGTGCGGCGGTTCAGATACAGGCTGAATCCGCAGGCGACATACACCGGTTCCCAGATCACCAGGATGAGCGCGTAGAACGCATTGGTCAGATGCTCCAGCCAGCGCCATTCGTGATCGGCCGCGAAGATAAGGCTCTGCCAGTCCCAGTCGGTTTCGACCTGTTGCGGCAGAAGCAGGTAGAACAACACCAGCAGGCCGATCCACAGCGCCGTTTCCAGATGCACGCCGATGATGGTCAGCCACTGTGCGGCGCCGGCATTGCGTTGCAGCAGTACCTGCAAGCGCTGCTGGCGGGCCGTGCCGTCGAGGCCTTCGAGTTGCTGCACTGGCAACAGGAAGCTGCGGCTCAGGCTGAGGCGGCGCCAGGTCAGGCTGGCGAGCAGTTGCGGCTTGAGCAGGCGCGGCCATTGGCACAAGGCCTGTTTCAAGGTGGGTGTTTCGCCGAACAGTGCTTTGGACAGGATGTACAACGGCAAGCGTTCGTAGGCCGGTTTCAGCCACCAGAAGATGAACACGGCGAGTGACGGCGAATCCCACAACAACAGGCTGAGCACGGCGAACAGCGGCAGGGTGACGATGGCCCAACTGGTCATCAGCAGGCGGCGGTGCTGCTGGCTCATGAGCACGCCCAGGTCCATGGCTTCCCAGGTGGTGCGCGGACGAATTGCCACGGTGGCATCACTCAGGCGCATGGCGGGTCCTTCCGGCGAACAGCAGATAGATCGCAACGCAGAGCCAGAGCCCGGCACCGACCAGGTATTTGGTCTGAGGCGTGACCCCGGTGCGCGACGACCAGTAGGCTTCTATAAATGCTGCGATCAACAGAAACAGCATCACGCCACAGATCAGCAGGATGCTCTGGCGCGCCGCAATCTGCAGGGCCTCGATTCGCGTCAGGCGTCCCGGTGCGATCAATGCCCAACCCAGTTTCAATCCTGCCGCACCGGCCAGGGCGATGGCGCTGAGCTCGAACGCACCGTGCCCGATCACGAACGACCAGAAGGTCTGGCCGAAGCCGATCTCGCTGAGATGCCCGGCCACCGCGCCGATGATCAGCCCGTTGTAGAGCAGGAAAAACGCACTGCCCACCCCCAGCAGCAAACCGCTGGCGAAGGTCTGAAAGGCGATGCCGATGTTGTGCATGATGTAGTAGCCGAACATCACCCAGTCTTCGCTCGCCGCGCGCTCGGCCGAACGCCCGAGATGGCCGGCGGCCGGGTCGTACATGCTCTGCATCTCGCGGACCTGATCGGCGGGAATCAGGTTGTAGACCAGCTCCGGAAACAGGAAAACCAGCAAGCCGAAACCGGCCAGGCTGCCGAAGAACAGCAGGGCGGCGGCCAGCACGAAGCGCCATTCGGCGCGCACCAGTCGTGGAAAACCCGCCAGGATGAAACCCAGCACGTTCGCGCCGAGCTGGCTGCGGTGACGGTAAAGCTGTTGATGGCCGCGCAATACTTGCTGTTGTAGCGAATCGACGAGAAAACTGCTGTAGCCGCGCTCCTGCGCCAAGGCCAGATGCTGGCAGAGTCGGCGATAAGCCTTGGGAAAATCCGTCACTTGCGAGGTGTCCTTGCCTCGTTCCAGACGTTCGAGGGCGAGGGTGAAGCGCTCCCATTCGGCCTTGTGGCGGGTTTCGAAAAGACTTTGCTTCATGTCGGACCCAACAGGCCGCGGGCGATGCCGTTGAGTTCACCGACGGCTTTCGGTGCGCTGATGTGCAGCGGCTGAGCGAGCAGCGCCGCGAGTTCATTGACCCGTGCCGTTGACAGTTCGCCCTGACGTTCGGCGAAAGCGAGCAGGGCGCGTTGTTCATTCTGGGTCAGCGGTATCGGTGAGCGGCGTGGTTCCGCATCGGGCAATTGCGGGCGCTTTAGCGGGCGTTCGCTGTAGATCACCAGGGTGCCGGCAGCGACGTCGCCGAGGCGTTTGAAGGTCGGGTGTTGCAGGCAACTGATGGCGCCGAGGAAATAGCCGAACGGCATCAGGTCGACAAAGCGCAGCAGGTTGCGCAGCAGCGAGGCCGACCAGCCGACCGGCGTGCCATCGTCATGCACCACTCGCAGGCCCATCCATTGCTTGCCCGGCGAGCGGCCCTGACGCAGTACTTCGAACAGCACCATGTACCACCAGCTCACCACGAACAGCAGCAGTGAGCCCAGGCCGATGCCGAGTTTGCCGAGCAGCGCCAGCAACATGATCAGCAGACCCAGGATCAGCCCGCGCAATCCCAGATCGATTGTGAACGCCACGGCACGCACCATCAGGCCGGCGGGGCGCAGCGGCAGGTCGATGCCTTCCGGCGTCTCGACCTGATGCCGGGTGTCCAGTGGCGGGGCCAGCGGTGCTTTCCTTGGCGGTGCTGTGGTCTCGAGCATGGGCTACCTGATGTTGCCGGATCGGGATGCAAGTGAGTCCGATGCTAGCAGTCTCTCGGGGGGAAACGACATAACAATGTCATACACATCCTTCAACCAAAGGTGACTGAATGATGCGGTGCTGGCCGCGACGTCGGTCGAACGCCTAGACTTTGTCGATCTTCAGTTCAGGAACCGCCCGTGACTTCCATCTTCTGGTACGACTACGAAACCACCGGCATCAATCCCCGATGCGACCGCCCGCTGCAGGTGGCCGGGATCCGCACCGATCACGAACTCAACGAAATCGACGCGCCGGTCAATCTCTACTGCCAGCCCAGCGAAGACATCCTGCCGCACCCGGCGGCGTGCGCGATCACCGGTATCACTCCGAGTCGCCTCGCCGAGCAAGGGTTGAGCGAAGCCGACTTCATGACCCGTGTTCACGCCCAGCTCGCGGCCCCCGGCACCTGCGGCGCGGGTTACAACACCTTGCGCTTCGACGACGAGATGACCCGCTACAGCCTGTACCGCAACTTTTTCGATCCCTATGCCCGTGAATGGCAGGGCGGCAACAGTCGTTGGGACCTGATCGATGTGGTGCGCGCCGCCTACGCATTACGTCCGGATGGCCTTGTCTGGCCGACCGATGACGAAGGCAAGGTGACGCTCAAGCTCGAACGCCTGACCGCCGCCAACAATATCGATCACGGCAATGCCCATGAAGCCTTGTCGGACGTGCGCGCCACCATTGCCCTGGCCCGGTTGATCCGCGAGAAGCAGCCGAAGCTGTTTGACTGGCTGTTCCAGCTGCGCAGCAAACAGAAGGTCATGGACCAGATTCGACTGTTGCAGCCGATGGTGCACATTTCCGGCCGTTTCTCCGCTGCGCGCAGTTATGTCGGTGTGGTGCTGCCGCTGGCCTGGCACCCGCGCAACAAGAACGCGTTGATCGTCTGCGATCTGCACCTGGATCCGCAGGGCCTGCTCGACCTGGATGCCGAGACCTTGCGTCAGCGCCTGTATACCCGTCGTGACGACCTGGCCGAAGGCGAGTTGCCGGTGCCGCTCAAACTCATCCACATCAACAAGTGCCCGGTGGTGGCGCCATTGTCGGTGCTGCGCGCTGACGATCAGCAGCGTCTGGGTCTGGACATGGCGTTGTATCAGGCGCGCGCCTTGCGACTAAGTGACGCACAACAAGTTTGGAAAGATAAAGTCTCGGCGATTTATGCCAGCGAAGATTTCACCCCGAGTGAAGATCCCGAACAGCAGTTGTACGACGGATTTATCGGTGATCGTGATCGTCGTTTATGTGAGCAAGTGAGGACAACCGATCCTGATCAATTGGCGCGAGAGCAATGGCCGTTCGATGACGAACGTCTACCTGAATTATTGTTTCGATATCGAGCACGTAACTTTCCCGATACGTTGAATTTCGAAGAGCAAGAACGCTGGAAAATCTTTTGCCGTCAACGCTTGTCCGAGCCGGAGCGGGGTGCCCCTAATACCTTGAAATCTTTTTCAGAGGCGATGGACCAATGGATGCTTAGTGCTGCGCCAATGCAGGCCGAGGTGCTGGTTGAATGGCGGAACTATGTCCAGGCATTACGCAAACGTTTGAATCTTTGAAATCGAACATGTCCGGCACTTGAACGCCGGGCATAAAAAAACGCCAGCATTCGCTGGCGTTTTTTGTGTCACAGAAGCGCTCTGCGACAAGGGTTGCGGCTTAGCCCAGCAGGGTAGCCCAGCCTTCAACCACGTCACCGCCCCACTTGGCTTTCCACTCTTTCAGAGTTTTGTGGTTGCCACCTTTGGTTTCGATGACTTCGCCATTGTGCGGGTTTTTGTATTGTTTAACTTTGCGAGCACGCTTGGTGCCAGTAGTTTTGGCTGCGCCGCCACGTGGTGCTTTGGTTTTGGACTCTGGATCCAGCAGCGCGATGATGTCGCGCAGGGATTTGGAATATTCGCCCATCAGTGTGCGCAGTTTGCCTTCGAATTCCAGCTCGGCTTGCAGTTTGTCGTCTTGCGACAGGTTCTTCAAACGGGCTTGCAGCTCTTTGATAGCTTCTTCGGTGGCACGATATTCGTTGATCAAGGACATGATTACTACCTTATGTGGGAGTGCGCGATGGCAGGGGACAGTGCGGCAATAATAGTCAGGCTGTTTCATCAAGTAAACATTTAACCGGGGTTTTTATTTGAATTAGTTACGTCGAAAAGCCCTGAATTGAATGTCCCGTTAAATAATGTGATGGAGTCTTCACAGATATTCACACAGGGCTGTTCAATCATGGCCATTACAGCGCCATCATTCTGGCGTTTGTGGGCGTCAAAAAATCTTCGATGAGCTGCCGTAAGGCCTTGAGGCTCATCAATACTGCAGTTTTCCTGCGCAGTCGCTAGAATGGCCGCCTTTGCGAAGTTCTGGAGTTTCCCCCTCATGCGCACTTTTCGGCTGGTGATTTCTTGCCCGGACCGCGTTGGCATCGTTGCCAAAGTCAGTAACTTTCTGGCGGCCCACAATGGCTGGATCACCGAAGCGAGCCACCACTCGGATAACCAGATCGGCTGGTTCTTCATGCGTCACGAAATCCGTGCCGATTCCCTGCCTTTCGGTATCGAGGTGTTGCGCGAGAAGTTTGCACCGATCGCCGAAGAGTTCTCGATGGACTGGCGCATCACCGACACCGAGCAGAAAAAACGCGTGGTGCTGATGGCCAGTCGTGAATCCCACTGCCTGGCTGACTTGCTGCACCGCTGGCACAGCGATGAACTCGATTGCGAGATCTCCTGCGTGATTTCCAACCACGACGACCTGCGCAGCATGGTCGAGTGGCACGGCATTCCTTATTACCACGTGCCGGTCAATCCGCAGGACAAACAACCGGCCTTCGATGAAGTGTCGCGGCTGGTCAAGCAGCACGACGCCGAAGTGGTGGTGCTGGCGCGTTACATGCAGATCCTGCCGCCGGACATGTGCCGCGAATACGCGCACAAGGTCATCAATATTCACCACAGCTTCCTGCCGTCGTTCGTCGGTGCCAAGCCGTATCACCAGGCTTCGATGCGCGGCGTGAAGCTGATCGGCGCGACCTGCCACTACGTGACCGAAGAGCTGGATGCCGGCCCGATCATCGAGCAGGACGTGGTACGCGTCAGCCACAGCGACAGCATCGAAGACATGGTGCGTTTCGGCCGTGATGTCGAGAAGATGGTGCTGGCCCGTGGCCTGCGCTATCACCTGGAAGATCGCGTGCTGGTGCACGGCAACAAGACCGTGGTGTTCTGATTCAGGATCGTTCCCACGCTCCGCGTGGGAACGCCTCTTCAGGCGCTGCGCGTCTGCTTTGGGACGCGCAGCGTCCCGGGCTGCGTTCCCCCGCAGAGCATGGGAACGTTCCACGGACCTTGAGGAAATTCCGATGAGCGATCCACTGGACAAAGCCACTTCCAAAGCACCCGCCACCCTGGGCGAGGGCTGCCTGAGCCGCTATGACCCGGATGACTTGAGCCCGGAGGACGGCACGGAGTTTCCCGGCGCTGCCGAACTGTGGGAACAACTCAAGGACGAAGAGGATGACCTCAAGAAGCCTGTCTGACGCTCAGCAGTTTTTTCAGCAGCGGCCGGCCCAGCATCAATAGAAACACCGGGCCACCCACCAGCAGATAGAAGTAATACGTCACCACCCGCCAGATCAGGATCGCCGCCGCCGCGGTCGATTTGCCGACCATCGGCGCCAGCAGCGCCGCCGAGGTCAATTCCGCCGCACCGGCACCGCCCGGCAACAGGCTGAATTGCCCAGCACCCAGCGAAAGCATCTGGATCAGAAACGTCCAGGCCCATTGCACATCCGCCCCCAGCCCACGCAACGCCAGATACAGCACGCTGTAACGCAACGACCAATGCACGCAGGTCAGGACGAACACCTTGATCAATGTCTGCCACGGCAATTTCAGCGCATCGGTGAAAGCGGCCAGAAAGTGCAGCAACTGCCGCGCCCAGCGCCGTCGGGTGCGGGGTTCGACATTCATCCTGGCCAACAGGCGTCCGCTCAGGCAGATCAGTCGACGGTGATAGCGCGCGACCAGCACGCAACTGAACAGGCCGCCGGTCAGCGACAGGGCGCTGACGATCAGCAGCCATTCCATACGGTCGCTGAGATGCTGGAACAGCGCGTAGATCAGGATCCCGCTCAGGGCGCAGAGAAAAAACAGCAGATCACTCAACTGATCCATAGCAAACACGGCGCTGCCCCGGGCCGGGCGCACGCCGCTGCGGGCCAGCAGGGCCATGATGGTCAACGGCCCTCCGCTGCCACCGGGCGTGGCGCACCAGGCAAATTCGGCGGCCATCACCACCCCAAGGCTTTTGACGGGCGTGACCCGGTCTCGTTGATCGCCGAGCAACAGCCGCAGGCGCAAGGTGTTGATGCCCCAGCACAGCAGAACCATGGCGAACATGATCAACAGCCAGCGCAGCGGAAACGCCTGCAGGCGTCCCCAGGTCTCGCCGCCCCCGAGCAGGACAGGGACCGCCACGGCCACCAGCAGGCCGATCAGCAACAGAATGCCGCGGCTCAAGCGGCACGCTCGGCTTGAGTGCGCTGGCGTGTCAGCCAGTCGATTTTGGTCATGGGCACGCGTCCGTCCGCCAGCAGTCGTTCAAGGGTGCGCCACCAGTAATCCCGGGAAAACCGGTGGCGCATGTCCACCGGATGCAAGCCTAGACGAATCACCGGCGCCTGACGCCAGCGCTGCTCCCGTTGTTCGCTGACGACCCTCGACACCCCTCGACGCCAGGCGCTGCGCGCGCTCCAGACCAGTCCCGGGGCCTCGACCGCGGAGAAATCCGGTAAGTGATAAAGATGCTGCGGATCGCTGGTGTAGCGCAGCGGTAATTCGCGCAGTGCCTGGCGGGTGCCGGCGCTCATCAACCAGGCCGGGGCGACGAAACCGTGCAGCGGCCAGTCGTGGCGCCGAAACAGATCGATGCCCGGGCGCAGGCGGGCGAGGGCGGCTTCACGGGACAACTGATAAAACTCGCCTTCATGGGTGTAGACCCGCCGCATGAACCAGTCGCGCACCGTGCGCGGACCGGGCTCGGTGTCTTCATGAAATTGACCGTGCAGGGCCAGTTCATCGCCGCGTGCGACGCGCTCGTCGAGCATTCGACAAAACCCCGGATGGGCCTCAAGTGCGTCGTGTCGATGGAAGTCCGGAACCACCAGCCACGTCATCGGGACGTTGCCCAAACGGTCGACGGTTTCGACGAATTCTCGATAATCGGCCCATGTGGAGGGCGCCACGTCATGCAGCACCAGCATCAGCGTCGGGCGCTCGTGAGATTCAGCCATTGGCCACCCGGGGAACCGAATCGCCAAGTACGGCGTGGTAATGCCCCAGCAGGCTGTCGACCACGGTGTCCCAAGCGTAATGCCGTTCGACATGTTGCCGTGCCTGTTGACCGAGTACGTCAGTCCCGCGACTGAACAGCTCGCGCACGGCATTGGCCATGGCTTGCGAATTGTTCGGCGCGCAGAGCAGGCCGCAGGATTCATTGACGATTTCCTCGAACGCCCCGGCCGCCACCGCCACCACCGGAATGCCGCAGGCCATGGCCTCCAGGATGACCAGACCGAAGGTTTCCTGATCGCCGGCGTGAATCAGCGCATCGGCACTGGCCATCAGCCGCGCGACCTGCGCGGCCGGGCAGAACCGGTCGATCACGCTGACGTTGTCCGGGACGGACGCCGGCATCGACGAGCCAACCAGCAACAAGTGATAACGCGGGCCGAGGCGTTTCATGCAATCGAGCAGCACCGGCAGGTTTTTCTCCTTGGAGCCGCGGCCGGCAAAGATCAGCAGGCGCGTGTCCTCGGCGATCCCCAGTTCGCTGCGCAATCCGGCGTCACGGGCATTCGGGTGGAAGGTGTGCAGGTCTACGCCCAGCGGCTGTACGAAGACATTGCGCACACCCAGTCCGCTGAGCTTGTCGGCCATGACCTGGCTGGGCGCCAGCACCCGGTCGAAATTGCCGTACAACTTGCGCACATACGCGTCGACATTCGGCGTGACCCAGTGGCCCATGCGGTTGCCGACCAACAGCGGCAGGTCCGAGTGATAGAAACCGATCACCGGCACGTCCAGTTGTCGCCGCGCATCGAGCGCGGCCCAAGCGGTGAGGTACGGATCGCCGACTTCGATCAGATCGGGTTGCAGGTCCTGCAGGACGTTTCGCCAAGGGGCCAGGCGCAGGGGAAAACGATAGCCTTTGCCGAAGGGCAGAGCGGGGGCGGGAACTGTGTAGACGCCATCACGTTCGCCGAAATGCGCGCCGGGAATCAGCAGGCTGTGGCGGATACCGGGTTTGACCCCCAGCCGACGGTGCTTGGCATCCAGATAGGTGCGCACGCCGCCGCTGGCCGGGGCGTAGAACATGGTGATGTCGGCGATATGCACGGTGAACGTCCCTCCGCGTTGATCTCCCTTGGTTGACCTTTATCAAGAATAGATGTTCGGTCGGGGTTTCGCGGTGGGGTGCAAGGCCGGTTTCGGAGGGATGTCGGTCGTCTTCGTCGGATAGTTGTGAACGACGAAGACGACCGGCAGAGCGGCTTTAAATCCGGAAGCTGCCAACCAGTTGCTTCAATCGCGAAGCCTGCTGTTCCAGATCGGAACAGGCACGCAATGTCGCCTGCAGGTTCTCGACACCTTCCTGGTTCAGCGTATTGATCTCGGTGATATCCACGTTGATCGACTCGACCACGGCGGTCTGTTCCTCGGTGGCGGTGGCGACCGACTGGTTCATTCCGTCGATTTCGCCAATGCGCTGGGTCACGCTGTTCAGGCGTTCGCCGGCGAGGTTGGCGATGTCCACACTGTCCTGGCTGTGGCGCTGGCTGTCGCTCATGGTGCTGACGGATTCACGGGCCCCGACTTGCAGTTCCTCGATCATGGTCTGCACCTGTTGCGCCGATTCCTGGGTGCGGTGGGCGAGGTTGCGCACCTCGTCCGCTACAACCGCAAAACCGCGACCGGCTTCACCGGCACGGGCCGCTTCGATGGCCGCGTTGAGCGCCAGCAGATTGGTCTGCTGGGAAATGCTGGTGATCACTTCCAGGATCTGGCCGATGTTCACGGTCTTGCTGTTCAGCGATTCGATATTGGTGCTCGATGCGCTGAGCATGCTCGACAGTTGATTCATCGCCTTGATGCTGCGATCCACCACTTGCTGACCATCTTCGGCCAGACCACGGGCGTCACTGGCCTGGGTCGAGGCTTGTGCAGCGTTGCGGGCAATTTCCTGGGCGGCGGCGCCGAGCTGGTTGATCGCGGCGGCCACGCTGTTGGTGCGCGACGCTTGCTGGTCGGAGTTGTACATCGACGAGTTCGAGGCCGCGACCACCCGCAGGGCGACTTCGTTGACTTGCCCGGTGGCCGACGACACTTCGCGGATCGAGCCGTGAATACGTTCGACGAAACGGTTGAACGCGGTGCCGAGCACGCCGAATTCGTCCTGGTTCTGGATGGTCAGGCGCTTGGTCAGGTCGCCTTCGCCGTCGGCGATGTCTTCCATGGCGCGGGTCATCACGTGCAGCGGCTGGATCAGGATGCGGATCAGCATGCCGAGCAGGGCGATGATGATCGCCACCGCAATCACGGTCGCGATCACCGCCGAAGTGCGGAATTCGCTGAGCATCGAGAAGGCTTTGTCCTTGTCCACCGACAGGCCGATATACCAGTTCACCGACGGCAGGCCCTCGATCGGGGTGAAGGTGACGATACGGGTCTTGCCGTCGACGGTGACTTCGCTGAAGTCGCTGCTGATGCGCGGGGTGTCCTGCGGATAGGCTTCCTTCAGTGATTTCATCACCAGAGCCTTGTCCGGATGCACCAGGATCTTGCCGTCGGCGCTGACCAGGAACGCGTAACCCATACCGGAGAAGTCCCGGGCGCTGAGGGTGTTGATCAGGGTTTGCAGGCTCAGGTCGCCGCCCACCACGCCGACGCTCTGACCGGCCTTTTTCGCGGCGGTGGCGATGGAAATGATGGTCTGGCCGGTGGAGGCGTCGATGTACGGTTCGGTCAGGGTCGAGGTGCTGCTGCCTTCGGCGCCTTTATACCAAGGGCGAACCCGCGGATCGAAACCGTCCGGCATCTTCGCATCCGGGCGGATGGTGAAGTGCCCGGTGGCATCGCCGAGGTAGGACGCCATGAAGGTCGACGTCAGGGCTTTCTGTTCCAGTAGGCTGGCAACAGCGGAAGGCTCGGGATTGATGGCGATATTCTGGGCCGCGTTCTCGATCAGCAGGATGCGCCCGCTGAGCCAGGTCTGGATGTTGTCGGCGGTGACCTCGCCCATCTCGTTGAGGTAATTGTCCAGGTCCTCGCGGATCGCATTGCGCTGCAGCCAGTCGTTGTACAGCGTGAACGAGGCAAAGGCGGCAATGACGATGAGGGCGGCGGCAAACAGGATTTTATGGCTGAAACGCAGATTTTTGTTCATGGCCTGGGGTTCCGCTAAGGTCTTATTATTCAGGGCGTGCTTCTATTGATACTCGCCAGGTAGGCTTGATGGGTACAAGCAGGTATTTCCGCTTCTCCTTAGGGAAATCTCCGATGCGGATGTCAGTCGCATCTGTCACCTTTAGCTATCGGCCATGTTCGATCAAAGATTAACCATTGGGTGACCAAATGCCTGAATCTTCGCAACTCGTTATCGGCGCCGACCTCGCCGGGCAACCGATTGCCCAGGCCATGCGCCTGGCCAACCGTCACGGGCTGGTGGCCGGGGCCACCGGTACCGGCAAGACCGTGACTTTGCAGCGTCTGGCCGAGGCGTTCAGCGATGCCGGGGTCGCGGTGTTCGCCGCCGACGTCAAGGGAGACTTGTGCGGCCTCGGTGCCGCCGGCAACCCCCAGGGCAAGATCGCCGAGCGCATCGCCGGCATGCCGTGGCTCAAACACACGCCTCAGGCGTATCCCGTAACTTTGTGGGACATTCACGGACAGTCCGGTCATCCGCTACGCACCACGCTGAGTGAAATGGGTCCGCTGCTGATCGGCGCCCTGCTGGAGCTGACCGACAGCCAGCAATCGGCGCTGTATGCAGCCTTCAAGGTGGCGGATCGCGAAGGCCTGTTGCTGCTGGATCTCAAAGACCTGAAAGCGCTGCTCAATCACCTCAAGGACAATCCGCAGCTGCTGGGCGAAGACGCCGCGCTGTTCACTACCGGTTCCAGTCAGGCGCTGTTGCGGCGTCTGGCGACGCTGGAACAGCAGGGCGCGGAAGCGTTGTTCGGCGAACCGGCGCTGCAACTGGAAGATATTCTGCAACCGACCGCCGACGGTCGCGGGCGCATCCATCTGCTCGACGCCAGTCGTCTGGTGCATGAGGCGCCGAAGGTCTACGCGACCTTCCTGCTGTGGCTGCTGGCCGAGCTGTTCGAGCAATTGCCGGAGCGCGGCGATGCCGACAAACCGCTGCTGGCGCTGTTTTTCGATGAGGCGCATTTGTTGTTCGGCGACACGCCCAAGGCATTGCAGGAGCGGCTGGAGCAAGTGGTACGGCTGATCCGTTCCAAAGGCGTAGGTGTGTATTTCGTCACCCAGTCACCGGGCGACCTGCCGGACGATGTACTGGCGCAACTGGGGCTGCGGATCCAGCACGGCCTGCGCGCGTTCACCGCCAAGGAGCAGAAATCCCTGCGAGCGGTGGCGGACGGCTTCCGGCCGAATCCGGCGTTCGACACGTTGTCGGTGCTTACTGAACTCGGGATTGGCGAAGCCCTGGTCGGCACCTTGCAAGAGAAGGGCACACCGGAAATGGTTCAGCGGGTGTTGGTGGCGCCGCCGCAATCGCGGATCGGGCCGTTGACCGAGACCGAGCGCACAATGCTGATCGCCGGCTCACCGTTCAAGGGCCGTTATGACAAGCCGATCGACCGGGAATCGGCCTATGAAATCCTGATGGGCCGCAAGGGGCTGGCGCCGGAGGCTGATACGGCGCCGGGTAAACCGGTGGCTGAAGAGCCGAGCCTCGCGGACAAGGCTGGGGAGTTTCTGGGTACGGCGGCGGGGCAGGCGCTCAAGTCCGCGATGCGTCAGGCGGCGAACTCGCTGGGTAAACAGTTGGTGCGCGGCCTGATGGGCTCATTGCTCGGCGGCAGCAAACGCCGCTGAACAAAAAAGGCTCAGGTTTTGGGTCTGGCGTGGGCCGCCAGTCGTTCCAGTGCCGCCCGCAGATTCGGATCGCTGATCCCGTCGGCGGTGGCCTGGATCGTCGCCGCTGCATCCGTCGACAGGTCGATCGTATGCCCGGTCGCCGCGCGCTGGACGGTCGGTGGCCGCACGGCGAACTTGATCCGCGTCAGATTGGCGAACTCGTCGAACATCTGCAGTTGCCGTTGCAGGCGTTTCTGCTGGTAGCGCAGGCGTGTGGCCCAATGACCGTCAGTGACGACCAGCAACAATTCGCCTTCGCGCCACTTGGCTACGTGGCAGTGTTCACGGGCGGCGGGTTGCAACTGGCTTTCGAGCAAACGTTGCAGATGGGCCAGGCGCTGGGCATGACCGAGGATGGCTTTCAGCGGCCTGGCTTCGCGTAGCAGAACGGCGGGCGCTCTGGCTGTGAGAGGGCGAAATGCCATGATCGAACACCTGAAGAAACAGAGTCGCCATGGTAGCAGAAAGCCCCTTATTCACCCGCCCATTGCTTTTGCCTGCGCTTTGCCCATTAAATCAACGACTAACTTCTGCCCTGTGTGGCTTGAAGTTGAGCAAAACGCCCCTATTTTAAGTGAGCCCCGTCAAAGCGCAGTGCCAGCATCGTGGAATATCCCCACTTTCCTCACTTCCGTTTCCGGGTAGAATGCTCGTTCGCATGCGGCCATGAGGGCTGCACGGGCGACGCTCACGGGGCCGCCCTCCATCCCTTTAGTGTGGAAGATCCTGCCGATATGTTTGCGCCTTTGTTAAAGAAACTTTTTGGAAGCAAGAACGAGCGTGAAGTCAAACGCATGCTCAAGACGGTGCAGCTCGTCAATGCCTTCGAAGAGAAGATGGTCGCCCTCTCGGACGATCAACTGCGCGCCAAGACCGCAGAGTTCAAGGACCGCATTGCCAAGGGGGAGACCCTCGACAAGCTGTTGCCGGAAGCCTTTGCGGTCGCCCGCGAAGCCGGCAAGCGCGTCATGGGCATGCGCCACTTCGACGTCCAGCTGATCGGTGGCATGACCCTGCATGAGGGCCGGATCGCCGAAATGCGTACCGGTGAAGGCAAGACGCTGGTGGGTACCCTGGGTGTTTACCTCAACGCGCTGTCCGGCAAGGGCGTGCACGTTGTGACCGTGAACGACTACCTGGCCCGCCGTGACGCCAACTGGATGCGCCCGCTGTATGAATTCCTCGGCCTGACCGTCGGCATCGTGACGCCGTTCCAGCCGCCGGAAGAGAAACGCCTGGCCTACGCCGCCGACATCACCTACGGCACCAACAACGAATTCGGTTTCGACTACCTGCGCGACAACATGGCGTTCAGCATGGAAGAGAAATTCCAGCGCGAACTCAACTTTGCCGTGATCGACGAAGTCGACTCCATCCTCATCGACGAAGCCCGTACTCCGCTGATCATTTCCGGTCAGGCCGAGGACAGCTCCAAGCTGTACATCGAGATCAACAAGCTGATCCCGAAACTCAAGCTGCACGTTGAAGAAGTCGAGGGTGTCGTCACCCAGGAAGGCCATTTCACCGTTGACGAGAAGACCCGTCAGGTCGAACTCAACGAAGCTGGCCACCAGTTCATCGAAGACCAACTGACCAGCATCGGTCTGCTGGCCGAGGGCGAGAGCCTGTACTCGGCGCACAACCTGAGCCTGCTGACTCACGTTTACGCCGGTCTGCGTGCGCACAAACTGTTCAACCGCAACGTCGAATACATCGTGCAGGACGGTCAGGTCGTACTGGTCGACGAGCACACCGGTCGTACCATGCCGGGCCGTCGTCTGTCCGAAGGCCTGCACCAGGCCATCGAGGCCAAGGAAAACCTGAACATCCAGGCCGAGAGCCAGACCCTGGCATCGACCACGTTCCAGAACTACTTCCGTCTGTACGACAAGCTGTCCGGCATGACCGGTACGGCCGACACCGAAGCGTTCGAATTCCACCAGATCTATGGTCTGCCGGTCATCGTGATCCCGACCAACAAGCCGTTGGCCCGTAAGGACTACAACGACCTGGTGTTCCTGACCGCCGAAGAGAAATATGCGGCGATCGTCAATGACATCAAGGAAAGCATGGCCGCCGGCCGTCCGGTGCTGGTGGGTACTGCGACCATCGAAACCTCCGAGCACATGTCCGCATTGCTCGTGAAGGAAGGCATCGAACACAAGGTTCTGAACGCCAAGTTCCACGAAAAAGAAGCTGAAATCATTGCACAGGCCGGTCGTCCGGGCGCACTGACCATCGCTACCAACATGGCCGGTCGTGGTACCGACATCCTGTTGGGCGGCAACTGGGAAGTTGAAGTCGCGTCGCTGGAAAACCCGACCCCTGAGCAGATCGCCCAGATCAAGGCCGACTGGCAGAAGCGTCACCAGCAAGTGCTGGAGTCCGGCGGTCTGCAGGTGATCGCGTCCGAGCGTCACGAATCCCGTCGTATCGACAACCAGTTGCGTGGCCGTGCCGGCCGTCAGGGCGATGCCGGTTCGAGCCGCTTCTACCTGTCGCTGGAAGACAGCCTGATGCGCATCTTTGCCTCTGACCGGGTGAAGAACTTCATGAAAGCCCTGGGCATGCAGTCCGGTGAAGCGATCGAGCACCGCATGGTGACCAACGCCATCGAGAAGGCGCAGCGCAAGGTTGAAGGCCGCAACTTCGACATTCGCAAGCAACTGCTCGAGTTCGACGACGTCAACAACGAACAGCGTAAAGTGATCTATCACATGCGCAACACGTTGCTGGCTGCGGACAACATCGGCGAAACCATTGCCGACTTCCGTCAGGACGTACTGAACGCCACCGTCAGCGCGCACATCCCGCCGCAATCGCTGCCAGAGCAGTGGGACGTGGCCGGTCTGGAAGCGTCGATTGCCAGCGACTTCGGTGTGAAGCTGCCGATCCAGCAATGGCTCGACGAAGACGATCACCTGTACGAAGAAACCCTGCGCGAGAAGCTGATGAACGAGCTGATCGCCGCGTACAACGAGAAAGAAGACCAGGCCGGTGCCGACGCACTGCGCTCCTTCGAGAAGCAGATCGTGCTGCGCGTTCTGGACGACCTGTGGAAAGACCACCTGTCGACCATGGATCACCTGCGTCACGGTATCCACCTGCGTGGTTACGCGCAGAAGAACCCGAAGCAGGAATACAAGCGCGAGTCCTTCACGCTGTTCGCCGAGCTGCTGGATTCGATCAAGCGCGACTCGATCCGTGTGCTGTCGCACGTTCAGGTTCGCCGCGAAGATCCGGCCGAAGAAGAGCAGCGCCTGCGTCAGGAAGCCGAAGCCCTGGCCGCTCGCATGCAGTTCGAACACGCCGAGGCTCCGGGCCTGGAGCAGCCGGAAGCACTGGTCGGTGATGAGGTCGATGTGGCCCTCGCCACCGCGCCGGTTCGCAACGAGCAGAAGCTGGGCCGCAACGAACTGTGCTACTGCGGCTCGGGCAAGAAATTCAAGCATTGCCACGGGCAGATCCAGTAAACCCCGTTTCAATTGCTGAAATACCCGCGCCGCGACCGGCACCAGCCGTCGCGGCGTTTTGCCATTTACACCACCGTCACTACGCTTGGCGGTGCTGACATCATTGAGTAAGGAGCGCATTCATGGCTGTTGGTCTTGGTCCTTTGCCAACGTTGCACCCGGTTGCCGGTTTTGAACTCGGTATCGCTTCGGCCGGCATCAAGCGCCCAGGGCGCAAGGATGTCGTCGTGATGCGTTGCGCCGAAGGTTCTACCGTGGCGGGCGTGTTCACGTTGAACGCTTTCTGTGCAGCGCCGGTGATCCTGGCCAAGAAACGCGTGCAGAACGCTG
Source organism: Pseudomonas gozinkensis (assembly GCF_014863585.1). NCBI lineage: Bacteria > Pseudomonadati > Pseudomonadota > Gammaproteobacteria > Pseudomonadales > Pseudomonadaceae > Pseudomonas > Pseudomonas gozinkensis. The sequence goes on along the minus strand of NZ_CP062253.1, from coordinate 5,101,950 downwards.
TGCGCTACCTGTTGACCAACACCGGCAATGCCAACGCCGGCACCGGCGAGCCGGGACTGGCCGCCGCCGAGCGCACCACCGCCAAGCTCGCCGAGCTGACCGGCGTGGATGCCAGCCAGATCCTGCCGTACTCCACCGGCGTGATCGGCGAGCCACTGCCAGTCGAGAAGATCGAAGGCGCTCTGCAGGCTGCGCTGGACGATCTGTCGGAAAACAACTGGGAAGCCGCCGCCACCGGCATCATGACCACCGACACGCTGCCAAAGGGCGCCAGCCGCCAGTTCCAGCATGACGGCGTGACCATCACCGTCACCGGCATCAGCAAGGGCGCGGGCATGATCCGTCCGAACATGGCGACCATGCTCGGTTACATCGCCACCGACGCCAAAGTCTCCCGCGACGTGCTGCACAACCTGATGCTGGACGGCGCCAACAAGTCGTTCAACCGCATCACCATCGACGGTGACACTTCGACCAACGACTGCTGCATGCTGATCGCCACCGGCAAGGCTGCGCTGCCGGAAATCACCCGTACCGAAGGCGAGCTGTTCGCCAAGCTGAAACAGGCCGTGTTCGAAGTGTGCATGGACGTGGCCCAGGCCATCGTGCGTGACGGCGAAGGCGCGACCAAGTTCGTGACCGTTGAAGTCAACGGCGGCGGCAATCACCAGGAATGTCTGGACGTCGGCTACACCGTGGCTCACTCGCCGCTGATCAAGACCGCACTGTTCGCCTCCGACCCGAACTGGGGCCGCATCCTCGCCGCCGTCGGCCGTGCCGGCGTGCCGGATCTGGACGTGAGCAAGATCGACGTGTTCCTCGGCGAAGTGTGCATTGCCAGCCGTGGCGCTCGTGCTGCTACCTATACCGAAGCCCAGGGCTCGGCAGTGATGCAGCAGGAAGAAATCACCATCCGTATCGAGCTGGGTCGCGGCGATTGCAGCGAAACCATCTGGACCACCGACCTGTCCCACGAGTACGTGAAGATCAACGCCGAATACCGCACCTGATCTGAAACAGGGAGTGGGCGACTGGCCTCTTCGCGGGCAAGCCCGCTCCCACAGTGATTATTGTCGGGCACAAAGCTTGTGCACGCCGCCGAATCCTGTGGGAGCGGGCTTGCCCGCGAAGACGGCAGATCAGACGCTACGAGTCTGGAATTGATTCTCTGACGAAAAGGCACCTCAATCATGAGCCTTCACCTGATCATCGGCGACAAACTGCTTTCCTCCTGGTCCCTGCGCGCGGCACTGGCGCTTGAACTGACCGGCGCGCCCTACACCGAAGAACTGATCAAGCTCGGCAAGCCCGACACCCGCGAGCGGCTGCTGGCGCATTCGCCGACTGCCAAGGTGCCGCTGCTGAAAACCGCCCGTGGCACCGTCGCCGACTCTCTGGCGATTGCCGAATACCTGGCCGAACAGTTTCCTTCCGAGCAACTGTGGCCGACCGATATCGCCGCCCGTGCTCAGGCCCGATCCGCCTGCGCACAGATGCACAGCGGCTTTTTTGCGATGCGCAATCACATGCCGTTCAACCTGAGCCACGATGCGCCGCTCAACCCGGTGCCGCCGGAAGTGAAGGTCGATGTCGAGCGCATGCTCGCGCTGTGGGCTGAATGCCGTGCCGTTGCCACCGAACCGGGGCCGTTCCTGTTTGGTCGTGTGTCGTTGGCCGATGCGTTTTTCGCGCCGATTGCCGTGCGTCTGCGCACTTATCAGGTGAAACTGCCGGCCGTCGATGAAGCCTATGTTGAAACCGTCTACCAATGGCCGGCCTTCAAGGCCTGGCAAAAGGCAGGACTGGAGGAATTGCAGTCGTGAAACGTGTACACGTCGCCGCCGCCGTCATTCGTGACGACAGCGGCAGGATTCTGATCGCCCGCCGTGCCGATACCCAGCATCAGGGCGGCCTCTGGGAATTTCCCGGTGGCAAGGTCGAAGCCGAGGAGTCGGTGCAAGCCGCGCTGGCCCGCGAGCTGCAAGAAGAGTTGGGCATTGTCGTCGGTGCCGCTCGGCCGCTGATCAAGGTGCGCCACGATTACCCGGACAAGCAGGTGTTGCTGGATGTCTGGGAAGTCTCGAGCTTCACCGGGGAGCCCCATGGCGCCGAAGGCCAGCCATTGGCCTGGGTTTCGGCCAGGGAACTGACGAATTACGAGTTCCCGGCAGCGAATCAGCCCATTGTGGCGGCGGCGCGTTTGCCCGCTGAATACCTGATCACGCCGGAAGACCTGGAAACCCCGGCCTTGCTGCGCGGTATCCAGAAGGCGATTGCCGGCGGCGTCAAACTGATCCAGCTGCGTGCGCCCAATGGCTATGACCCGAAGTACCGCGACCTTGCGGTAGACGCGGTCGGCCTGTGTGCCGGCAAGGCGCAGTTGATGATCAAGGGCCCGTTCGAGTGGCTGGGGGATTTCCCGGCTGCCGGTTGGCACATCACTTCGGCGCAGCTGCGCAAGTACGCAGCTGCTGGGCGTCCGTTACCGGCGGAGCGCTGGTTGGCAGCGTCTTGCCACAATGCTGAGGAATTGGCGCTGGCCGAGCAGATGGGCGTGGATTTCGTCACCCTGTCGCCGGTGCAGCCGACCCTGACTCATCCGGACGCTCAGCCGTTGGGCTGGGAGCAGGCTTCGACGTTGATCGAAGGCTTCAGCAAACCGGTGTTTCTGTTGGGTGGCGTCGGCCCGGCGGAGCGCGAAAAAGCGTGGAATGCCGGGGCTCAGGGTGTGGCGGGGATTCGGGCGTTCTGGCCACAGGCCTGAGTTTGCGGTGAGGCCAGTGGCCTCATCGCTGGCAAGCCAGCTCCCACAGGTTTAAGGCTTCATAGAATACTTGTGAACGATCAAGAACCTTGTGGGAGCTGGCTTGCCAGCGATGACTGACTTCCAGGCGCTACACCTCTGAAGGTTTCGCCGCCGGTTGCCACAGAATCTCGGCAATGCCCTGGCGCCGGGCGATCAGCCTCGCCGCCACAAACAACAGATCCGACAAGCGATTGATATACGCCAGCCCAACCCCGGCCAACGGTTCGATCGCATTCAAATGCTGACAACGCCGTTCGGCACTGCGTGCCAGGCTGCGACAGACATGGGCCTGGGCGATCAGCATCGAACCGCCCGGCAGAATGAAATTCTCCAGCGGCCCCAATTCCTCGTTCCACACATCGATGGCGGCTTCCAGCCGTTCGATTTCTGCTGCGTTCAGCGCCTGATACTCCGGCATCGCCAGCTCACCGCCAAGGTCGAACAAGCGGTGTTGGCAGGGCGCCAATACGTCGATCAGCTCATTTAGCCCAGGGCAGTTTTCGCGTTCAGCGAGCAATCCGGCCAGCAGCACGCCGACCTGACTGTTCAACGTATCGACTTCGCCAATGGCCTCGATGCGCGGGTGATCCTTGGGCACCCGGCGGCCGTCGCCCAGTCCGGTTTCGCCCTTGTCGCCGGTGCGGGTGTAGATCTTCGACAAGCGAAAGCCCATGGTTTACCTCGGTAGTTGATTGGTTTCGGCGGCGATGGGCGCCGGTTGCGCCAGTGGCAGGCGCAGGGTGAAGCAGGTGCCTTGCCCCGGCGCCGACTGCACTTCCATCTGCCCTTTGTGGTTGTTGGTGATGATGAAGTACGACACCGACAGCCCGAGGCCCGTGCCCTGGCCGATTTCCTTGGTGGTGAAGAACGGCTCGAAGGTGCGCTTGCGCACGTTCTCGCTCATGCCGATGCCGTTGTCCTCGACCTGAATCTCGGCCCAGGGCGGATTAAGCCGTGTGCGCAACGTGATTCGCCCCGGCTCGCTGTCATCTTCGCGCTGGTGGATCGCCTGCGCGGCGTTCTTCAGCAGGTTGAGCAATACCTGTTCGAGCTCGTTGGCGGTGCCCGGCACGGGACCCAGCGCCGGGTCGAACTGGCGAACGATCGCCTGGCCCTTGAAGTCGAAGCCGATGGCCAGGTCGAAGTCGTTGCCGGCGATTTCCACCGCTTGATCGATCAGTGCTGGCAGGTCGCACGGCGCCATCTGGCGGTTGCTGCGGCGGCTGAAGCTGAGCATATGGGTAACGATTTTCGCCGCCCGGGCGCCGGCCTGCTGGATGCCGTCGAGCAGTTGCGGGACTTCCCGCCCTTGCAGATAGCGGTTCACGGTATCGAGTTCGATGCCCAGTTGCTCGGCCTGCTCGAGGTTCTTCGGCAGGTCTGGCGATAGACGTCGGCGAATGTTCTGCACGTTGTGCAGGATCGCCCCCAGCGGGTTGTTGATTTCGTGAGCCATGCCGGCGGCGAGGCCTCCAACCGACAGCATTTTTTCCGACTGCACCATCATTTCTTCCAGCGACAGGCGCTGGGTGATGTCGTCGATCCGGATCACCACACCACGCCCGGCGCCGCCCATCAGCGGGTAGAAGGTCAGGGCGTAGTGCTTGGGCTCGTCGTCCTTGAACCAGGTCACCCGCTCGATCTTCGCCACCGTGTGTTGTTCGACGGTCTGCTTGAGTTGCGGCAGAAACGGCTTGAGCGGTTCGAAAGCGAGGAAGATCGGCTGGTTCAGCGCCTCGTCCAGCCGTGTGCCGGAAAGGGCGCTGGCTTCCTGGTTCCACTGCGTGACATAGAGCTGTTCGTCGAGGGCGATCAGCGCCGAGGGCATGGAGTCGATGATGCTGTTGAGGTAGTTCTGGAACCCGGTGAGCTTCTTCTCGATCTTGCTGCGCACCTGGACTTCCAGTTCCAGCTTGCGGTTGGTGTGGCGGGTTTCTTCGGCCAGACCCTGCGCCTGATCGTAGGCGGCTTGCGAATCGTCGCGGGCGCGCTTGAGCTGCTGCTCCCGGGCCTCAATGCGCGAGAGCATGGTATTGAACGCCTCGGCGAGGCTGCCGATTTCGTCATGGTTGCCCCGGGAGGCGCGCAGGGCGTAGTTCTCCTCGCGGGTCACCTGGCGGGACAGTTCTTCGAGCTGATGGATCGGCCGGGTGATCAGGCGCTTGATCTGCCGGGCGATGACCAGCCACAGCAGCACACTGAAAATCAGAATCCCCAGGCTGGCCGTGAGCGTGCCGGTGTAGAACGCCACCGGCAGCTCGCTGCTGGCCACCAGCAACAGGTGGCCCGGCGCAGTGCCGGGGCGGGGCAGGGTGATCAGCTGGTTGCTGCGAAACTCGGTCAGTTGCCAGGCTTCGATGTGCCGATAACGTTCCGGCAGGTTGAGTTTGTCGCCGTGTTGCAACTGCGCCAGACGTTCGCCTTTGCCGTCGTATAAAGCAGCGGCGCGCAGCGGCGAATAGCTGTCGAGTTCCTTGAGCAGGCGCTCGGCGCTTTGCGGCGATTGCAAGGCCTCGGCCACCAGACTTGGGTTCGACACCAGTCGCCCGATGGTCTGCAACGCCTGGGGTGCCATGCTTTCCTGGGAAATGTAATAGGCGGCGCTGATAAAGGTCAGGTTGGCGACCAGCAACACGGTGGTCAACAGCACCAGCAGGGCGGCCAGCAGTTTCTGGCCGACCGGCAGGTTTTCGAGGCGCTGGCGCAATGGCATCAGGTTTATCGCAGCAAAGGAACAAGTGGCCAGCGTAGCCGCTGCTCAGTCGACGGGCAATCCGAGACTGTTCAGATGAGCGATCAGGCGCTGCTGCAATTGCTTGAGATGTGGCAGGTTCAGTTGATGACGCTCGGCTACCTTGCAGGCATGGCCGAGCAGATAGCTGATTTCGGTGCGGCGTTTATTGGCCACATCCTGATACATCGACGAGAAGTTCGCCGCCGTGGCCTGGATCACCCGTTCGACTTCCTGTTGCAGGTTGTCCGCCGCCGCCGGTTGCCCGCAACGTTCGAGCAGTTCGGTCAGTTCGCCACACAGCGTCGCGACTTCACAGTGATGTTGCTGGAGGCCGCCGTTGCGGCAGTCGTGCAGCACCGTCAGCGGATTGATCGCACAGTTGAGCGCCAGTTTGCGCCACAGGCGGGTAAGAATGTCGGCGCTCCACTCATGGGGGATTTTCGCTGCCTCGAGATCGTCCAGCCAGATGGGGGCCACGGGATGGCTGGCGTCACCGAGCCAGGTGTAACCATGGCCGGCAAACACCACGCGCCAGTCGCCGTCGCGAAACGCGCCCTCGGTGCTGGAGGCACTGATGCAGCGGGCTTGTGGGACACGTGCGGCGACCGCTTCCTGGCTGCCGAGGCCGTTCTGCAACAGGATGAGTTCGGCGTCCGGTGCCAGGCGGTGGGCAAGTCCGGCCACGGCCGCTTCGGCGTCGTAGGCCTTGCAAGCCACCAGCAGGCGACGGATGGGGCCGGGACTGTCCGGGGTTTCACCGGGGATGGCGTAACGGCTGGTCACGCCTTGTTCGACGAGGGTCAGGCCGCCCGCCGTTGCATAGTCGTGCAAGCGGTCGATGTCGCGCAGGATCAGCCGGACCGGCAATCCGGCCCGGGCCAGACGCGTGGCCCAGAGCGTGCCGAGACTTCCGGCGCCCAGGACATGCCAGGGGGTGGACATCAGTTTTTCACTCGGTAAGGTACAGGCATGCAAGGCTCGCCGTGTCGGTGGGAAAAGACCCGTTATAATGAGCCCGATTTTAACCGCAAGCCAAGCGCGCCGCGTCCTGACCGAGCGCGCCTTTTTATTGGAGAGATTACATGCCGTCGTTCGACGTGGTATCCGAACTGGACAAACACGAACTCACCAACGCGGTCGAGAACGCCGTGAAGGAACTCGATCGTCGTTATGACCTGAAAGGCAAGGGCAGCTTTGAATTCAAGGAAAAGGACCTGACCGTCCACCTGACCGCTGAAGCCGATTTCCAGCTGGAAGCGATGATCGAGATCCTCAAGCTGGCCCTGGTCAAGCGCAAGATCGATGTGCAGTGCCTTGAAGTCAAAGACTCCTTCGCTTCGGGCAAGCTGATGAAACAGGACGCCGTCCTCAAGGAAGGCATCGACAAGGAGCTGGCGAAGAAAATCGTCGGCCACATCAAGGAAGCCAAGCTCAAGGTGCAGGCCGCCATTCAGGGCGAGCAGGTGCGTGTGACCGGCAAGAAGCGTGACGACCTGCAGGAAGCCATCGCGGCCCTGCGTGCCAAGGAATTCGGCATGCCACTGCAGTTCAACAACTTCCGCGACTAAGCTTTTTCCGGTCGGGAACCTCTCGGCGTTTAAGGCGTCCGAGGCCCAAGCAACGGCAGAAACGATTGAGCCCAGTGCGGTTCGGTCTTTCTGCCGCTGGTTTTTTATAGCCCGGGAAGCCGGCAATCAGGAGATAAAAGATGGATTTGAATGCTGAGGTAGACAACCTGGTCAAGGCATCCCAGGCGTGGATTCCGATGATCATGGAATACGGCAGCCGCGTGTTGCTGGCGGTGATTACCCTGGCCATCGGCTGGTGGCTGATCAACAAGGTCACGCAAAAGCTCGGCGGCCTGCTGGCCCTGCGCAATGCCGACCTGGCGCTGCAAGGTTTCATCAGCAGCCTGGCCAACATCATTCTCAAGGTGCTGCTGATCGTCAGCGTGGCGTCGATGATTGGCGTCGAGACCACTTCGTTCGTGGCGGCGATCGGTGCGGCCGGCCTGGCTATCGGTCTGGCGTTGCAGGGCAGTCTGGCGAACTTCGCCGGCGGCGTGCTGATTCTGCTGTTCCGTCCGTTCCGCATCGGTGACTGGATCGAAGCCCAGGGTGTGGCGGGTACCGTCGACAGCATCCAGATTTTCCACACCGTGCTGCGTACCGGCGACAACAAGACCATCATCGTCCCGAACGGCAACCTGTCGAACGGCATCATTACCAACACCAACCGTCAGCCAACCCGCAAGGTTGTGTTTGATGTGGGTGTGGATTACGAAGCCGATCTGCAAAAGGCCCGACAGGTGCTGCTGGATCTGGCCAAGGATGATCGCGTTTTGCAGGATCCGGCACCTCAGGCCGTTATTTCGACACTGGGTGACAGTTCGATCACTGTTTCCCTGCGTGTGTGGGTTAAAACTGCGGATTACTGGGATGTGATGTTCATGTTTAACGAACAGTCCCGTGATCGTTTAAAAACTGCCGGAATTGATATCCCGTTTCCGCAACGAGTGATTCGTGTGGTTCAGGAATCGGCAGTGTAATGATAGGTTGCTAATTAATTGCCTGACTTATCGGTCAGGCATCTATTACAAGTGACAGGCAATAAAAAAGGCCCATCCGAAGATGGGCCTTTTTGTTTTGTTACCGCAACTAAATCGAAGCGATTACAAAAGCGACAGCGGGTAGTCGACGATCAGACGGAACTCTTTGGTATCGCCTTCACCTTCGTCGGCGTTAGCGAAGTGCCATGCCTGACGAATACGGAACGAAAGATCTTTGGCTGGGCCAGACTGAACAACGTACTTGGCTTCAAAGTTGGTTTCGTTGTGTTTGCCATCTTCGCCGTACAGACCGGTGTAGGCGCTGCCTGCCGGAGTGTGGGTACCGTCGATGTCCCAACCTTTTACGTAACGGGTCATGAAGCTCAGACCTGGAACGCCGTACTCGGCCATCTTGATGTCGTAACGGATCTGGGCAGACTTCTCGCCCGGGGCGTTGAAGTCAGAGTACTGGATGGAGTTGGCGAGGAAGATCGAGTCGCCGCCACGGTTGTTCTTGCCCACGCCGATGTAGTCGAACGGAGTGTCACCGTTGACCTTCTGGAAGGCCAGGGTGATGGTGTGCGCTTTCAGGAACGAGAGAGCGGTAGCCAGGGAGAACGCGGTGTTGCTGATGTCACCGGCTTTCGCGCTACCGGTATCGGTGGTGCGATAGATGTTGAAGTCGGTGTTCAGCGAAGTGTCACCACCAAATGGAGTGGTGAGGTTCACGTTGGCGTAGTACTGGTTCCAGATGTCTTCCAGTTTGGCGCCGTAGAGCGATGCGCTCAGGTTTTCGGTGATGCCGTACTTGCCACCGAAGTAGTCGATGGTTTTGGCTTCAACGCCAGCGTAGGTCGCGTACAGGCCGCCTTCACGGGCGTTGCGGTCCTGGCTGGTAGCCGAGTAGAAGTGACCGGCTTCGAGGTCAAGGTCTTTGATCTCGCTGCTCTGCAGTTGGAAACCGCTGGCAGTTTGCGGAAGGATACGGGAGCCGCCAACAGCGAACACCGGAGCGGTGCTAGGCTGCATGTCACCGACTTTCAGCTCGGTTTTCGATACGCGGAACTTGATGGCTGCGCCGGCTTTGCCTTGGCTGTCGTCAGGATCGCGGGAACCGTTTGCATTGAAGGTGTTGCTGCGGCTCATGTTGCCCGAACCGCTGGTGCCGGCACCGCCGTCCAGTTTGATGGCCAGGTAACCGAATGCATCAACGCCGACACCAACAGTACCTTGGGTGTAACCGGAGCTGAAGTTGCCCCAGATACCCTGGGTCCAGTCTTTCACGTCACGGGCACGGTCTTTGTTGTCACGGTTGAAGTAATAGTTGCGAATCAGCAAATCAGCTTTCGCGTCTTCAACGAAGCCTTTGGCTTCTGCCTGGTCACTTACGAACGGTGCGGCCGTAGCCATCTGAGTACTGGCTGCTGCTGCAACTGCCAGTGCGATCATGCTCCACTTCATCACGCGCATCGTGATTTGCTCCTTTGGTTTTAGAAGAGTACTGCCGTCCCACCTGTTTTATTATCTGGGCGGCTCTTTCTTTTTGTGTCGGCGCAAACTTATATCACGCCGACCATGTTGGCGATACTTGCACATCCAACCTTTCAGCTTCTTTACGAGCGTGTCGCAATCGGCTTGGTAGATGTCGCAAATTTACAGTCCAAATGCAATGGGACTGACAACTTCAGCGCTGTTTTACAGGGCTTGAGCATCGGTAAAAAAGAGTCCCTTGGCAAAACGCTTGAATCTCCATCGGGCAACCCTGCCACTGTTTTTATTGGCCCAAGGCATCCACTTCTTGTGGTGCGCTTATAGTCCATATGGGTATGAATGCAACAAGCGTGCACAAACCGCTGAATTGTTCCGGTTTTTTTCGAGGTGCTCGTCTTTTGCGGTAAAACCCTCATGAAACCGGGGGCTTCGCGGGCGTTTCAATCAGGCTTGACGCCATCCTTCGCATGGTGTTGCTCCGTGAAATTCGCTGCACGACAATCGAAAACGTTACCGGTTCACCCCGTCGGTGAGTATTCGGCGGATGCCAGACGCACTGAGCGTAGACGCACTGTGCGGTTTTGGTGCAAAAAATTTCAAAGGCTGTACTGAATTCATACAGTTGAGCCGTTCAAGGTGCGTGAACGCTGCGTCATGAGACGGTCCTTTCGCCACGCTGGATGGCGGTCCGGGTCTCGTCGTGGTGCGCTCGTGCTGCGAGTGTCACATTCCGGGGCGCTGGAGAACTTTGCATCAGCGCATTCACCGTGAAGGACGCAGCAATCGCAGGTATGCTGCCGTCCAGTCGCCTGGCGTGCTGCTTTTACAGCGGGGCGCTAAGCTGAAAAACAGGTCATTTCGCCGGGAGTGCGCGCAGTGTTTGCTTTAGATTCACGACTTCAACAGGACACGCTGACCATCGGCGATTTCCCGCTTTGCCGATTGCTGTTGTCCAACGACGCCAACTACCCGTGGTTCATCCTGGTGCCACGCCGCGACGATATCAGCGAGTTGTTTCAGTTGGATGTCGCCGACCAGCAGCGCCTGTGGCAGGAAACCACCGCCCTGGCCGAGGTGCTGAAGGATTCCTTCGACGCCGACAAGATGAATGTGGCGACCCTGGGTAACGTGGTCAGCCAGCTGCATATGCATGTGATCGTGCGTAAGAGGGACGATGCCGCCTGGCCGGCGCCGGTCTGGGGCAAGCACCCCGCCAAGCCTTACAGTACCGGGCAAGTGGCCGCGATTCGCGAGCGCCTGCGTCTGGTGCTGGACGAAGATTTCACCTTTCTGGAGGGCTGAGTCATGAGCCTTGAACAACGTGTTACCGAGCTGGAAAGCCGCCTGGCGTTTCAGGACGACACCATCCAGGCATTGAACGACGTGCTGGTGGAACAGCAGCGTGTGGTCGAGCGTCTGCAATTGCAGATGGCAGCCGTACTCAAGCGTCAGGAGGAGATGGTGGGGCAGATCGGGTCTTTTGAAGAAGATGCGCCACCGCCACACTATTGAAATGTATGCGGGGATGCTCCCGTGCTCCCATTAAAAAACCGCGAACAGCCAGGCTGTTCGCGGTTTTTTTATTGCGGGGACGTGGATCAGCGGCGCGGCAGGGCAGCGATCACGTCTTCGGCCTGCAGGCCCTTGTCACGGTTCATCACCGAGAACTCCACGCGCTGGCCTTCGACCAGAACGCGGTGGCCTTCGCCACGGATGGCGCGAAAGTGCACGAAAATATCATCGCCGGAGTCCCGGGAGATAAAGCCGAAGCCTTTGGAGGTGTTGAACCACTTGACGGTGCCGGTATCGCGGTTGCTCATGTCGTAGCTTTGCGCGGCGGCGGCCGGTGAGGATTTATAGAAGCTGACGGCCAGGTGTACCGCCACGGCAACCAGAGCAATGACCAGGCTGAACAGCACAGCTGGCTGGCCGGCGATGACAGGCATCGGCGCGATCAGGGTCAGGGTTTGCAGGACGACAGTCAGCACCAGCAGGGCGCTGACCAGATTTTGCAGATGCTGGCGCGGACCTTTGTTCCAGTAGGGGATAACTGGCGCAAGGATCAGGTTCAGCAGGCCGAAAAAGGCCAGGTAAAGTGCATCGGGTTGTTGCAGGTAAGGTACCGCTTCGGACTTCAGGCTGGGTATGAAGGACAGCAGCAAGGCTGCTGCGCCCATTAGCAGGTGGACGATTTTCAACATTTTTATTGACTCACGTTATGACGGCTCACAAGGAAGAGCTGAAGGCGCACGGTTCGCTTCGGAACAATAAGAGGCGTTGGACACGTACCCGGCATCAGCCTATGCGCAGGCCCGGAAAACGGGGCGTAGCGACACACTGCCTATTTAACAGCAAAGCCTGCGGGTACTCAAATCACGCCGGCCAGCGGCAGGCGTCGGACGATTTGTCGCGTCTATCGCGTTCATACGGGGGCTGCGGGGGGTGGGTCGCCTTGCTACAGTGGAACGACACCTGCTGGATGAATTCAATCGCCGTTAGGGGGTAAACATGGCAATCGATATCGGTATCAGTGAAGAAGACCGCAAGTCCATCGTCGAAGGGCTCTCGCGCCTGCTGTCGGACACCTACGTGCTGTATCTGAAGACTCACAACTTCCACTGGAACGTCACCGGGCCGATGTTCCGGACCCTGCATCTGATGTTCGAGGAGCAATACAACGAATTGGCCCTGGCGGTGGATTTGATCGCCGAACGTATCCGGGCGCTGGGTTTTCCCGCACCGGGTGCCTATGCGACTTACGCACGTCTGTCTTCTATTAAAGAGGAAGTCGGCGTGCCAAGTGCCGAAGACATGATCAAGCAGTTGGTGGAAGGTCAGGAAGCCGTCACCCGGACCGCACGGGGCATTTTCCCTCTGCTGGACAAGGTCAGCGATGAACCTACCGCCGACCTGCTGACCCAGCGCATGCAGGTTCACGAGAAAACCGCGTGGATGCTGCGCGCATTGCTTGAGGCCTGATGACGGGAAGCGCACGGACCCCTTTTCGTGCGCTGTCCTCTTTTTTCCTGGAAATGTCACTCCTTCCTGTAGGAAACAGGAAAGACGATCCACCGCTCCATGATCCTCCTTGTCGCGTTGGCTTATCCTACGTCGATGGTCAAAAAGTCATCTGGAACTGCCTTCGTGCCTGCGCATTTAATGAGGTCACGGGAAGTTGCCTTGATAACGGGCGCAGAGATGACAAAGGAGTGTCAACGATATGGAAGTTGGAGACAGGCGAAGAGAGATCGCAGTCGGTTCGCAACGGGAGAGCGCCACAGAACCTTTGCTCGGCGGGTTCGACATGGCGTTGATCCGGCCGTTATCCCGTTCGGTGCGTTTGAACGGGTTTGCGACCTGCATGCGGCTGGAGCAGGTTTACTGGAACATCCTGGGCCGGATGGCCGAGGACAATTGCTGTTCGGTCGGCACGCTGTTGTCCCGCGTCGATCGTGAAGTGCACCTGCGTCATGGCGGGGTGAAAAACTTCAGCGGTCTGGTGCGGGTGATGTGTGTGGTGCATGGCCTGCGGGATTCTCCGGGGATGCACGACGAAGGTTGTCACTGACGAGACGGCCTGTGCAGTCTTCCGGCTGCACAGGCCGCATTTAATGGATATAATCCCGCTCTTTCGCCGCACCGCCCTGCGCGTGCTGGCAATCTGATTGCCGAGACAACCCCATGCCGATGTACGATTACCAATGTGCTTCCTGTGGTCATCAGTTGGAAGCCATTCAAAAGATCAGCGACGCACCACTGGTCGATTGCCCTGCCTGTCAGGCGCCGGAACTCAAGAAGCAGCTGTCGATGCCGGGCTTTCGCCTCAGCGGCAGCGGCTGGTACGAAACCGATTTCAAGACCGGCGCGAAGAAGAATCTGGCCGGTGGCGACAAATCTGACTAGGGTTCAAACCCAGGTCGAACGACACGCGCGAGTTTCCACAGGTTGCACAGTGCTTGAGTGCAGCAGGATCTCCACCGAATTTCGAATTACGAGAAGCGAACCACTACCATGATGCGCAGCCATTATTGCGGCCAACTGAACGAAAGCCTGGAAGGCCAGGAAATTACCCTTTGCGGATGGGTTCACCGTCGTCGCGACCACGGCGGGGTGATTTTCCTCGATATCCGTGATCGTGACGGTCTGGCCCAGGTAGTGTTCGATCCGGATCGCGCCGAGAGCTTCGCCGCCGCCGATCGCGTGCGCAGCGAATACGTCGTGAAGATCACCGGCAAGGTGCGTCTGCGTCCGGCCGGTGCCACCAACGCCAACATGGCGTCGGGCATGATCGAAGTGCTGGGCTACGAGCTCGAAGTGCTGAACGAGTCGGAAACCCCGCCGTTCCCGCTGAACGAGTTCTCCGACGTGGGCGAGGAAACCCGTCTGCGCTATCGCTTCCTGGACCTGCGTCGTCCGGAAATGGCCGAGAAGCTGCGTCTGCGTTCGCGCATGACCACCAGCATCCGTCGCTATCTCGACGAGAACGGCTTCCTCGACGTCGAAACGCCGATCCTGACCCGTGCCACTCCGGAAGGCGCGCGCGACTACCTCGTACCGAGCCGTACCCACGCCGGTTCGTTCTTCGCCCTGCCGCAATCGCCACAGCTGTTCAAGCAGCTGCTGATGGTCGCCGGCTTCGACCGCTACTACCAGATCGCCAAGTGCTTCCGCGACGAAGACCTGCGTGCCGACCGTCAGCCTGAGTTCACTCAGATCGACATCGAGACCAGCTTCCTCGACGAAAAAGACATCATGGGCCTGACCGAAGGCATGATCCGCAACCTGTTCAAGGAAGTGCTGGATCTGGAGTTCGGTGAGTTCCCGCACATGACCTTCGAAGAAGCCATGCGCCGTTACGGTTCCGACAAGCCGGACCTGCGTAACCCGCTGGAACTGGTCGACGTGGCCGATCAGCTGAAAGAAGTTGATTTCAAAGTCTTCAGCGGCCCTGCCAACGACCCGAAATGCCGTATCGCCGCGCTGCGCGTTCCAGGCGGGGCGAGCATGCCGCGCAAGCAGATCGACGACTACACCAAGTTCGTCGGCATCTACGGTGCCAAGGGCCTGGCGTACATCAAGGTCAACGAGCGCGCTGCTGGTGTAGAAGGCCTGCAATCGCCGATCGTGAAAAACATCCCTGAAGACAAGCTGAACGTGATCCTCGATCGCGTCGGTGCAGTCGACGGCGACATCGTGTTCTTCGGCGCCGACAAGGCCAAGATCGTCAGCGAAGCCCTGGGCGCGCTGCGTATCAAGCTCGGTCACGACCTGAAGCTGCTGACCTGCGAGTGGGCACCGATGTGGGTCGTCGACTTCCCGATGTTCGAAGAGAACGACGACGGCAGCTTCTCCGCGCTGCACCACCCGTTCACCGCACCGAAGTGCTCGCCGGAAGAGCTGGAAGCCAACCCGGCCGGCGCTCTGTCCCGTGCCTACGACATGGTGCTGAACGGCACCGAGCTGGGTGGCGGTTCGATCCGTATCCACCGTAAAGAAATGCAGCAAGCGGTATTCCGTCTGCTGGGCATCAACGAAGCGGAACAGGAAGAGAAGTTCGGCTTCCTGCTCGACGCCCTGAAATACGGCGCGCCGCCGCATGGCGGTCTGGCCTTCGGTCTGGACCGTCTGGTGATGCTGATGACCGGCGCCCAGTCGATCCGTGAAGTGATCGCCTTCCCGAAAACCCAGAGTGCTGCCGACGTGATGACGCAGGCGCCGGGTGTCGTGGATGCGAAGGCATTGCGCGAATTGCACATTCGTTTGCGTGAAACGCCAAAGGCCGAGTAAGACGGGCCTGAAGGCGCATCTTCGGATGCGCCTTTTTTCTTTCTGCAGTGATTGAAAACAAGATTTTTTTGCTGGCCGATGCAGTTGCATGGCGGGCATTGTTCAAGAGAATTCGGAGCGAGTTATGGCAGGTCATTCCAAGTGGGCGAACATCAAGCACCGCAAAGAACGCCAGGATGCCAAGAGAGGCAAGATCTTCACCAAGTGGATCCGCGAACTGACCGTGGCGGCCCGTCAGGGCGGCGGTGATCCGGGCTCCAACCCGCGTCTGCGTCTGGCACTGGACAAGGCACTGGGCGCCAACATGAGCCGGGACATCATCGACCGTGCCGTGGCCCGTGGCGCCGGCGCGACCGAAGCCGACAACGTTGAAGAGTTGACCTATGAAGGCTACGGCCCGGGCGGCGTTGCCGTAATGGTCGAGTGCATGACCGACAACCGCAACCGTACCGCAGCGGCCGTGCGCCACGCGTTCAGCAAGTGTGGCGGCAACCTCGGTACCGACGGTTCGGTAGCTTACCTGTTCGAACGCAAGGGGCAGATCAGCTTTGCGCCGGGTGTCGATGAGGACGCGCTGACAGAAGCGGCGCTGGAAGCCGATGCCGACGACGTGGTCAGCCACGAAGACGGCTCGATCGACGTGTTCACCTCGTTCACCAGTTTCTACGCGGTGCGCAATGCCCTGGAGGCCGCAGGCTTCAAGGGTGATGACGCGGAAATCGTCATGCAGCCGACCACCAGCGCCGAACTGGACCTGGAGGGCGCCGAGAAGGTGCTCAAGCTGATCGACATGCTGGAAGACCTGGACGACGTGCAGAACGTCTACTCCAACGCGGACATTCCGGAAGACGTGGCCGCTCAGCTCGGTTAAGAGCGACTAGGCTTCAATGTGGGAGCTGGCTTGCCAGCGATGGCGTCGGCACATCAGGTAATGATCGTGCCTGACACACCGTCATCGCTGGCAAGCCAGCTCCCACATTTGTTATGCGTTATCTTGAATTCAGTGCTTTTACCGAACCTGCAGGCGTTATGACTTTAATTCTTGGTATCGACCCCGGTTCGCGCATTACCGGCTACGGCATTGTTCGCGATACCGGACGCGGCGGTTGCATCTATGTCGCCTCGGGTTGTATCCGCACTGGTGCCGGCGAATTGCATGAACGGTTGCAGATCGTCTATCGCGGCGTGCGGGAGATCATCCAGACCTACGGCCCGGTCACCATGGGCATCGAAAAGGTGTTCATGGCGAAAAACGCCGACTCGGCGCTCAAGCTCGGGCAGGCCCGTGGGGCCGCTATCGTCGCTGGCGCCGAAGAGAGCCTGGAGATCGCCGAGTACACGGCCACGCAGGTCAAACAGGCAGTGGTGGGGACGGGCGCGGCCAATAAAGAGCAGGTGCAGATGATGGTCATGCACATGCTCAAGCTGACCAGCAAACCGCAAATCGACGCGTCGGATGCCCTGGCGATTGCCATTTGTCACGCCCACACGCGCTCCAGTCTGTTGCCGCACGGCTTGGGAACGGCACGCAGTCGTGGCGGGCGACTGCGTCTCTGATAGCATCAGCAGTCAAATTTCCGGAATGCGTGTTTTGCGCCTGGGTCGTCGGCCCGAAACTCTCCTTCCGACAGTCGCCAGCCCACGGCTGGCCAACGCTCAAGGATCTGAAACGTGATTGGACGCTTGCGCGGCACTCTGGCTGAGAAACAGCCGCCGCACCTGATTCTGGATGTAAACGGCCTCGGGTATGAGCTGGAAGTGCCCATGACCACCCTTTATCGTCTGCCGTCGGTCGGTGAACCGCTGACCCTGCACACCCATTTGGTCGTACGCGAAGACGCGCAGTTACTCTATGGTTTTGCCGGCAAGCGTGAGCGAGACTTTTTTCGCGAGTTGATCCGTCTCAATGGTGTGGGGCCGAAACTGGCGCTGGCCTTGATGTCGAGTCTGGAAGTCGACGAACTGATCCGTTGCGTGCAGTCCCAGGACACCTCGGCGCTGACCAAGGTGCCGGGCGTGGGCAAGAAAACTGCCGAGCGTCTGCTGGTTGAACTCAAGGATCGCTTCAAGGCCTGGGAAACCTCGCCGGCCATGTTCGCACTGGTACCCAACCAGCCGGACGGCCCGGCGCCGGTCAACACCGCCGAGAACGATGCGGTCAGCGCGCTGATTTCCCTGGGCTACAAACCACAGGAAGCGAGCAAGGCGATTTCCGCGATCAAAGAGAAAGGCCTGAGCAGCGAAGACATGATTCGACGCGCCCTGAAGGGAATGATTTAAGTGATTGAAGCTGATCGTCTGATCGCCGCCACGCACAGCCCGCGTGAGCGCGAAGAAGTCCAGGATCGGGCGATACGTCCCGTCAGCCTCGCCGAGTACATCGGCCAGCCGACCGTTCGCGAGCAGATGGAACTGTTTATCCAGGCCGCCCGTGGCCGTAGCGAATCCCTCGACCACACCCTGATCTTCGGCCCGCCGGGGCTGGGTAAAACCACGCTGGCGAACATCATCGCCCAGGAAATGGGTGTGTCGATCAAGAGCACTTCCGGCCCGGTGCTGGAGCGCCCGGGTGATCTGGCGGCGCTGTTGACCAATCTTGAGCCGCACGACGTGCTGTTCATCGATGAAATCCATCGCCTGTCGCCGATCGTAGAAGAAGTGCTGTACCCGGCCATGGAAGATTTCCAGCTCGACATCATGATCGGTGAAGGGCCGGCGGCGCGTTCGATCAAACTCGATCTGCCGCCGTTCACCCTGGTGGGTGCGACCACCAGGGCGGGCATGCTGACCAACCCGTTGCGCGACCGTTTCGGCATCGTCCAGCGTCTCGAGTTCTACAGCACCGCTGACCTGGCGACGATTGTCAGCCGTTCAGCGAATATCCTCGGCCTGCCGCTGGATCCGGAAGGGGCTTTCGAGATTGCCCGCCGCGCCCGTGGCACGCCGCGGATCGCCAACCGACTGTTGCGCCGGGTACGGGATTTCGCCGAAGTCCGGGCCAAGGGCCACATCACCAAGTCCGTCGCGGATCTGGCGCTGAACCTGCTGGATGTCGACGAGCACGGTTTCGATCATCAGGACCGGCGTCTGCTGTTGACCATGATCGAGAAGTTCGACGGTGGCCCGGTGGGCATCGACAGTCTGGCGGCGGCGATCAGCGAAGAACGCCACACCATTGAAGACGTGCTCGAGCCGTATCTGATTCAGCAGGGTTACATCATGCGGACACCACGGGGCAGGGTGGTTACCCGCCACGCGTACCTGCATTTTGGTTTAAACATTCCGACACGAATGGGCGAGATGCCCGTGGTAGACGAGTTTCTCGATGCCGTGGACGATTAATACACATTTATTGTCGATTTATTCAGCGTTTGTACTGTCTCAGGACGGTACTTTTGCGGTAAAGCCTTCGAACAATGAAAAACAGTTGCCTGGCCGGATTGGCAACCCGAGGAGTAAGCACTAGAGTATGCGCGCGCAAAACGGGCTTGAGTCGTTCGCACATCGTTGTCGCGTTTATTACGAGGACACCGATGCGGGCGGCATCGTGTATTACGTTAATTACCTCAAGTTTATGGAACGGGCTCGAACCGAGCGGCTCCGGGAGCTGGGCTTTGCCCAGTCGGCGCTGGCAGGGGAGGACCTGTTGTTCGTCGTGCATTCCAGCGAAGCGCGTTACCACGCGCCGGCGCGACTGGATGACGAGCTTCTGGTAAGCGCTGATGTAATCGAATTGAACCGTGCCAGCCTGCGCTTTCGACAGCAGGTCAGGCGGGCAACGGATAATGTGCTGCTCTGCGAAGGGCAGTTTCTGGTGGCCTGTGTGCGCACTAACAGTTTGAAACCCCGGGCCCTTCCCGAAGACCTGCGTGCGGCCTTTGCCGACGCGGTCGGCACGGGTACACACTCAAAGCAGGAGATAAAGCGTGGAAGCTAACGTCGTCGACCATTCCTCCATGTGGAGCCTGGTCAGCAATGCCAGCATCGTGGTGCAGTTGGTAATGTTGACCCTGGTAGCCGCATCGGTGACCTCATGGATCATGATCTTTCAGCGCAGCAACCTGCTGCGCGCCGGTCGACGTGCCCTGGAGAGCTTCGAGGAGCGCTTCTGGTCGGGTATCGACCTGTCCAAACTCTACCGTCAGGCCGGCAGCAACCCGGATCCGGATTCGGGCGTCGAGCAGATCTTCCGCGCCGGCTTCAAGG
The DNA here is from genome assembly GCF_014863585.1 of Pseudomonas gozinkensis. NCBI lineage: Bacteria > Pseudomonadati > Pseudomonadota > Gammaproteobacteria > Pseudomonadales > Pseudomonadaceae > Pseudomonas > Pseudomonas gozinkensis. The sequence continues at coordinate 5,082,378 of NZ_CP062253.1, read as the reverse complement.
AGTTCTCCCGTCTGCGTCAGCAGCCTGGTGTCGATCCTGAAGCAGTGATGGAAGGCGTGGCCCGTGCCATGCGCGTCGCCATCTCCCGTGAGGAAGAGAAGCTCGAGCAGAGCCTGCCGTTCCTCGCCACCGTCGGTTCGGTCAGCCCGTACATCGGTCTGTTCGGTACCGTCTGGGGGATCATGAACTCCTTCCGTGGTCTGGCCAGCGCCCAGCAGGCCACCCTGGCCACCGTGGCACCCGGCATCGCCGAAGCCCTGATCGCCACCGCGATCGGTCTGTTCGCCGCGATCCCGGCCGTTATCGCTTACAACCGTTTCTCTGCCCGCAGTGAAACCTTGCTGAGCCGCTACTACACCTTCGCCGATGAATTCCAGGCGATCCTGCACCGCAAAGTGCACACCAGCGAAGAATAAGCAGGTATTTCACGATGGCTTTAATCACTCGAGCCCGACACAAGCGCAAGCCGGTCGCCGAGATGAACGTAGTGCCTTACATCGACGTGATGCTGGTGCTGCTGGTCATCTTCATGGTGACTGCGCCGATGCTCAATCAGGGCGTGAAAGTGGATCTGCCCAAGGTTTCCAGCGAAGCCTTGCCGCAGGACAACAACACCCAGGTGCTGACCATTTCGATCAAATCGGACAAGACCTACTACTGGAACCTTGGCAGCGAAGTCGACACCGAGAAGCAGCAGGACCGTGCCATGACCCTGCCACAGATGACCGACGCGGTGACCAAGATCATTCGTGCCGGCACTGAAGGCGGCAAGCGTACCCAGGTCTTCATCCGTGGCGACAAGTCCGTCGATTATGGCTCCGTCATGGGCGCCATGGGCGGGTTGCAGAAAGCCGGGGTCGGTAACGTTGGCTTGATCACCGAGGCGCCCTGATGCAGCAACAGCGAGAGCCGTCCGCCTCGGAAAGCTACTTCTGGCCTAGTGTCTGGGCGATTGGCTTGCACGTGCTGGTGTTCGGCATGCTGTTCGTCAGTTTCGCCCTGACCCCGGAGCTGCCGCCGGCCAAGCCGATTGTCCAGGCGACCCTGTACCAGCTGAAATCGAAAAGTCAGGCAACCACCCAGACCAATCAGAAGATTGCGGGTGAGGCGAAGAAATCCGCCGCGCGCCAGACTGAAGTCGAGCAGATGGAGCAGAAAAAGGTCGAGCAGGAAGCGGTGAAGGCTGCGGAACAAAAGAAAGAAGAAGCGGCTCAAAAGGCCGAGGAAGCCAAGAAGGCCGATGAGGCGAAGAAAGCGGACGAGGCGAAGAAGGCTGATGAAGCCAAGAAAGCCGACGACGCGAAGAAAGCCGCCGAAGCCAAGAAGGCAGAAGAGAAACAATTGGCTGATATAGCCAAGAAGAAAGCCGAAGAAGAAGCCAAGAAGGCTGCTGAAGAAGAGGCCAAGAAAGCGGCCGCTGAAGAAGCCAAGAAAAAGATCGTCGAAGACGCGAAGAAGAAAGCCGCCGAAGACGCCAAGAAGAAAGCTGAAGCTGAAGAGGCGAAGAAGAAAGTCGCCGAAGACGCGAAGAAGAAAGCTGCTGCCGATGCTGCGAAGAAGAAAGCGCAGGACGCGGCACGTAAATCCGCCGAAGACAAAAAGGCTCAGGCCCTGGCAGATTTGCTTTCCGACACGCCGCAGCGCCAGCAGGCCTTGGCCGATGAGCAGGGCGATGAAGTCGCGGGCAGTTTCGATGACCTGATTCGTGCGCGAGCAGCGGAAGGCTGGGCACGTCCACCTTCGGCACGCAAAGGCATGACGGTTGTACTGCAGATCGGCATGTTGCCGGACGGTACGGTGACTTCGGTCAGCGTGGCCAAGTCCAGTGGCGACGGTCCGTTCGATGCATCGGCAGTGGCAGCGGTCAAGAATATTGGACGTTTGACGGAAATGCAGGGAATGAAGCCGAGCGATTTCGCTCCGTATCGTTCATTCAAGATGACATTCACACCTGAGGATCTAGCCTTGTGAGAAACCTTCTTCGAGGAATGCTGGTCGTGATCTGCTGCATGGCAGGGATCGCGATGGCGGATGAAAAGAACATTCTGGTCACCAGCGGCAGCGATCGGGCAACGCCGATCGCCGTCGTACCGTTCGGTTTCCAGGGCGGTGCCGTCCTGCCGGATGACATGGCTGAAATCATTGGTAACGATTTGCGCAACTCGGGCTATTACTCGCCGATTCCAAAGCAGAACATGATCAGCCAGCCAAGCCAGCCGAGCGAAATCATCTTCCGTGACTGGAAGGCGGTGGGCGCGCAATACATGATGGTCGGCAGCATCGTGCCGGCCGGTGGTCGTCTGCAAGTGCAGTGGGCTTTGTTCAACGTCGCCACCGAACAGAAAGTGGCTGACGGCAGTGTGTCCGGTACCACCGAACAGCTGCGCGACATGGCGCACTACATTTCCGATCAGTCGTTCGAAAAACTGACCGGTATCAAAGGTGCGTTCTCGACTCGCCTGCTGTACGTCACGGCCGAGCGTTTCTCCGAGAAGAACACCCGTTACACCCTGCAGCGTTCGGACTACGACGGTGCCCGCGCCGTGACCCTGCTGCAATCGCGCGAGCCGATCCTGTCGCCGCGTTTTGCACCGGACGGCAAGCGTATCGCCTACGTGTCGTTCGAGCAGAAGCGTCCGCGCATCTTCATGCAGAACATCGACACCGGTCGCCGCGAGCAGATCACCAACTTCGAAGGCCTGAACGGCGCGCCAGCCTGGTCGCCGGACGGCAATCGCCTGGCGTTCGTACTGTCGAAAGACGGTAACCCGGACATTTATGTGATGAACCTCGGTTCGCGTCAGATCACCCGCGTGACCGCAGGTCCTGGCATCAACACCGAACCGTACTGGGGCAAGGATGGTTCGACCATCTACTTCACCTCCGACCGTGGCGGCAAGCCGCAGATCTACAAGACCAGCGCCGGGGGCGGCGGTGCCGAGCGTGTGACGTTCGTGGGCAACTACAACGCCAACCCGAAGCTTTCGGCGGATGAAAAGACCCTGGTGATGATCCATCGTCAGGACGGTTTCACCAATTTCAAAGTGGCGGCCCAGGATTTGCAGCGCGGAAGTGTAAAAATCCTCACTGATAGCACTCTGGACGAGTCGCCTACTGTTGCGCCCAACGGCACCATGGTAATCTACGCCACCCGCCAGCAGGGCCGGGGAGTCTTGATGCTCGTGTCCATTAATGGACGCGTGAGGCTCCCGCTTCCTACCGCTCAAGGCGAAGTCAGAGAACCGTCCTGGTCCCCTTACCTGAACTGACGCGGCGCTTTACGTTTTACTTAACACACTGGGGTTCATTAGGAGTTTCACGATGGAAATGCTGAAGTTTGGTAAATTTGCTGCGCTGGCTCTGGCCATGGCTGTAGCTGTAGGTTGCTCGTCCAAAGGCGGCGACAACGCCGGTGAAGGCGCTGTTGATCCAAACGCTGGTTACGGCGCAAACACTGGTGCAGTTGACGGTTCCCTGAGCGAAGAAGCTGCTCTGCGCGCAATCACCACCTTCTACTTCGAATACGACAGCTCGGACCTGAAGCCAGAAGCCATGCGCGCTCTGGACGTTCACGCCAAAGACCTGAAAGCAAACGGCGCTCGCGTTGTTCTGGAAGGCAACACCGACGAACGTGGTACTCGTGAGTACAACATGGCACTGGGCGAGCGTCGTGCGAAAGCCGTTCAGCGCTACCTGGTACTGCAAGGTGTTTCCCCAGCTCAGCTGGAACTGGTTTCCTACGGCGAAGAGCGTCCAGTTGCTACCGGCAACGACGAGCAGTCCTGGGCTCAAAACCGTCGCGTCGAACTGCGTAAGTAATTCGATATGCGAACGTGCCGTCGTGCTGTAACTGTTCTGGCTCTCAGCCTCGCGCCGCTTGCGGCGTGGGCTGCGGTTCCTGTGGTCGATGACAACTCCGGTTATAACAATAGCGGGAGCAGTTATCCGCCTGCAGGTTACGGTACGAACGGCGCCTATGCCGGGGGAGCGGCTTCGGCCCCTGCCTCGGCACAAGGCATGCTGTTCAACCAACTGCAACAAATGCAGGATCAGATATCGCGCCAGCAGGGCGTGATCGAAGAACTGCAGAATCAGATTGCGCGCATGAAGCAGGAATCCCTGGAGCGATACCAGGATCTTGATCGGCGCATAGGATCCGGCGTTGCACCTGCCGCGACTCCCGAGAATTCTTCTGCCGGTGGCGATGCAAGTGCTGCTGCCGGTGCCGCCGCTGGAGCCGGTGCCGCTGCGGCCGCCCAGGCACCTGCCGCGGGTAGCGAACCGGCTGATCCGGCCAAGGAAAAGCTGTATTACGATGCCGCTTTCGACCTGATCAAGGCCAAGGATTTCGACAAGGCCAGCCAGGCGTTTGCCGCTTTCCTGCGTAAATACCCGAATAGCCAATACGCGGGCAATGCCCAGTACTGGCTGGGTGAAGTGAATCTGGCCAAAGGTGATCTGCAAGGTGCAGGTCAGGCTTTCGCCAAGGTTTCGCAGCTGTATCCCAAGCACGCCAAAGTGCCGGATTCGCTGTACAAGCTGGCTGACGTAGAGCGCCGCCTCGGTCATACCGACAAGGTCAAAGGCATTCTGCAGCAGGTGGTGGCCCAATATCCGGGCACGTCCGCCGCACAGTTGGCGCAGCGCGATCTGCAACGCATGTAACAGCGTTTGACCCGTTTGGAAGAAACCCGCGCTTGTCGCGGGTTTTTTCGTTAGAATTCACGCCCTTTTATGAAACACGCTTCTGGTGATCTACGCGTTGGCGGGGTTGCCTGAAGTGCCTGACGGAGGCGGACAGCCTGTTTAGCTGTTACGCCCGTGGCGACTATGCAAGACACATTGAGAATCACCGAAGTTTTCTACTCGTTGCAGGGGGAAACGCGGACTGCCGGGCTGCCCACTGTTTTTGTGCGCCTGACCGGTTGCCCATTGCGTTGCCAATACTGCGACAGCGCCTACGCGTTCAGCGGTGGCACGATCCGTACCCTCGACGACATCCTCGAGCAAGTGGCCGGCTTTCGCCCGCGCTACGTCTGCGTCACTGGCGGTGAGCCGCTGGCACAACCCAATGCCATCCCTTTGCTCAAACAGTTGTGCGATGCCGGCTACGAAGTCTCGCTGGAAACCAGCGGCGCCCTCGACATCTCGGCGGTCGATCCGCGGGTCAGTCGGGTTGTCGACCTGAAGACGCCTGACTCCAAAGAAGCCCATCGCAACCGTTACGAGAACATCGAACTGCTGACGCCCAACGATCAGGTGAAGTTTGTCATCTGCTCGCGGGAGGACTATGACTGGGCGGTATCGAAGCTGATCCAGTACGGTCTCGAGCGACGTGCAGGTGAAGTGCTGTTTTCCCCAAGTCACCATGACCTGAACGCTCGGGATCTGGCGGACTGGGTGGTGGCGGATAACCTGCCAGTGCGCCTGCAACTGCAGCTGCATAAATATCTATGGAATGATGAGCCGGGGCGCTGAGATGACTGAACAACTGAACACTAGCCAAAAACGTGCGGTAATCCTGCTGTCGGGTGGTCTGGACTCGGCCACTGTTGTGGCGATGGCTCGCGCTGAAGGCTACGCCTGCTACACCATGAGTTTCGATTACGGTCAGCGTTCCCACGCCGAACTGCATGCCGCTGCTCGCGTCGCCCGCGACCTGGGTGTGGTCGAACACAAGGTGATCGGCCTGAACCTGAACGGCATGGGCGGTTCGGCCCTGACGGACACCAGCATCGATATCCCGGAAGAGCTGGGCGAAGGCATCCCGGTCACTTACGTGCCGGCGCGCAACACGGTTTTCCTGTCATTGGCATTGGGCTGGGCTGAAGTGCTCGGCGCCCGTGACATCTTTATCGGCGTCAACGCGGTGGACTATTCCGGTTATCCGGATTGCCGTCCCGAGTTCATCGAGTCGTTCGAGCGCATGGCCAATCTGGCGACCAAGGCGGGTGTGGAAGGCAATGGTTTCCGCATCCAGGCACCGCTGCAGAACCTCAGCAAGGCGCAGATTGTCCAGGCGGGCGTGAAGCTTGGCGTTGATTACGGGCTGACTGTGTCCTGCTATCAGGCCGACGATGATGGCCGTGCCTGTGGCAAATGCGACAGCTGCCGACTGCGTGCAGAAGGCTTTGTGGCGGCCGGAATCAGCGACCCGACACCTTATTTTTGATTTTTTTCAAATTAGGTGTTGAATAGTCCTTAAAAATCAGTATTATACGCGCCACCACACAGCGGGTCGTTAGCTCAGTTGGTAGAGCAGTTGGCTTTTAACCAATTGGTCGTAGGTTCGAATCCCACACGACCCACCATTTTTGCTGTTTTTAAAAGTCTGGAAGGCCCACGAAAGTGAGGATTTCCGGATTTTTTTTTGCCTGCGATTCGGGCGTCCCTCTCTTCGTTTCTGCTCGCCGTGACGCAGGTCAGAATCATCTTTTGTATCAACGGGATATTCTGTAGCCTTGCGCAGCTTCAATGCTGTCCGTGCCTGATAATACTCACTCTCCCGGCGGTACCCTCAAGCGGTCCGGAGCCGGGTGTATACTCGACTTTCGCGCGAATGCGCCTGCAGGTCTTGCGAACATGACGCAGATTTCCGAACGCCTTCTGGTACAAGCCCACCTCGATGCCAAGCAGCCCAAGCCGCTGACAGCCGAGGAAGAGGCTTATTACCGTTCCGCCATCGCCGCCGAGCTCAAGGCTCAGGACGCGGTGCTGGTTGCCCACTTTTATTGCGATCCGATCATCCAGGCCCTCGCCGAAGAAACCGGCGGTTGTGTTTCCGATTCCCTGGAAATGGCCCGTTTCGGCAATGCCCATCCGGCCAAGACCGTGGTGGTTGCCGGCGTGAAGTTCATGGGCGAGACCGCGAAGATTCTCAACCCTGAAAAGCGCGTGCTGATGCCGACCCTGGAAGCGACCTGCTCGCTGGATCTCGGTTGCCCGGTGGATGAGTTCTCGGCGTTCTGCGATCAGCATCCGGAACGCACCGTGGTGGTGTATGCCAACACCTCGGCTGCGGTCAAAGCCCGGGCCGACTGGGTAGTGACCTCCAGCTGCGCACTGGAAATCGTCGAAAGCCTGATGGACAACGGCGAAACCATTATCTGGGGGCCGGACAAGCACCTGGGCACCTACATTCAGCGTCAGACCGGCGCCGACATGCTGCTCTGGGACGGTGCCTGCATCGTTCACGAGGAGTTCAAGTCCAAGCAGCTGGAAGACATGAAAGCGCTGTACCCGGATGCCGCCATTCTGGTGCACCCGGAGTCGCCGACTTCGGTGATCGAACTGGCGGACGCCGTGGGCTCTACCAGTCAGCTGATTGCCGCCGCTCAATCGCTGCCGAACAAGACCCTGATCGTCGCTACCGATCGCGGCATCTTCTACAAGATGCAGCAGCTGTGCCCGGACAAGGTCTTCATCGAGGCACCAACCGCCGGTAACGGCGCGGCGTGTCGCAGTTGCGCGCATTGCCCGTGGATGGCCATGAACACCCTTGAGCGCACGCTCAAGTGCCTGAAGGAGGGCTCGAACGAGATCTTCGTCGACCCGGCGCTCATTCCCCAGGCGATCCGCCCACTCAAGCGCATGCTCGATTTCACTCAGGCTGCGCGGATGAAGCTGGCCGGCAACGCCTGAGTTCTTCTTGTCTGCATGCAAAACCGGTGGGAGCGAGCTTGCTCGCGAAAGCGGTGTATCAGTCGCCATTGATATTGACTGACACGACGCTTTCGCGAGCAAGCTCGCTCCCACATTGTTTTGTGGCGTTTGAGAGTTATTTGGTCTTCTTCGGAATTCGCACGAGCTGCGTGTCGGAGTAGATGTCATGCCAGGCGCGTTTCTGTTTGTCGAACAGCGACCAGAAGAACCCCAGGCCCAGGCATAACCACGACGCGATCGACACCATGAACCGCAGCAGCGCCTGCCACAGGCTGATCGCGGTGCCATCGGCATTCTGTACGCGAATGCCCCAGACCTGCATGCCCAGGGTCTGGCCGGCGTGAGTCCAGAATTTGGCGAAGAAACCGAACAGCACCAGCAGCAGCACGGTGGAGTACAGCGGGTCTCCGTCGAGCTTGCCGGCGTCGGTCAGCACTCGCAGGCGCTCTTCACCGATGATCGCGGCCTGGATCAGCTTATAAATGAATCCCGTGACGATCAGCAGAGCGGTGCACAGAAGGAAATCGTAGAACATCGCTGCCAGGCGACGACCCAGGCCGACGGCGGGGAAATCGCCCTGGGGAGTGAGCAGGTGTTTCGACATGGCAGCCTCTGGACGGAAAATGAAGCGCCATTTTACGGATTTGCGCCCACAAAAAAGCCCCTGATATCAATATCAGGGGCTTTTTCGTTACAGAAAATCAGGCTTCTGCGATGACTTCATCAGCTTGCATGCCTTTCTGGCCCTGCACAGCAACGAAGGTCACTTTCTGGCCTTCTTTCAGGCTCTTGAAGCCGTTGCCCTGAATGGCGCGGAAATGCACGAACAGATCCGGACCGCTTTCTGGAGTGATAAAACCAAAACCTTTCTCGTCGTTAAACCACTTGACGGTACCGCTCTGACGTGTGGACATTTCTTATTTCCTTTGACGCAAAAATTGATGACAGTCTCCTTCTCATGAAAGAGTACTGGGGCTGGTTGCAGGAGAGTAAGAAGACGTCGAACGGGATGTAGCTAACTTGTAGGCTACTGCCCAGGTCACGATTCCAAGCTGACCCATGCAAACACAGTGGACAAACTCTACGCCAACTACGGGAGGAAAAACAAGCCCCGCGAAGGCCCCGGTTTTCCTGCCCTTTCTAGTACTTAGTCGGTCTACTAGTCCGGCTTATACGATTAGCTTGTTCAATTGTTTTCGAACGTTATAAGCCAATTTCAAATTCGAATCGTATGTAAGAGGAGTGCACTGTTTTATGGCGATTGCGTTACACATTAGTGCACGCATAGCGCAATCGCGTTACTTATAGAAACAGTCAATCAACCGCGATAGTAGCGTTGTGGAACAAATGGCATTTTGCTTACAAGCAATGGCACCTTTTTCCCACGAACAATCGCCCAGACTGGCGTGTCGAGTGCGATATAGGCGCTGTCCAGATAACCCATGGCCAACGGGCCGCCCAAGGTCGGACCGAAACCGCCGCTGCACACGCTGCCGATGATTTCGCCCGCTTCGTTGACGATCTCTGCACCTTCACGGACCGGCGTACGCTCTTGCGGCAGCAGGCCGACGCGTTTACGCGAAACGCCGTTTTGCTGCTGAGCGAAGACTTGTTCCGCACCGGGGAAACCACCGGCGCGAGCACCGTCGGAACGCCGAGACCTGGAGATTGCCCACAGCAGGCTGGCTTCGATCGGGGTGGTCTCGGTGTTCATGTCGTGGCCGTACAGGCACAGGCCGGCTTCCAGGCGCAGCGAGTCACGGGCGCCGAGGCCGATGGCGGCGACTTCCGGTTCGGCCAGCAGGGCGCGCGCGAGTTTTTCCGCGTCGGCTGCCGGAACCGAGATTTCGAAACCGTCTTCACCGGTGTAGCCCGAACGGCTGACAAAGCAGTCGACGCCCAGCAGCTTCACGCGGGTGAATTGCATGAAAGTCATTTTCGCCACTTCCGGCGCCAGGCGAGCCAGCACGGTCACGGCGGCCGGGCCTTGCAGGGCGAGCAGGGCGCGTTCTTCAAAAAGAGGCTCGATCTTGCATTGATCGCCGATGTGCTTCTGCAGATGGGCCAGGTCCTGGTCCTTGCACGCGGCGTTGACCACCAGGAACAGTTCGTCGTTGCCCAGGTTGGCGACCATCAGGTCATCGAGGATGCCGCCGGTTTCGTTGGTGAACATCGCGTAACGCTGCATGCCTACCGGCAGGTCGATGATGTCCACCGGCACCAGGGTTTCCAGGGCTTTGGCGGCATTGGCGCCGGTCAGGCGGATCTGGCCCATGTGCGAGACATCGAACAGCCCGGCCTGCTCACGGGTGTGCTGGTGCTCCTTCATCACGCCCAGCGGGTATTGCACCGGCATGTCGTAGCCGGCGAACGGCACCATGCGGGCGCCGAGTTCGATGTGCAGAGCGTGCAGCGGGGTTTTCGACAGTTGTTCGGTGGACATGCGTGACTCCTTGATTCACACCAACCCTCTCCCGGAGGGAGAGGGGGCCAGTTTTGTGTTCTCTCCCAAAGGGAGAGAGATTTGATGGCGCGATCAGCACTCGATAATGTTGACCGCCAGACCGCCACGGGCGGTCTCCTTGTATTTGCTTTTCATGTCGGCGCCGGTCTGGCGCATGGTGCGGATGACCTTGTCGAGGGAGACGAAGTGCTGCCCGTCTCCGCGCATGGCCATGCGCACGGCGTTGATCGCCTTCACCGAGCCCATGGCGTTGCGCTCGATGCACGGCACCTGAACCAGCCCGCCAATCGGGTCGCAGGTCAGGCCGAGGTTGTGTTCCATGCCGATTTCAGCAGCGTTTTCCACTTGTTGCACGCTGCCGCCGAGGACTTCGCACAACGCGCCGGCCGCCATCGAACAGGCCACGCCGACCTCGCCCTGACAGCCGACTTCGGCGCCGGAGATCGAGGCGTTTTCCTTGTACAGAATGCCGATGGCCGCCGCGGTCAGCAGGAAACGCACCACGCCGTCATCGTTCGCGCCGGGAATGAAGCGCATGTAGTAATGCAAAACCGCAGGAATGATTCCCGCCGCGCCGTTGGTCGGTGCCGTGACCACGCGCCCGCCGTTGGCGTTTTCTTCGTTGACGGCCAGGGCGTAGAGGTTGACCCAGTCCAGCACCGACAGCGGATCGCGTAGCGACGATTCCGGGTTCTTGCACAGTTGCCGGTGCAATGCCGCCGCCCTTCGCTTGACCTTCAGGCCACCCGGCAGAATGCCTTCGTTGCGACAGCCGGCGGCCACGCAGTCCTGCATCACTTGCCAGATTTTCAGCAGGCCGGCACGGGTTTCCGCTTCCGGGCGCCAGGCGCTTTCGTTGGTCAGCATCACCTGGCTGATCGACAGCCCATAAGTGGCGCAGTGACCGAGCAGGTCCTTGGCACTTTTGAACGGGAAGGTCAGCGGGGTGGCGTCTTCGACGATGCGGTCGGCGCCGGCCGCGTCTTCGTCGACCACAAAACCACCGCCGACCGAGTAGTACTCGCGGCTGCGGATCTGCAATCCCGCCGCATCGAAGGCACGGAAGATCATGCCGTTGGGGTGATAGGCCAACGGTTTTCGGATCATTGCCAGGTGTTCTTTCTCGTTGAACGCGATGCTGTGCTCGCCGAGCAGATTCAATTGCCCGCTGCCGCGAATCTGCGAGAGACGGGCGGCGACGGTTTCGGTATCCACGGTGTCCGGGTGTTCACCTTCCAGGCCCAGCAGCACGGCCTTGTCGCTGCCATGGCCCTTGCCGGTGGCGCCGAGGGATCCATACAGCTCGACCCTGACGCTGGTGGTGGCCGACAACAGGTTTTCCCGACGCAGGCCTTCGATGAAGCGCGCAGCTGCGCGCATCGGGCCGACGGTGTGGGAGCTGGAGGGGCCGATGCCAATCTTGAACAGGTCGAACACGCTTAACGACATGGTTGTTCTCCGGTTTCTTGTTATAGGAATTGGCGGGATATCAGGCTTGAAGCATTTCCTTGTGGGAGCTGGCTTGCCAGCGATGGCGGTGTGTCAGGCAACTTGGATGGAGGCTGATCCACCCTCATCGCTGGCAAGCCAGCTCCCACAGGTTTTGCGGTGTTGTTGGAAGTGGGGGCAAATGAATGCCCCTCATTCGTTTAAGCGTAGCTTTCGATCGACGGGCAGGCGCAGACCAGGTTGCGGTCGCCGAACACGTTGTCGACGCGACCGACCGGCGGCCAGTACTTGCCTTCGATCAACGACGCTACCGGGTACACCGCTTGTTCGCGGCTGTACGGGTGAGTCCACTCGCCGACCAGCTCTGCCGCAGTGTGCGGAGCGTTCTTCAGCGGGTTGTCGTCCTTGTCCAGCGTGCCGTTTTCCACCGCGCGGATTTCTTCGCGGATGCGGATCATGGCGTCGCAGAAGCGGTCCAGTTCTTCCTTGGATTCGCTTTCGGTCGGCTCGATCATCAGCGTGCCGGCCACCGGGAACGACATGGTCGGGGCGTGGAAGCCGAAGTCGATCAGACGCTTGGCCACGTCATCGACGCTGATGCCGCTGCTGTCTTTCAACGGGCGCAGATCCAGGATGCACTCGTGCGCCACCAGACCGTTGCTGCCGGTGTACAGCACTGGGTAGTGCTCTTCCAGGCGACGGGAAATGTAGTTGGCATTGAGGATCGCCAACTGCGAAGCGCGCTTCAGACCTGCGCCACCCATCATGCGAATGTACATCCAGGTGATCGGCAGAATGCTCGCGCTGCCGAACGGTGCGGCGCAGACCGCGCCTTCCTTGCGTTCCATGTGGCCGTGGCCGGGCAGGAACGGCGTCAGGTGCGATTTCACGCCGATCGGGCCGACACCCGGGCCGCCACCGCCGTGGGGGATGCAGAAGGTCTTGTGCAGGTTCAGGTGCGAGACGTCGCCGCCGAACTTGCCCGGTGCGCAGAGGCCGACCATCGCGTTCATGTTGGCGCCGTCGATGTACACCTGGCCGCCGTTGTCATGAATGATGCCGCAAATTTCGCGGATGCCTTCTTCGAACACGCCGTGGGTCGACGGGTAAGTGATCATCAGCGCCGCGAGGTGTTCGCGGTGCTCGATGGCCTTGGCGCGCAGGTCTTCGATGTCCACGTTGCCACGGGCGTCGCACGCGGTCACGACCACGCGCATGCCAGCCATGTTGGCGGTCGCCGGGTTGGTGCCGTGGGCGGACGACGGGATCAGGCAGATGTCGCGACGGTCTTCGCCACGGCTCTGGTGATAGGCGCGAATTGCCAGCAGACCTGCGTACTCACCCTGGGAACCGGCGTTCGGCTGCAGCGAGATCGAGTCGTAACCGGTGGCTGCGCAAAGCATCGCTTCCAGTTCGTCGGTCAGTTGCTGGTAACCGGCGCTTTGCTCGGCCGGAGCGAACGGGTGCAGGGCGCCGAATTCAGCCCAGGTCACCGGGATCATTTCGCTGGCGGCGTTGAGTTTCATGGTGCACGAGCCCAGCGGGATCATGGTGCGATCCAGTGCCAGGTCCTTGTCCGCCAGTTTGCGCAGGTAGCGCATCAGCTCGGTTTCCGAGTGATAACGGTTGAACACCGGGTGGCTGAGGATCGGCGACTGACGCACCAGTGCGGCTGGAATCGTGCTTTGCGCGGCAGCGGCGAGAGCGGCGAAATCCGGCAGGGTCTTGCCGTCGGCGAACAGGCCCCACAGGGTTTCGATATCGGCCTGGGTGGTGGTTTCGTCAACCGACAGGCCCAGACGCTGGGCATCGATCACACGCAGGTTGATCTGTTGGGCGCGGGCCTTGTCGTGCAGCGCGGCAGTTTGCGCGCCGGTGGCCAGGGTCAGGGTGTCGAAGAAGCTGGCTTGCTCGACGGTCACGCCCAGTGCGCTCAGGCCCTTTGCCAGGATCGCGGTCAGGTGATGCACGCGGTTGGCGATCTGGGTCAGGCCTTTAGGGCCGTGGTACACGGCGTACATGCTGGCGATGTTGGCCAGCAGCACTTGCGCGGTGCAGATGTTCGACGTGGCTTTCTCGCGGCGGATGTGTTGCTCGCGGGTCTGCATCGCCAGACGCAGGGCCGGCTTGCCGAAACGGTCAACCGATACACCGACCAGTCGGCCCGGCATGTCGCGCTTGAACGCATCTTTGGTGGAGAAGTAAGCCGCGTGCGGGCCACCGAAGCCCAGCGGCACGCCGAAACGTTGGGCGCTGCCGATGGCCACGTCGGCGCCGAACTCGCCCGGCGGGGTCAGCAGAGTCAGGGCCAGCAGGTCAGCGGCCACGGCTACCAAGGCGTTGGCAGCGTGGAAGCGTTCGGTCAGTTCGCGGTAGTCGAACACATCACCGTTGCTGGCCGGGTATTGCAGCAGCGCGCCGAAGAACGGCGTCACGTCGGTCAGTTCGCGCTCATCGCCCACGACTACGTCGATGCCCAGCGGCTCGGCACGGGTGCGCAGTACGTCGAGGGTTTGCGGGTGGCTGTGGATCGAGGCGAAGAACTGGTGGCTGCCCTTGTTCTTGCTCAGGCGTTTGCAGAAGGTCATGGCTTCGGCAGCAGCGGTGGCTTCGTCGAGCAGGGAAGCGTTGGCGATCGGCAGGCCGGTGAGGTCGCTGATCAGGGTCTGGAAGTTCAGCAGCGCTTCGAGACGGCCCTGGGAAATTTCTGGCTGGTACGGGGTGTAAGCGGTGTACCAGGCCGGGTTTTCCAGCAGGTTGCGCAGGATCGGCGACGGCGTGTGGCAGTTGTAGTAGCCCTGGCCGATGTAGGTCTTGAACAGCTGGTTCTTGCCGGCGATGCCTTTGATCATCGCCAGGGCATCGGCTTCGCTCAGGCCGTCGTCGAGGCCGAGCACGCTGGTGCCCTTGATGCTTTCCGGGATGACGCTGGCGCTCAGGGCTTCGAGCGAGTCGAAACCGAGGCTGTTGAGCATGGCTTGCTCGTCACCGGCGCGCGGGCCGATGTGACGGGCGATGAATTCGTTGGCGGTGCCGAGATTTACTTGGGTCATGTCAGGTTCCTCAGGCTTCGGCTTGGGCTTTGATCAGGCGGTCGTAGGCGTCCTGATCCAGCAGCTTGGCGACGGCAGAAGCGTCGGATGGCTTGAAGCGGAAGAACCAGCCTTCGCCCAGCGGATCTTCGTTGACCAGCTCAGGGCTGTCTTCCAGGGCCGGGTTGGTGGCCAGGACTTCACCGTCCAGTGGCATGTAAACGCCGCTGGCGGCTTTTACCGATTCCACGGTGGCGGCTTCGGCGCCTTTCTCGTACGCCTGCAATTCAGGCAGTTGCACGAACACCACGTCGCCCAGGGCGTTCTGCGCGAAAGCGGTGATGCCAACGGTGACAGAGCCATCGGCTTCGGCGCGCAGCCATTCGTGATCTTCAGTAAAACGCAACTCGCTCATGGAATCTCCTAGGGGCCAGACTCGTCTGGTGGACGCGGTGGAATGCTCGGGCGGCAATGCCCTGATTTTATGAGCGGTTACTTAGCAAGAACGCGGCCAACGTAAAAATATCGTTATAAATCAATGGCTTGATTGAATTGTGGGTGAACGAAATCACGTTGACTGTAGCGAAATCGCTACAGCACGGGACGAATAAAAAAGCTGAACCGGATCAAAGCCTTGCACAGCGGTAATCGGAGAAGGGTGTAGCGATATCGTTCCGCTGTAGCGCTTTCAGTACAGATAGAGGTCGCTTTTGGGCTCGGACTCTCAACTGGATGGAGAACCGGCTGGATGGAGAGCCTGTGGGAGCGAGCTTGCTCGCGATGAGGGCGTGTCAGTCGACAGCTTTTTGAATGTCGCACCGCCATCGCGAGCAAGCTCGCTCCCACAGTTTATTCGGGGTCTCGCCTCAGGGCTTGTTGGGAATGCCGTACTTGCGCAGCCGATGGGCAATCGCCGTGTGCGAGGTCTGCAGGCGGCTGGCCAGTTGGCGGGTCGAGGGGTAGCTGACGTAGAGTTTTTCCAGCAGCGATTTCTCGAAGGCTTCGACGGCTTCTTCGAGGCTGTCGACGTCGGTGTCGGTCTGGCGCGCCACCGAGGTGCCGGCGATGTCGAGGTCGCCGATGTCCACCAGGCTGCTTTCGCAGATCGCGGCGGCGCGGAAGATCACGTTCTGCAATTGCCGCACGTTGCCCGGCCAGCGGTTGCCGAGCAGCGCCGGGTAAGTGCCGGGGGCAAGGCGACAGACCGGGCGCTGGATCTGCGCGCAGGCCTGCTGCATGAAATAGCGCGCCAGCAACAGAATGTCCTGACCGCGTTCGCGCAGGGGCGGCACTTCGACGTTGAGCACGTTGAGGCGGTAAAAAAGGTCTTCGCGGAACAGACCTTCGCTGACCATTTTTTCCAGGTCGCGGTGGGTCGCGCTGAGGATCCGCACGTTGACCTTCACCTCACGATCGCCACCGACCCGACGGAAGCTGCCGTCATTGAGAAAGCGCAGCAGTTTGGCCTGCAAATACGGCGACATCTCGCCGATCTCGTCGAGGAACACCGTGCCCTGGTTGGCCAGTTCCATCAGCCCCGGTTTGCCACCGCGTTGTGCGCCAGTGAAGGCGCCGGGGGCGTAGCCGAACAGTTCGCTCTCGGCGAGGTTCTCCGGCAGGGCCGCGCAGTTCAGCGCGAGGAATGGCGCGCTGTGCCGGGCGCTGATGGCGTGGCAGGCGCGGGCCACCAGTTCCTTGCCGGTGCCGGTCTCGCCCTGGATCAGCAGCGGCGCATCGAGGGCTGCGACGCGTTGGGCGCGGGCCTTGAGGGTGCGGATCGGCGGTGATTCACCGAGCAGTGCATCGAAACCTTCGGCATGGTCGTGGTGCAGCGCCGAGAGTTGTTCGCCGATGCGGTTCGGCTGGTACAGCGTCAGCAGGGCGCCGGCGTCGGTGATCGGCGTGGCGTCCAGCAACAGGGTCTGGCCGTTGACGGTGATTTCCCGCAGCGGAAGGCGGAAACCCTGTTCCAACAACGTTTCGAGCAGGCCCGGATCGTTGAACAGTTCCGAGACGCTTTCGCCTGCCGGCTCGCGACCGTACAAGGCGATCAGCGCCGGGTTGGCCAGCAGCACCTTGCCGGCGCTGTCCAGCGCCAGCACCGGGTCGGTCATCGCCGCGAGCAACGCGTCGAGCTGCAGGTGCCGACGCTGTCCGGGGAGGATGTCGACTACCACCACGGCCTCTACGCCGCGCACCCGGAACAACGCATCTTTGAGTTCTTCGAGCACTTGCGGGCTCAGGGTCGGGGCGTCGATGTAGACGTTCGGCGGGACCATTTCCACCGCATCCAGATTGAGATTGCGCCCACCGAGCAGGGCCAGGACTTCCTGGGTGATGCCGACGCGGTCGATGAAGCTGACGTGGATACGCATGGGGCGGTTCTGGGTTCTGGAGTGCGGAGGGGGGCAAGTATGCCTTGGGGCGGGGAAATGGTGAAACCGGGCGTGTTTTTTCGCTGGATACATACCCTTGTGGGAGCGAGCTTGCTCGCGAATGCGGTGTATCAGTAATGAAGATATGAACTGACAGAGCGCTTTCGCGAGCAAGCTCGCTCCCACAGGGGGAATGTGGTGAGTTCGGGTTACTCGAAATGCTCGGGATTGACCGGATCCCCGGATTGCATATTCAGCTGCTTGCGGATGTCTTCAAACATCAGGTCGTAATGCTTGTGCACCGAGCCGATCTGGCTGTGCGCCTTGGGAATCCCGTATTTCTCGGCGATCCTGGTCACGTCGCGGGCGAAGTTGTAAGCCTCTTCCTTGGGCAGGAAAAACGTTTCCTTCATGTCCTTGCCCTGCATGCTGCCGTGCAGGGTGAACTGTATCCCTTTGCCTTTCTGAGGATCGGTGAACACTTCATAGTCGAGGCACACGTTGTAATTGACGTCGTCGTCAGTCAACGCGTGGCGCTCGATGTGCAAGCGGCCGGGTTCGAACTGGGCCATGGTTTTCTCCTTTCAAGGCATGGGAGAAGGGCAGACCTGAGGTCTGCCCCCGGAGTTTCTTTTTATCGGTAGGTGATGCCCGGCGCTGCGGTGCTGACCCGCGTACCGGCGGTGCCCTGGACGATGGCTTCGATGTCCGAGAGCGAACCGATCACCGCGACCTTGCCAGTATGGCGCGCAAATTCACAGGCTGCCTGCACCTTCGGCCCCATGGAGCCGGCAGCGAAGCCCAGGCGTTCGAGTTCGTCCGGGTGGGCCTGAGCGATGGCTTTCTCGGTGGGTTTCTTGAAATCGATGTACGCCGCGTTGACGTCGGTGGCGATCACCAGCAAGTCCGCCTCCAGCTGTTCGGCCAGCAGCGCCGAGCACAGGTCCTTGTCGATCACCGCTTCGATACCTTTGAGATTGCGGTTCTCGTCGTACATGGTCGGAATGCCGCCACCGCCGGCGCAGATCACGATGCTGCCCTTGTCCAGCAGCCACTTGATCGGGCGGATTTCGAAGATGCGTTTCGGCCGTGGACTGGCCACCACGCGGCGGAACTTGTCGCCGTCCGGGGCGATGGCCCAGCCTTTTTCAGCGGCGAGCTTTTCGGCTTCGGCTTTCTCGTAGACCGGGCCGATCGGTTTGGTCGGGTTCTTGAAGGCCGGGTCGTTGGCGTCGACTTCGACCTGGGTGAGCAGGGTGGCGAACGGGACTTCGAAGTCCAGCAGGTTGCCCAGTTCCTGTTCGATGATGTAGCCGATCATGCCTTCGG
The DNA here is from genome assembly GCF_014863585.1 of Pseudomonas gozinkensis. Taxonomy (NCBI): domain Bacteria; kingdom Pseudomonadati; phylum Pseudomonadota; class Gammaproteobacteria; order Pseudomonadales; family Pseudomonadaceae; genus Pseudomonas; species Pseudomonas gozinkensis. Next base: position 5,064,067 of record NZ_CP062253.1, on the reverse strand, counting down.
TTTCGGCACCGAGCACGTCGAGCGGGTAAGGGGTGACGGAAGTGTAGGCCGCCGCCTGCAACGACAGCAGGCCGACTTGCGGGCCATTGCCGTGGGCAATGACCAGTTGATTGCCGGGATGGATCTTGGCGATTTGCTCGGTGGCGATGCGGATGTTGGCGCGCTGATTGTCAGCGGTCATCGGCTCACCACGGCGGAGCAGGGCGTTACCGCCCAGAGCTACGACGATACGCATGGTGCATGTCCTTCTTGTACAGAGGAATGGCAAACGACTCCATCACACTGTCGGTACCGGGCACCTGTGGGAGCGAGCTTGCTCGCGAAAGCGTTGTGTCAGGCAACATCTTTGGCGACTGGCGCACCGCCTTCGCGAGCAAGCTCGCTCCCACATTGGGTTCCAGGTCCTTCAGTGGGAGCGGGGTGGTGGTTACAGATCAGCCAAAGTCGACACCAGAATCGCCTTGATGGTGTGCATGCGGTTTTCCGCTTGCTCGAAGGCGATGCAGGCCGGCGACTCGAACACATCGTCGGTCACTTCGATGCCGTTTTTCAGGTGCGGATACTGTTCGGCAATCTGTTTGCCGACCTTGGTGTCGCTGTTGTGGAACGCCGGCAGGCAGTGCATGAACTTGGTGCGCGGGTTGCCGGTGGCTTTCATCAGCTCGGCGTTGACCTGATACGGCAGCAGTTGCTGGATACGCTCGGCCCAGGCTTCAACCGGCTCGCCCATCGATACCCAGACGTCGGTGTGGATGAAGTCCACGCCTTTGACGGCGGCTTTCGGGTCTTCGGTCAGGGTGATGCGGGCGCCGCTTTCTTCTGCGTATTTCTTGCAGCGATCCACCAGATCATCGTGGGGCCACAGGGCTTTCGGCGCGCAGATGCGCACGTCCATGCCGAGTTTGGCGCCGACCAGCAGCAGCGAGTTGCCCATGTTGTTGCGCGCGTCGCCCAGGTAGGCGTAGCTGATCTCGTGGATCGGCTTGTCGGCGTGCTCACGCATGGTCAGCACGTCGGCGATCATCTGGGTCGGGTGATATTCATCGGTCAGGCCGTTGAACACCGGCACACCGGCGAACTTGGCCAGCTCTTCGACGATTTCCTGCTTGAAGCCACGGTACTCGATGGCGTCGTACATGCGACCCAGCACGCGGGCTGTGTCCTTCATGCTTTCCTTGTGGCCGATCTGCGAGGAATTCGGGTCGATGTAGGTGACGTTGGCGCCCTGGTCATAAGCGGCGACTTCGAACGCGCAGCGGGTGCGGGTCGAGGTTTTTTCGAAGATCAGGGCGATGTTGTTGCCCTTCAGGTGTTGCTGCTCGGTGCCGGTGTACTTGGCGCGCTTGAGGTCGCGGGACAGGTCGAGCAGGTAGCGCAGCTCACGCGGGGTGTGGTGTTCCAGGCTGAGCAGGTTACGGTTGTGAATGTTGAACGCCATGATGATTCTCCTTGGATTCGGTAATCGGCCCGGCCGCGACAGGGTCAGTGCGGCCGGGGAGATGGTCGTTTAGTAGTCGATTGGGTCGCGCACGATCGGGCAGGTCATGCAGTGGCCGCCGCCACGGCCACGGCCCAGTTCGCCGGCGCTGATGGTGATGACCTCGACCCCGGCCTTGCGCAGCAGGGTGTTGGTGTAGGTGTTGCGGTCGTAGCCGATGACCACGCCCGGCTCCACGGCCACCACGTTGTTGCCGTCATCCCATTGCTCGCGTTCGGCGGCGAAGCTGTTGCCGCCGGTTTCCACCACGCGCAACTTCGGCAGGTTGAGGACTTCGGCCACCACTTCGATGAACGACTTGTTCTCCCGGCGCACGTCCAGGCCGTACGGCTTGGTGCTGTCGGGACGAATGATGAACGGCACGATTTCCTTGACCACTTCCGGGAAGACCGTGACCAGGTCGCGGTCGCAGAAGCTGAACACGGTGTCCAGGTGCATCGCCGCGCGGGATTTCGGCAGGCCGGCGACCACGACCTTTTCCACAGCGCCTTTGGCGAACAGCGATTGCGCCAGTTGGCCGATGGCCTGGCGCGAGGTGCGCTCGCCCATGCCGATCAATACCACGCCATTGCCGATCGGCATCACGTCGCCGCCCTCGAGGGTGGCCTGGCCGTGATCCTTGTCCGGATCGCCGTACCAGACTTCGAAGTCGGCGCCGGTGAAGTCGGGGTGGAATTTGTAGATGGCGGTAGTCAGCAGGGTTTCCTGACGGCGGGCTGGCCAGTACATCGGATTGAGGGTCACGCCGCCGTATATCCAGCACGTGGTATCGCGGGTGAACTGAGTGTTGGGCAGCGGTGGCAGCAGGAAGCTGGAGTGGCCCAGGTAATCGCGGTACATCTTGATCACGCTGGCGCCTTCGCTGTCCGGCAGGTCTTCACCGGCCACGCCACCGATCAGGAACTCCGCGAGCTTGCGTGGCTCCAGGCCTTCGAGCCAGCTGCGCACTTCATTCGTCAGACCAACGCCGACGGTGTCGGGGGTGATCTTGCGATCCAGAATCCATTTCAGCGCTTCGGGGTTGGAAACGATGTCGGTCAGCAGGTTGTGCATTTCCAGCACTTCGATCCCGCGCTCGCGCATCTTGGTGACGAAATCGAAGTGGTCGCGCTTGGCCTGGTTGACCCAGATGACGTCGTCGAACAGCAGCTCGTCGCAGTTGCTCGGGGTCAGCCGCTGATGGGCCAGACCTGGGGAGCAAACCATGACTTTGCGCAGTTTGCCGGCTTCGGAATGGACGCCGTACTTAGCTTTTTCCGTGGTCATTTCAGTGATCCTCCAGAGTGAAAACGTTGGGCAGTTACAGAGTCAGGAAGCCGTCATACAGTCCGTAGGCGGCCACGAGGGCACCCACGACCACTGCGGCGAAAATCAGCTTCTCGACGTTGGTGAAAACCGGTTGTTTGAGTTCGAGCTTGGCCTTGGCGAACAGGATCGCGCCGGGGGCATAGAGCAGGGCCGAGAGCAGCAGGTACTTCACGCCACCGGCGTAGAGCAGCCAGACCGCGTAGATCAGGGCGATACCACCGATGATCAGGTCCTTGCGCCGTTCGGCCGCGAAGCCTTCGTAGCTTTCGCCACGCACCGCCAGCAGCAGGGCGTAGGCCGCCGACCACAGGTACGGCACCAGAATCATCGAAGTGGCGAGGTAGATCAGCGACAGGTAAGTGCTGGCCGAGAACAGGGTGATGATCAGGAACAGCTGCACCATCGCGTTGGTCAGCCACAGGGCGTTGACCGGCACGTGGTTGGCGTTTTCCTTGCGCAGGAACTCCGGCATGGTGTGGTCCTTGGCGGCGGCGAACATGATCTCCGCACACAGCAGCACCCACGACAGCAACGCCCCCAGCAGCGAGATGATCAGACCGACGCTGATCAGCACCGCGCCCCAGTGACCGACCACATGCTCAAGCACGGCAGCCATCGACGGGTTCTGCAGTTTGGCCAGTTCCGGTTGGGTCATGATGCCCAGCGACAGCACGTTCACCAGCACCAGGAACAGCAGCACGGTGATGAAACCGATCACGGTGGCCTTGCCGACGTCCGAACGTTTTTCCGCCCGGGCCGAGAAGATGCTTGCGCCTTCGATGCCGATGAACACCCACACGGTGACCAGCATCATGTTGCGCACCTGGTTCATCACGCTGCCCAGATCCGGGTTTTTCACGCCCCAGATGTCGGCGGTGAAGATGTCCAGTTTGAAGGCGAAAACCGCGATCAGCACGAACAGCAGCAGCGGCACGACTTTGGCGACGGTGGTCACGAGGTTGATGAACGCCGCTTCCTTGATCCCGCGCAGCACCAGAAAGTGCACGCCCCACAGCAGCACCGAGGCGCCGATCACCGCAGCCACGGTGTTGCCTTCCCCAAATATCGGAAAGAAGTATCCGAGGGTGCTGAACAGCAGAACGAAGTAACCGACGTTGCCCAGCCAGGCACTGATCCAGTAACCCCAGGCCGAGGAGAAACCCATGTAATCGCCGAAACCGGCCTTGGCGTAGGCGTAGACACCGCCGTCCAGGTCAGGCTTGCGATTGGCGAGGGTTTGGAAGACGAAAGCGAGGGTGAGCATGCCGACAGCGGTGATGGCCCAGCCAATCAGTACCGCGCCGACGTCGGCACTGGCGGCCATGTTTTGTGGCAAAGAGAATATCCCGCCACCGATCATTGAACCGACTACCAATGCAACCAGTGCACCTAGTCGTAGTTTTCCGGGAGCTTCAGACATTGCATGACTCCATTGCAGGAGAGAAGAGTTCACAGCGTAGTTCTGTTGGCTTTTCAAACAGCTGACTTAGATCAGTGCATAGTCACATTCCATTGTTAATGAATGACTTATGAAACGTCTGGAGGCATAAGGCTATTGCCTGGAAAGCCTGTCCTAGAGGCTTTTTGGGGAGATTATCAAGAATGGATCCTATTACTTTCGAATTATCACGCTAGTTCGTTTTCAGGTTTTGGCAAATTTTTCACCGCTGTTTTCAGTACAGAATTGATTTATTAGGATTCGCGCACAAAACTGTCTGAGCGTGCTAGGCGTTAGCGCCAACCGCTATATATAAACAGGCGTTTGTTGGCGTTACCTGATAAACGTCAGCTAGCTTTATCCGTTTAGTTAATAGTTGTAATAACCGAAAACATCACACCATCTTTCAAGGAGATTTGAATGTCGCAACCGACGCAAAAACTGCGCCTTGGCGCACTGATCGCCCTGGTGGTGGGTTCGATGATCGGCGGGGGGATTTTTTCCCTGCCGCAGAACATGGCGGCCCGGGCCGATGCCGGGGCCATCCTGATCGGCTGGGGCATCACGGCAATCGGCATGCTCACCCTGGCCTTCGTTTTCCAGACCCTGGCCAATCGCAAACCGGAACTGGACTCCGGCGTGTATGCCTACGCCAAGGCCGGGTTCGGCGACTACATGGGTTTTTCTTCCGCGTGGGGTTACTGGATCAGCGCGTGGCTGGGCAACGTCGGGTATTTCGTGTTGCTGTTCAGCACTCTCGGGTATTTCTTCCCGGTGTTCGGTCAAGGCAACACGCCGATTGCCATTGGCTGCGCTTCGGTGCTGCTGTGGGCCGTGCACTTTCTGGTGATGCGCGGGATCAAGGAGGCGGCGTTCATCAATCAGGTGACCACGGTGGCGAAGATCGTGCCGCTGATCATGTTCATCGTGATTGCCGCGGTGGCGTTCAAGGCTGACATCTTTACCCGCGACATCTGGGGCCGCAGCAACCCCAGTTTTGGCGGTGTGATGGATCAGGTGCGCAATATGATGCTGGTCACCGTGTTTGTGTTCATTGGCATCGAAGGTGCCAGTGTGTACTCGGCGCGAGCGGAGAAACGCAGCGACGTGGGGCGTGCCACGGTGATCGGGTTCATTGGCGTGCTGGCGTTGCTGGTGTTGGTCAATGTGCTGTCGCTCGGAATCATGAGCCAGCCTGAGTTGGCGACCTTGCAGAACCCGTCGCTGGCGGCGGTGCTCGAGCATATCGTCGGGCCGTGGGGGGCGCTGGCGATCAGCATCGGCCTGGCGATCTCGTTGCTCGGTGCATTGTTGTCCTGGGCCCTGCTGTGCGCCGAAATCCTGTTTGCCACTGCCCGGGACAAGACCATGCCGGCGTTCCTGAAAAAGGAAAACGCCAACCATGTGCCGGTCAACGCGTTGTGGCTGACCAACGTGATGATCCAGATTTTCCTGTTGATCACGCTGTTTTCCGAAGGCACTTACACCAGTCTGATTTACCTCGCCTCTTCGATGATTCTGGTGCCGTACCTGTGGTCGGCGGCCTATGCGGTGCTGTTGAGCGGACGGGGGGAAACCTATGAACATGCTTCGGCAGAACGCACCAAGGATCTGCTGATCGGCGGCATCGCCCTGTGCTACGCGGTGTGGTTGCTGTACGCCGGCGGGGTGAAATATTTGCTGCTGTCGGCGCTGCTGTATGCACCGGGAGTGATTCTGTTCGCCAAGGCCAAGCATGAGCAGGGCGAACCGTTGTTCACGACGATCGAGAAGGGGATTTTCACCTGTGTGATCGCCGGCGCCGGGCTCGCGGCGTATGGGTTGTACAGCGGCGTGTTGTCCCTGTGAGATTACGGCTCGACTATCAGGGATCCTGTGACTGGCCGGCGATGCTCGGGTTTTTCGCGGCGCGGGCGGTGGTCGGGATGGAAACGGTGGTCGATGGCGTGTATTCGCGCAGCATCGGATTGAACGGTGTTTACGGTACGGTTTCGGTCTGGCCGGGTGAAGGTGATGCGCTGGAGGTCGAACTGGATTTTCCTGATCCATCAGCGCTTCCCGAGATTGTTGCGCGCTTGCGTCGGCTGTTCGATCTGGACGCCGATCTGCCGACCATGCAACGGCATCTGGCGGCGGATCCGCTGCTGGCGCCGTTGATGGCCGCGCGCCCGGGTTTACGGGTGCCGGGGGCGTGGGATGGTCTGGAGCTGGCGTTTCGGGCGGTGCTGGGGCAGCAGATTACAGTGGTCGGGGCGATCCGGTTGGCAGGGAAACTCGTGGCGCAGTATGGCGAGCCGTTGCACTCTGCGGTGCCGGGGTTGACCCATGTGTTTCCCGAAGCGGCGGTTTTAGCGCGCGCGGATCTGGCGGCGCTGGGCATGCCGAAAAGTCGTGGTCGCACGCTGTCGGGCGTGGTGCAGGCGTTGCTGGAGGACCCGTTGCTGTTTTCATCCGGGACCGCGCGATTGCTGGCGCTGCACGGGATTGGCGACTGGACGGCGCAGTACATTGCCCTGCGGCAGTTGCGGGATATGGACGGGTTTCCGACTGGCGATGTGGGATTGCTGCGGGCGCTGGAGGTGCTGGAAGGGGAGCGGATGACGGTGCGGGAGTTGTCAGCCCGCGCTGAAGCCTGGCGGCCGTTTCGGGGGTATGCGGCGCAGTTGCTGTGGACATCTCTGAGCAGGGCAGACTGATCCGGCTGATAGGCTGTCATTACTGGCCCCATCGCTGGCAAGCCAGCTCCCACAGTATCCAGGCCGTACACAAAATCCGTAAACACCGTTGGACCTGTGGGAGCTGGCTTGCCAGCGATGGCGGTCTGACATTCACCACTGCGGACGATGCGATCCCAACTCAGTCGCCGGCAAAGACCACTGCAACGACGTTCCTGCGATACGAAGCGGCGCTTGTAGCCGATGCGCCGGCCCCCAAGGTGTCTGCTCCACCAGCGAGCTTTGATCTTGTGGATTTTCCGGACGCAACGCTTCGTCAGTCCCAGCCCCATCCTCAATCAACAACTTCGCCGTCCGCGCCAGCGACAACCGTGCCGACCCACCTCGACCACTGCGTAACCGGTCAGCCAGCAACCGAATCACACTTGCCGCCATCAGATACCCCGTCGCATGATCCAGCGCCTGCACCGGCAACGGCGTCGGTTTGTCCGCCTGCTTCCAGCGCTGTCCTGCCTCGGCAATCCCGCTGCTCATCTGCACCAGACTGTCGAAGCCCCGACGGTTCTGCCACGGGCCGCTCCAGCCGTAAGCGTTGAGGCAGACATCGATCAGCCCCGGCGCCAGTTGCCGGCGACGTTCGACGCCGAAGCCGAGATGTTCAAGGGCGTCGGCGCGATAGCCGTGCAACAGAATGTCGGCATCCTTGAGCAGGCTTTCGAACACTGCGCGATCTGCCGGTTGATGCAGATCCAGCCGCGCACAACGCTTGCCGAGGGTTACTTCCGGCACCACGCCGGGTTCGTTCCAGGTCGGTGGATCGATGCGCAGGACATTGGCGCCCAGCCCAGCGAGGAAACGGCTGGCAGTCGGGCCGGCGAGTACGCGAGTCAGGTCGAGCACCTTGAGTCCGGCCAATGGTTGCGCCACCGAGCCTTGCCAGGGTTGATGACTTTCGTCTTTCCCATCACTGAAATGCACCATGGGTTCGGCATTCACCGCCAACCCTTGGGGATGTTTCTGCCACTGCTCCCAACTGCGCATTTCGGCCGCACAACCCTTGGCCTCGACCACCGCTCGCTCCAGATCGGCACTGGCCCATTGTGCGACTTTCGCCGCCATCGCCGCGCGGTCGGCACAGGCGCCCAGCACGCTTTCAGCAGCGGCGCGGTGATGCGGGGCGTTGGTGTGCAGGCGAATCCAGCCGTCTTTGGTCGCGTAGTCGCCGGCCACCGGATCCCAGAGCGGCGGGACTTCCCAGCCGATTGGCCGCAGTGAAGTGGCGAACCAGAACGAGGCGAGGCGGCGGTCGACTTCTACGCTGGGCAAGTCGCCGGTTTGCTGCTGAAGGAGTTCGGCGACGGCTTGCCCGGCCGCGGCAATGCTCGCGCAGGCAAGGTCGGTGACGGCAAACGCCGAAGGCAGGGCGCCCTCGCCGGTGAACGGAATCGGCGTGCGGGACAAGCCAAGTGCGGCTTGAATGGACGTGAGCAGATCAGTCATCGAAGGCCCTCCGGAACGAGAGGGCAGAATAGTGCAAAACGCTGTTGGCTTAGATGAAATCCCCGATTTACCGGACATCACCGGTCCCTGTGGGAGCTGGCTTGCCAGCGATTACGGAGTGTCAGTCAACAATGTATCGACTGATCTACCGCCATCGCTGGCAAGCCAGCTCCCACAGGGATTCAGGGCGACTGCGATTACACGCGGAACTGATCCATCAATTTCATCTGCTGACTGGCCAGGGCGTTGAGCTGGCTGCTGATCGCCGCCGATTCGGTGGCCTGTTCGGTCAGGGTTTCGGTGACGGTGCGGATTGCCGAAACGTTGCGGTTGACCTCTTCGGCCACGGCGCTCTGCTGTTCGGCGGCGCTGGCGATCTGCAGGTTCATGTCGCTGATCACGGTGACCGCGTCGCTGATCTTGCCGAGGGCGTCCACAGCCTGGCGGATCTGCCCGGCGTTGTTGTGGGCCTGGGTCTGGCTTGAATGCATGGTCGCGACCACGCCACGGGTGCCGGTCTGGATGCGTTCGATGACCACGCGGATTTCTTCCACCGAATCCTGGGTTCGTTTGGCCAGGTTACGGACTTCGTCGGCCACCACCGCAAAACCACGACCGCTTTCACCGGCACGAGCCGCTTCGATCGCGGCGTTCAGCGCCAGCAGGTTGGTCTGTTCGGCGATGCTGCGGATCACTTCCAGCACCGAGCCGATCTGCTCGCTGTTGACCGCCAGCTCTTCGACTTCGGTCACCGCTTTGCTGACTTCATCGGCCAGTTGATTGATGTCGCGGGTGCTGCGCTCGATGATCGACATCCCGTCCTTGGCCGACTGATCGGCGCCTTTCGCCGCGTTGGCCGCGTTCGAAGCGCTGTTGGCAACGTCATGGGCGGTGGCGCTCATTTCGTTGGACGCGGTCGCCACCTGATCGATCTCGCGGAACTGCACCTGCATGCCTTCGCTGGTCTGGCGGGCGATTTCCGACGACTGATCGGCGGTGCCACGGGCTTCGGTGATGCTCTGTTTGATCTGGGCGATGGTGGGTTGCAGCTTGTCGAGGAAACGGTTGAACCAGTTCACCAGTTCGCCCAGTTCATCTTTCTTGGTGTAGTTCAGGCGCTGGGTCAGGTCGCCTTCGCCACTGGCGATATTCTTCAGCATCTCGGCAACGCTATTGATCGGACGGGTCACGCCCGAAGCAGTGAGCCAGATCAGCACAAGGCCGATCAGACCTGCGATCACGGCCACCGACAGCGCGGTAATCATGCCGGCTTGCTGAGCGTCGTCGAGCACCGCTTGCAGCTTGACCGAGTCGGCCAGCAGCACTTGTTTCGGCAGGTCGATGACCACGCCCCAGGCCCGGGAATTGCCGATCGGATCGACCGGGTACACGGCGCGGATCAGATCGCCCTGTTCCAGAATCTTCGCTGTGCCGGCGCTCAGCAGTTGCAGGATGTCCTTGCCTTCGGCGCCGAGGGTTTCGGCGATGCCTTTGCCGACCTTGGTCGCGTCGGTGCTGTAGGCGCCAAGCACGCCGCTGCCGGAGACGATCAGCATGTGCCCGGCGCCGTTGAACAGTTCACGCTGGGAATTCACGGCCGCCGCTTGCAGCGCATCGAGGGCGATGTCGATGCCGACCACGCCGATGGTCTTGCCGTCCACCAGCAACGGCACGGAAATGGTGGTCATGAGCATTTCCTTGCCGCCCACGGTGTCGGCGTACGGGTCGAGCAGGCAGGTGCGCTTGTTGTCGCGGGGGCAGGTGTACCAACTGTTGTACGGTGTGCCGCTGACACTGAGAGTGGTCTTGGTCATGTCCTCTTCGACCATGATCGTGTTCAGCGCGGAACCGGCGGCGCGGCTCCAGTAGGTGGCGAAGCGCCCGGCTTCGTTGGACTGGCGCGCGGCGTCGTTGACGAACTCGCTGTCCTTGCCGTCGAGGCCGTTGGGTTCGAACGCCAGCCAGATGCCGAGCACCTTGCTGTTGCGCTCGAACGCGGTTTTCAGGCTCAGGTTCAGCTCTTCACGCAGGGCGCCGGCGTCCAGCGAACGCTTGGCGGCCATGACGCGCATGTCCTTGATCTGATCGGCCAGCGCGGTGATCACCAACAGGCTTTCGCCGAAGGTTTTCTGTACTTGAACCGCTTGTTCGGCAGCCTTGGCCTGCAGCAGGTTCTGCACGCTGGCGGTGAGCATCTTGCTGCTCGACTCGCTGACCAGTTCGTCGTTCTGATTGGTCTGGTAGAGGTTGATGCCGACGATCAGCGCGACCACGCCGAGCAGGCACAGGCCGGAGAGCAGGACGATTTTCAGGCGAATGGACAGAGAGTCGAACATGGGACGTTCTCGCGAATGAATGAACTGTTGGCTACGGGGCAGGGGAGGTGCCCGGTTCGCCAAATCCATTCAGCGCCATTCAAGGCTCATCGGCGCAGGGCGAGGACGCATGAGCGGCATGCCGACGAACGGTCATGGCTAAACGTTTGCGCGGGTAAAAGCCCTGAAAACAAGGGAAAAATCAGGAAATCTTCGGCAACGTTTCCGGTCGCGACCAGATCCACAGGTTGCCCATCATCATCCCTGCAATCGCCAGATAGATCGGCCAGCCGTGATCGAGCATCACCAGCATCAGCGTGGCGCACAGCAACATGCTGACGGTGGCGCTGACCTTGGCCTTGCGGGCGATGATCTTGCCGTTGCGCCAGTTGCTCAGGATCGGGCCGAACAGCCGGTGGTTTTCCAGCCAGGCACTCAGGCGCGGCGAACTGCGGGTCGCGGCCCAGGCGGCGAGCAGGATGAACTCGGTGGTCGGCAGGCCGGGCACGACGATGGCGATCAGGCCGATGCCGAGGCTGACATAGGCGAGCAGGCCGAACAGCAGGCGGGCGAGTCGGGAGGAGGCGGGTTGGGGCATGGGCTCAGCGAGAGGCTTATGAGACAGGGCAGGAATCTTACAGACTTACGCAACTCCTTGTGGGAGCTGGCTTGCCAGCGATAGCGTCCGGTCAGTCGACACGGATGTTGTCTGACGCGCCGTCATCGCTGGCAAGCCAGCTCCCACAGGGTTTTGTGTCCGGTGTGGCTCAGGCCGGTTCGGCTTCTTTGGCGTAAGCCTGTTCCAGCAGCACGGTGAAGCGGTTGAACGCGTCAATCGCGCCTTGCTCGACTTCGGCTTCCTCTTCGGCACTGAATTGCAGCGAATCGAGGGTGCGCACAAAGCTCTTCCAGCCTTCGGCGCGACCGCCTTCAGGCTCGCCCAGGTGACGGGCGCCGAAGGTTTCGCTCAGGTCCAGCGCCACCGCACGTTTGATCAGGAACGCAGCACCGAGCTTGGAACCCTCGGACACGAAGATCCAGCCCAGGGCGCGGGCCTTGCTCGGGTTTTTCACCGCGCCGGCCACTGGCGCAGGCACTTCGGTGTCGAGGTCGGCGAGGTCGGCCCTGGCCGCTTCGGCGCGGCAGCGGGCCGGCAGGTCAGGGACGATGTCGGTCAGTTCGGCATCGTTGTACAGCGACACCAGTTCCGACTGGAACAGGTACTGCGCGACCACGAACCGGGCGAAATTGGCGCGGGTCTCGAACGGCGCGTGGGCCTTGACCAGCGCGTCGAGCTTGCTGTGCGGCTCGTGGGTGATCTGGTTCAGGCGTTGCGAACGCAGGGCTTTTTCCGGGGTGCTCATGAGATGTCCTTGAAAAGAAGAGGCGCTTGATAACGAGACGTACGGGCAAGCGCCGGACAGTAAAAAAACCTCACGGCGCGGCAATGCATGCGCGCCGTGAGGTCATCCGGATCAGATATCCCAGACCAGATTGATCGCGAAGTTGCGACCCGGCTGGGTCAGGCGATCGAGGTTGGCCGGTTGTGTCACCGACGCTTCGCCGACGCTGTCGTAACCGCGCACGTCATCCCACAGCCAGTATTTCTTGTCGGTCAGGTTGTAGATGCCGCCGCTGACGGTGACGTCGTCGGTGACCTTGTAATAACCGGCCAGATCGAGAACGCCGAAGCCCGGCGACTTGAACTGGCTGCTGACGCCGTCCGGCGACTTGAAGTTGCTGTCGTCGACGCGATCCTTCTTCTTGACCACGGTCCAGCTCAGCAGGCCGCCGTAGTTGTCCTGGTCATAACCCAGACCGAACACGCCGGTCAGCGGATTGACGCTGTTCAATGGCTCGCCGTTGTCGTTGTTGCGTCCATAGGCGTAGGAGATCGAACCCTGGGTGTACAGGCCCTGTGGCGCGCCGAACGAATCGAGGTTCAGGCGACCTTTGACTTCCGCACCCTTGATGGTCGCGTGCTTGATGTTGCTGGACTGGAAGGTCAGCTCGCTGTAGCCCGGGGTGACGGCGTCTTCGTTGATGAAGTCGCGGTACTTGTTATAGAACACCGCCACGTCGAACGAGCCTTGCTCGAAGTTGCCGCGCAGGCCGGTTTCATAGCTTTTGCTTTTTTCCGGTTCCAGGTCCGGGTTCGGCGCCACGTTGTAGCCGGTGGTGCTGTTCTCGAAGCGGCCGTACAGCGCTTTCGCGGTCGGGGTGCGGAAGCCTTCGGCGTATTGGCCGTACCAGGTGTAGTTTTCGGTCAGTGCGTAGGTCAGGCCGAATTTCGGCGAGACTTTATGCCAGGTCTTGTTCTTGTCGCTGACTGTGCCGTTGCCGTCGGCGGCCACGGTGTTGAGGAATTCCTGGGTGATGTGCGGCTTGAGCTGGGTGTAGTCGTAGCGCAGGCCCGGCAGGAAGGTCCAGTTGTTCCAGCTGATCTGATCCTGGGCGAACAGGCTGTAGGTGTTGATGGTCGGGTCCGGGAAGTCGCTGGATTTTTTCAGTACGTCAGCCGCGCTGGTGGCGCCGATGGCGGTGCAGCCGCGACCGACCGCCAGGCACGTGCCGTCGCCGCTGCGCGAGCCGGTGACTTTCTGCTGCTTGATGGTGGTGCCGTAGGTCAGCACGTGATCGGTGTCACCGATGGCGAATGCCTTGTCCAGTTGCGCGTCGAAGACCCACTGTTTCTCTTCGTAGATCGTGTCGCGGGTGCGCAGCACTTTACGGGTGATCGGGTAGTAGAACTCGTCGGTGCTCTGGTCGGTTTTGGCGGTCTGGTGGTTGAGGCTCCACTTCACGTTGTCCGCCAGCAGGCTGTTCAACTCGAAGCTGTGCTCCAGGCCGAAACGCTCGCGGGTGATGGTGTCGTTGCCGGTGCGCCACTGGTACATGCCGCCGGGCAGCACGCTGTCCGGGATCGTCGGGGCACCGTTGAAGTACGGGCCGCCGTAGGCGCTTTTCTGATCGGTGTCGCGATCATCCTTGTACTTTTCGTAGGTCAGGCCCAGGCGCGAACCTTCGTTGTAGTTCCAGCCGATCTTGGCCAGCACGTTGGTGGCTTTCACGTCCTCCGGGTTGGCGGCGGTGCGCTCAAGGCCGGTGCCGTTGTTGCTGCCGTAGGAATCGGTTTCGTGGCCGTCGCGCTGGCTGTAGTGCAGCAAGCCGTCGAACTGGTCGGCGCGACCGGCGACGGTGGCGGATTTCAGCCAGCTCTCGTCGGCGGAGCTGTAGCCGGTTTTCAGGCGGGCGCCGACGTCTTTGCCGGGCTTGATGATGTCGTCCGGGTCGAGGGTGTAGTAACTGACCGCGCCGCCGATGGCGTTGCTGCCGTACAGCACCGAGGCCGGGCCACGGAGGATTTCGACGCGCTTGATGATTTCCGGGTCGACGTAGTTGCGCTGGGTCTTGGCGTAAGGGCCGTTGAAGAAACCGTCTGGCACTTCGACGCCGTCGACCTGAGTCAGAATCCGGTCGCCGTCGATGCCGCGAATGTTGTAGCCGCTGATCCCGCCGCGCTGGCCGGCGCCGCCGACGGAGACGCCCGGCTCGTAGCGCACCAGATCCTTGATGGTGTTGACGTTGTTGCGGTCCAGATCCTGACGGGTCTGCACGGTGACGGTGGCTGGCACGCTGTTGATCGACTGCTCCTGACGGGTGGCGCTGATGGTCACCTGATCAAGATTGAGTGCGCCGCTGCTGGCGCGCTTTTCCAGCACGACGTTGTTGTTGCTCAGTTTACGGAAGCTCAGGTTGGTCCCCACCAACAGGCGCTCCAGGGCTTTTTCCGGTGGCAGCGAACCGCGCACGCCCGGCGACGACACGTCCTGACCCAGTTCTGCCGGCAAACCGACCTGCCAGCCCGTGACGGCGGTGAACGCATTGAGCGCCGACACCAGCGGCTGCTGGCCGATGGCGAACGAGTAGTCGCCCATGTTGCGCGTCGGCTGTTCGGTGGCGGCCATCAGCGGCGCGGTGCCGGCCATCAGGATGGCGGCGGTCAGCAGCGACAGCACGCGGGAAGGGGAAGAAGTCTGGCGGGTAAGGCGTGAGGACATCGATAGCGCTCCGTGTCGCACGAATCTTTATAGGTGCTGATTGATCTCGCGAGATGCGAATCAATTGCATTGGCTATAACGAGACGAACGAGCTTTGGCTATCGAGTAAAAATAATTCTCATTTAGTTCAAAATCACCAGCGCCGGGAATTCCTGAAGCTTGGCCGAGGTAATGTGAGCGAGCGAACGCACCACGTCCAGCGGCTGGTCGAGACGGTAATTGCCGGTGACGGCGACGTCGGCCAACTGCTCGTTGGTGTTGATGATGAAGCCCGGATAGTAGCGACGCAGTTCGGCCAGCACCTGGTTCAGCGGGCAGTTCTCGAAGATCAGCCGACCCTGCACCCACGCCAGATCGGTGGCGGCGTCGACCTTGGCCGGGCGATCGAAACCGTTCGGGCCGATGCGGATGCTTTCCCCGGCGGACAGCCGCACCCGCGCATCGTCACGGGTCGCCCGCAGATCAACATCGCCGCGCTGCACCCGCACCTGCGCCACGCCGTCCAGATAGCGCACGGCGAAAGCGGTATCGCGCACGCTGGCTTTCACCGGGCCGGCGTCGAGTTCCAGCGGCTGGTTACGGCTCGCCGGGATCTCGAAAAACGCTTCGCCCTGATACAGCCGCGCGACTCGCTGCTGATCGTTGATCGTGCTGGAGAACGCGGAATTGGTATTGAGCAGGACTTTCGAGCCGTCCTCAAGCTGCAGGCGCTGACGCTCGCCGACCACGGTCAGGTGATCGGCCTGCAGACGCATCGGCAGGTTGCTGAAACTGAACAGCCCGAGTAGCAGCACCGCGGCGGTGGCCAGCGGTTTCCAGTGCGGGCGCAGGCGAGTGAGGACGGTGACTTTCTTCGGTTTGGCGGCGAGGTTCTGCGCGCATTCGGCGATCTGCGGGCCGTCCCAGATCGCCTGGGCCTTGGCGAACGCCTCGGTATTCAACGGATCGGCCGCCAGCCAGGCATGGAATTGCCGGGTCTGCTCCTCGTCCGGACTGCCGAGCACGATGAGCCAGTCCAGGGCCTGGT
Source organism: Pseudomonas gozinkensis (assembly GCF_014863585.1). Taxonomy (NCBI): domain Bacteria; kingdom Pseudomonadati; phylum Pseudomonadota; class Gammaproteobacteria; order Pseudomonadales; family Pseudomonadaceae; genus Pseudomonas; species Pseudomonas gozinkensis. The sequence goes on along the minus strand of NZ_CP062253.1, from coordinate 5,048,245 downwards.
CCATTGCGCTGGCGGCGTCCTGCGCCGATGAAGGCGGAGGGGAGCGGTGGGTGTCCGTCACGGTGTTTCCTCGGCAGTGTCTGTGCACGGCTGTTTTTTTAGTGAAGCGTAAAAGTCGGGCAAGGGTAACAAAGCCCGATGATCAGTGCAGTCGATCCTGAGGTTTACAGAAACGCCCTACAGCGTCAGTCACTATTCAAACGCTCGGCGACACCGATGCAGATGGTCATGATCAGTTTGAGTTCTTTCTGCACCGTGCTGAGGGACACGCTCAGTTCTTCGGCGATTTCCTGATAACTGTGCCCATGCAGGCGGCTGAGGATGAAGATTTGCTGTTGGCGCGGGCTGAGTTCACCGAGGCTCACGTTCAGGCGCTCCAGCAATTGTTCGGCGTGGGCGGCGTCTTCGGCGCTGCTGGCGGGGGCGGCGACGCTGTGCACCACGTCCTGCGGCACGTCGTCGACCATGGTGCGCGAATGAATCTTGCGCGCACGCAAATGGTCCAGCGCCAGGTTGCGCGCGGTCTGGAAGACAAAGGGTTCAAGGTGATCGATGGCCCGTTCGCTCAGCGCCCGGGTGACGCGCAGGTAGGTTTCCTGCAACAGGTCTTCGGCGGTGCTGTGGTTGTTGACCATCCGTTCCAGGGTCCGCAGCAGCGACGTGCGCTGGGCGAGGAAGACGTGGTTGAAGTGTGATTGACTCACGGGAGGACCTGATCCATTTCGAGCGAATGATAATGCTTATCATCTAGTCGAGTGGTCAAGCCCTGATTTCAAATTGGAATAATTGACCTTGTGGGAGCTGGCTTGCCAGCGATGGCGGTAGGTCAGCGGATATCCATATTGGATGTGCCGACCTCATCGCTGGCAAGCCAGCTCCCACAGGTATGCGGGAGGGACTACTCGGCGTTGCACAGCGCCAGGCAGTTATCGAGCATACGGTTGGAGAAACCCCACTCGTTGTCGTACCAGGCCAGCACTTTCAGCAGTTTGCCGCTGGATTTGGTGTGGTTGGCGTCGAAGATCGACGACAGCGGGTTGTGGTTGAAGTCGCTCGATACCAGCGGCAGGGTGTTGTAGCCGAGGATCTTCGAGTGCTGGCTCGCCGCTTTCATCAATGCATTGACTTCATCGGCCGACGCTTCGCGCTTCAGTTGCACGGTCAGGTCAACCAGCGACACATTGATCACCGGCACGCGCACGGCCATGCCGGTCAGCTTGCCCGCCAGTTCCGGCAGCACCAGGCCCACCGCTTCGGCAGCACCAGTCTTGCTCGGGATCATGTTCTGGGTGGCGGAGCGGGCGCGGTACGGGTCGGTGTGGTAAACGTCGGTCAGGTTCTGGTCGTTGGTGTAGGCGTGGATAGTGGTCATCAGACCGCTTTCGATGCCCAGTTCCCGGTGCAGCACCTGAGCCACCGGGGCCAGGCAGTTGGTGGTGCACGACGCGTTGGAAATGATCTGGTGCGACTGGCGCAGGATGTCGTGGTTCACACCATAGACGACGGTGGCATCGGCGCCTTTGGCCGGGGCCGAGATAATCACTTTGCGTGCGCCGGCGGTAATATGCGCGGCGGCTTTGGCCCGGTCGGTGAACAGACCGGTGCATTCGAACACCACATCAATCTTTTCCGCGGCCCATGGCAGGTCGGCCGGGTTGCGGATGGCGCTGACCGAAATGCGGTCGCCGTTGACGGTCAGGCTCTCGTTGTCGTGAGCAACTTCGGCGTCGAATGTGCCATGAACGGTGTCGTACTTGAGCAGATGCGCATTGATTGCGCTGTCGCCCAGATCGTTGATGGCGACGATCTGCAAATCCTGACGATAGCCTTGGGTATACAGTGCGCGCAGGACATTACGGCCGATGCGGCCAAAACCATTGATTGCGATTCGAAGAGTCATTGAACAGCGCCGCCGTCGTTTTGTTGTTGGAATTACAAGATTATTCGCATAAAAATAGAAAACAAGCCTTTTTAGTGGCAATATTTTGTTTTATCTACAACGAGTGACCTGAATCAACTGGTCCGAATGATCAAGAAAACCGTTCGTCATCCCACGCGAACGGGCTTTTGATCAGCATAGACAATCAGGTCGCCACATCCGTTAGCCTGGAGTTCTACACATGCATCCCCGCGTTCTTGAGGTCACCGAACGGCTTATCGCCCGCAGCCGCGCCACGCGTCAGGCTTACCTTGCGCTGATTCGCGGCGCTGCAACTGACGGGCCGATGCGCGGCAAGCTGCAATGCGCCAACTTCGCCCACGGCGTGGCCGGATGTGGCAGCGAAGACAAGCACAGCCTGCGGATGATGAACTCGGCGAACATCGCAATTGTTTCGTCATATAACGACATGCTCTCGGCGCACCAGCCGTACGAAGTCTTCCCGGAACAGATCAAGAACGCCCTGCGCGAAATCGGCTCGGTCGGCCAGTTCGCCGGCGGTACACCTGCCATGTGCGACGGCGTGACCCAGGGCGAGCCGGGCATGGAGCTGAGCCTGCCGAGCCGCGAAGTGATCGCCATGTCGACGGCCGTGGCGCTGTCCCACAACATGTTCGACGGCGCGCTGATGCTCGGCATCTGCGACAAGATCGTGCCGGGCCTGATGATGGGCTCCCTGCGTTTCGGTCACCTGCCGACGATTTTCGTACCGGGCGGGCCGATGGTCTCGGGGATTTCCAACAAGGAAAAAGCCGACGTGCGGCAGAAGTACGCCGAAGGCAAGGCGACCCGCGAAGAGCTGCTGGAATCGGAAATGAAGTCCTACCACAGCCCGGGCACCTGCACGTTCTACGGCACCGCCAACACCAACCAGTTGCTGATGGAAGTCATGGGCCTGCACTTGCCGGGCGCCTCTTTCGTCAACCCGAACACGCCGCTGCGTGAGGCCCTGACCCGCGAGGCCGCGCATCAGGTCACGCGCCTGACCAGACAGAGCGGCAACTTCCTGCCGATCGGCGAAATCGTCGACGAGAAGGCGCTGGTCAACTCGATCGTCGCGCTGCACGCCACCGGCGGCTCGACCAACCACACCTTGCACATGCCGGCCATCGCCATGGCGGCGGGCATTCAACTGACCTGGCAGGACATGGCCGACCTCTCCGAAGTCGTGCCGACCCTGAGCCACGTCTATCCGAACGGCAAAGCCGACATCAACCACTTCCAGGCAGCCGGCGGGATGTCGTTCCTGATCCGCGAACTGCTGGAAGCCGGCCTGCTGCACGAAGACGTCAACACCGTGCTCGGCCACGGCTTGAGCCAGTACACCAAAGAGCCGTTCCTCGATAACGGCAAACTGGTGTGGCGCGAAGGCCCGACCGACAGCCTCGACGAAAACATCCTGCGGCCGGTGGCTCGTGCGTTCTCGGCAGAGGGCGGCTTGCGCGTGATGGAAGGTAACCTCGGTCGTGGCGTGATGAAGGTGTCCGCCGTCGCGCTGGAAAACCAGATCGTCGAAGCCCCGGCCATGGTGTTCCAGGATCAGCAGGATCTGGCCGACGCTTTCAAGGCCGGTCTGCTGGAGAAGGATTTTGTCGCGGTGATGCGCTTCCAGGGCCCGCGTTCCAACGGCATGCCGGAGCTGCACAAGATGACGCCGTTCCTTGGTGTGCTGCAGGATCGCGGCTTCAAAGTCGCGCTGGTGACTGACGGACGGATGTCCGGCGCGTCGGGGAAAATCCCGGCGGCCATTCACGTCAGCCCTGAAGCTTATGTCGGCGGCGCTTTGGCGCGCGTGCAAGAGGGCGATATCATCCGCGTCGATGGCGTCAAAGGCACTTTGGAACTCAAGGTGGACGCCGCCGAATTCGCAGCGCGCGAACCCGCCAAAGGCCTGTTGGGCAACAACATCGGCAGCGGTCGCGAACTGTTTGGCTTCATGCGTTTGGCCTTCAGCTCGGCGGAGCAGGGCGCCAGCGCCTTCACTTCTGCCCTGGAGACGCTTAATTGAAACTGGCTTTGGTCGGTGACATCGGAGGCACCAACGCGCGGTTTGCGTTGTGGAAAGATCAGCAGCTCGAATCGGTTCAGGTGCTGGCCACGGCCGACCATGCCAGCCCGGAAGAGGCGATCAGCCTCTACCTGAGCGGGCTCGGTCTGGCGCCGGGCGCCATCGGTTCGGTGTGCCTGTCGGTGGCGGGGCCGGTGAGCGGTGATGAATTCAAGTTCACCAACAATCACTGGCGCCTGAGCCGCAAGGCGTTCTGCCAGACCTTGCAGGTCGAGCAGTTGTTGCTGGTCAATGATTTCTCGGCCATGGCCCTGGGCATGACCCGTTTGCAGCCCGGCGAATTTCGCGTGGTCTGCGAAGGCACGCCGGAGCCATTGCGCCCGGCAGTGGTGATCGGCCCGGGCACTGGCCTGGGCGTCGGCACCTTGCTTGATCTCGGTGAGGGGCGGTTTGCCGCGTTGCCGGGAGAGGGCGGCCACGTCGATCTGCCGCTGAGCAGCCCGCGTGAAACCCAGCTCTGGCAGCACATCCACAACGAGATCGGCCACGTCAGCGCGGAAACCGCGTTGAGCGGTGGCGGCTTGCCACGGGTTTACCGGGCGATCTGTGCGGTGGACGGTCATGAGCCGAAACTCGACACGCCGGAAGCGATCACGGCGGCCGGGCTGGCGGGTGATCCGATTGCCCTGGAAGTGCTGGAGCAGTTCTGCTGCTGGCTCGGTCGCGTGGCCGGCAACAACGTGCTGACCACTGGCGGCCGGGGCGGGGTGTACATCGTTGGCGGCGTGATTCCGCGTTTCGCCGATTTCTTCCTCGAAAGCGGTTTCGCCCGCAGCTTTGCCGACAAGGGCTGCATGAGCGATTACTTCAAGGGGATTCCGGTGTGGCTGGTGACGGCGCCTTACTCGGGGCTCGTCGGTGCAGGAGTGGCGCTCGAACAGGCTTGAAACCGAGTCGCCTTCATCGCTGGCAAGCCAGCTCCCACAGGATTCCAGACATTCTCAGAATGTGTACAAGACCTTGTGGGAGCTGGCTTGCCAGCGATGAGGCCAGAACAGACCACAAATAACCAAGGTTCATCAGGCATAATCCGCCCAATTCCAACAACAAGGATGCCTTCGAAGTGAGCTCAGTCAACAAGTCGATTTTGTTGGTCGATGACGACCAGGAGATACGCGAGTTGCTGGAAACCTACCTGACCCGCGCGGGTTTTCAGGTACGGGCCACGGCGGATGGCGCCGGTTTTCGTCAGGCACTGAACGAGGCGCCGAGCGATCTGGTGATCCTCGATGTGATGCTGCCCGATGAAGACGGCTTCAGCCTGTGCCGCTGGGTGCGCCAGCATCCGCGTCAGGCCCAGGTGCCGATCATCATGCTCACCGCCAGTTCCGACGAAACCGACCGGGTCATCGGCCTGGAACTCGGTGCCGACGATTACCTCGGCAAACCTTTCAGCCCCCGCGAACTGCAAGCCCGGATCAAGGCCCTGCTGCGTCGCGCCCAATTCGGTCAGGAACGCGGCGGCAGTGAAGTGTTGGCGTTCGATGAGTGGCGGCTGGACATGGTCAGCCATCGACTGTTTCACACCGACGGCGAGGAAGTGATTCTGTCCGGCGCCGACTTCGCTCTGCTGAAGCTGTTCCTCGATCACCCTCAGCAAATCCTCGACCGCGACACCATCGGCAACGCCACCCGTGGCCGCGACCTGATGCCCCTCGACCGCATTGTCGATATGGCCGTCAGCCGTTTGCGCCAGCGTCTGCGCGACACCGAAAAACCGCCGCGCCTGATCCGCACCGTGCGTGGCAGCGGCTACCAGCTGGCAGCCAATGTGGTTGCCGGCAATGGTCACTGAGTTCCTGCGCACCACCGCGCGCAAAGTGCCAATGCCGCGTTCGCTGCTTGGGCGGATGTTGCTGTTGACGTTGCTCGCGGTGTTGTTTGCCCAGACGCTGTCCAGCGTGATCTGGGTGTCCCAATTGCGCGCGACCCAGCTCGAAGGCCTGGTCACCAGCGCGCGCAGCCTCGCCCATTCGATGACCGCCAGCGTCAGTTATTTCCGCTCGTTGCCGGTGGCCTATCGACCGCTGGTGCTCGACCAGTTGCGCAGCATGGGCGGCACGCGTTTTGTGGTGACGCTGAATGACAAACCGCTGGGCATGGAAGTGCTGCCGGTGACGCCGCGCAAGGCCGCGGTGTTGAAAGCGGTGGATGAAGTGCTGCGTCAGTCGCTGGGCCAGGACACCGACATTCTGGTGACCTTCGTCAGCCCCGATGACTTACGGATCTTCAACGCCGGGTTGAAACTCGATGAGTTGCCGCGTTCGTGGGCGCATTACGCATTGACCCTGGAACCGGTGAATCCGCCAGTGCTGGTGACCCAGATTCAGTTGGCGCCGGGTGAATGGCTGTACATCGCCTCGCTGTTGCCCGAGCCCTACACCAGTCTTGAAGAACAAGGCCTGCCGACCCAGCAGGTGTGGTTCATCGTGTTCACCAGCGGATTTCTGCTGTTGTTCATCGGCCTGCTGGTGCACTGGCAGAGCCGGCCGCTCAAGCGTCTGGCACGGGCCGCGCGGGATTTGTCGCTGGGCGCCGACGTCGAGCCTGTAGCTGAGGGCGGCGGCAGCGAAGTGGTGGAAGTGGGGCGTGCATTCAACACCATGCGCGAGCGCATCAGCCGTTACCTGACCGAGCGCAGTCAGCTGTTCAGTGCGATTTCCCACGACCTGCGCACACCGATCACGCGTCTGCGACTGCGGGTCGAACTGCTGGAAGATGAAGCGCTGCAGACCAAGTTCGGCCGTGATCTGGATGAGCTGGAGCTGCTGGTCAAAGGCGCGCTGCAATGCGTGAAAGACACCGACATCCACGAAAACATCGAACCGGTGGATCTCAACCATGTGCTCGACTGTCTGGTGGAACCGTATCTGGCGCCCAACGGCAACGGTCGCGTGACCCAGCAAGGGCGGGCGCTGGCGGCGTATCCGGGCAAGCCGTTGGCGCTCAAACGCTGCATCGGCAACCTGATCGACAACGCGTTGAAGTACGGGCAGAACGCGCATTTGCACATCGATGACGATGACAGCGCATTCGTGTTGCACGTCGACGATGAAGGGCCGGGCGTGCCGGAACAGCGGCTGGAACAGGTGTTCGAACCGCACTTCCGCTTGGCGGGGCAGCAGCAGGGCTATGGGCTTGGATTGGGCATTGCCCGCAACATTGCCCATAGCCATGGCGGTGAGGTGACATTGCAGAACCTTCGTGAAGGCGGATTGCGCGTGACCCTGCAATTGCCGCGAAGTGCTGACTAGTCAGACCGCGTCATCGTTCTTCGCGAGCAAGCTCGCTCCCACATTGGTTTTGAACAAAACGCCTGTCTCCTGTGGGAGCGAGCTTGCTCGCGAAGGCGTCGGTCCGTTCAATGCTAATGTCACTGATCCGTGACAAAGCCCGCCCCCTTCGTTACAAGTCCCTCCCGGCCCGTTGTTTAGACTGCCCGCAGTCATAACAACAAAAAAGGCCACCCATGGATCACTTCAATCCGGGCTTCAGCAGTTGGCTGAACGCCCCTGCCCACCAGCAATGGCTCGCCGATGAAGGCCTGCGCCTGCTGGCATTTGCCAAGGCTTCACGATTGCCCGAAGGCTTCGGCAATCTCGATGAGCGCGGCCAGCTTCAGGCCGGCGCGCAAGCCGAAACCATGAACACCGCGCGCATGACCCACAGCTTCGCCATGGCCCACATTCAGGGCCTGCCGGGGTTTGCCGAGCTGGTCGATCACGGCGTTGCGGCCCTGCGCGGCCCGTTGCGCGATGCGCTGCACGGCGGCTGGTTTGCCGTCGCCGAACACCGTGACGGCAACACCGGCAAGAACGCTTATCTGCATGCTTTCGTTGCCCTCGCGGCCAGTTCTGCCGTGGTCGCGCAACGCCCCGGCGCGCAGGCGTTGCTGGATGACGCCATCGACATCATCGACACGTATTTCTGGAGCGAAGAAGAGGGCGCCATGCGCGAATTCTTCAACCGTGACTGGCGCGAAGAAGAAGCCTATCGCGGCGCCAACAGCAACATGCACGCCACCGAAGCCTTCCTTGCGCTGGCCGATGTCACCGAAGACCCACGCTGGCTGGTGCGTGCGCAACGCATCGTCGAGCGGGTGATTCACGGGCACGCCGCTGCCAACGATTACCTGGTGATCGAGCATTTCGACCGCGACTGGCAACCGCTGCGCGAATACAACCATGACAATCCGGCCGACGGTTTCCGTCCCTACGGCACCACGCCGGGCCATGGTTTCGAGTGGGCGCGGCTGTTGCTGCACCTCGAAGCCGCGCGGGTTCAGGCCGGCATGCTCACGCCCGGCTGGCTGGCCACTGACGCGCAAAAGCTGTTCGAAAACAACTGCCGCCATGGCTGGGATGTGGATGGCACACCGGGCATCGTCTACACCCTCGACTGGAACAACAAAGCGGTGGTTCGCCATCGCCTGCACTGGACCCACGCCGAGGCCAGCGCTGCCGCCAGTGCCTTGCTCAAACGTACCGGCGATGCGCAGTACGAAAGCTGGTATCGCCTGTTCTGGGAATTTTGCGAAACGCATTTCATCGACCGCTGCGATGGCAGCTGGCACCACGAACTCGATCCGCAGAACCGCCCAAGTGCCGATATCTGGGCGGGCAAACCGGATCTGTACCACGCCTGGCAGGCGGTTCTGATCCCGCGTCTGCCGCTGGCGCCGAGCATGGCCAGTGCTCTGGCACACCTGTCCCGAAGCGTTCCTGTGTAACCATGTGGTGACATTCGCGCGTCCCTTCGTTACCTGCGAGGGGAAACGCTCTGTTTAAACTCGTGTGCAGCGCAAGCACCAGACTTGCATGCATAACAACAAGAAAGGTACATCTCAGATGAATGCGATTTCTCGCCTCGCTACTGTCATTTCTGTCGCCTCCCTGTTCCCGCTCGCTGTGCTGCCCCTGAGTGTTTCCGCTGCCGAATCCAAAGGTTCGGTGGAAGTCGTGCATTGGTGGACGTCCGGTGGCGAAAAAGCTGCCGTCGATGTGCTCAAGGCACAAGTCGAGAAAGACGGTTTCACATGGAAAGACGGCGCTGTCGCCGGCGGTGGCGGTGCGACTGCCATGACCGTGCTGAAAAGCCGCGCGGTAGCCGGCAACCCGCCGGGCGTTGCCCAGATCAAGGGCCCGGACATCCAGGAATGGGCGTCGACCGGTCTGCTCGACACTGACGTCCTGAAAGACGTTTCCAAGTCCGAGAAGTGGGACAGCCTGCTCGACAAGAAAGTCTCCGACACCGTGAAGTTCGAAGGTGATTACGTGGCCGTGCCGGTGAACATTCACCGCGTGAACTGGCTGTGGATCAATCCGGAAGTCTTCAAGAAAGCCGGTATCGAAAAAGCCCCGACCACCCTCGAAGAATTCTACGCCGCCGGCGACAAGCTGAAAGCGGCGGGCTTCATTCCGCTGGCTCACGGCGGTCAGCCTTGGCAGGACAGCACCGTGTTCGAAGCGGTCGTGCTGTCGGTGATGGGTGTTGATGGTTACAAGAAAGCCCTGGTCGACCTGGACAACGCTGCCCTGACCGGCCCGGAAATGGTCAAGGCCCTGACCGAGCTGAAGAAAGTCGCGACCTACATGGACCAGGACGGCAAAGGCCAGGACTGGAACCTGGAAGCGGCCAAGGTCATCAACGGCAAGGCCGGCATGCAGATCATGGGTGACTGGGCCAAGTCCGAATGGACCGCCGCCAAGAAAGTCGCCGGCAAGGACTACGAGTGCGTAGCGTTCCCGGGCACCGACAAGGCGTTCACCTACAACATCGACTCGCTGGCCGTGTTCAAGCAGAAGGACGCGGGCACCGCGGCCGGTCAGCAGGACATCGCCAAAGTCGTGCTGGGTGAAAACTTCCAGAAAGTCTTCAGCATCAACAAGGGCTCGATCCCGGTGCGTAACGACATGCTCGCCGACATGGGCAAGTACGGTTTCGACTCCTGCGCCCAGACCGCTGCCAAGGACTTCCTGGCAGACGCCAAGAACGGCGGCCTGCAACCGAGCATGGCGCACAACATGGCGACCACGCTGGCAGTGCAGGGCGCGTTCTTTGATGTCGTGACCAACTACATCAACGACCCGAAAGCCGACCCGGCCGACGCTGCCAAGAAACTCGGCACTGCCATCAAGGCTGCCAAGTAACGTCAGCGTAGAGCAGCTGCAAGCTTCAGGTCGCGCATCGGCCTGAAGCCTGCCGCTTGCAGCGGTCCTTCATCTTCTTTACTGGATCTTCCCATGAGTTCTGTTGCTGTGTTCAGCAAGGCCTCGCCGTTCGACGCATTGCAGCGCTGGCTACCGAAACTGGTGCTGGCGCCGAGCATGTTCATCGTTCTGGTGGGCTTCTATGGCTATATCCTCTGGACGTTTGTCCTGTCGTTCACCACGTCGACCTTCCTGCCGAACTACAAGTGGGCAGGCCTGGCGCAATACGAGCGTCTGTTCGACAACGACCGCTGGTGGGTGGCGAGCAAGAACCTGGCCGTGTTCGGCGGCATGTTCATCGGCATCACCCTGGTAATCGGCGTGACCCTGGCGATTTTCCTCGACCAGAAAATCCGTCGCGAAGGCTTTATCCGCACCATTTACCTGTACCCGATGGCGCTCTCGATGATCGTGACCGGTACCGCGTGGAAATGGCTGCTCAACCCGGGCATGGGCCTGGACAAATTGCTGCGGGACTGGGGCTGGGAAGGCTTCCGTCTCGACTGGCTGATCGACCCGGATCGCGTGGTGTATTGCCTGGTGATCGCGGCGGTCTGGCAAGCCTCGGGCTTCATCATGGCGATGTTCCTCGCCGGTCTGCGTGGCGTCGATCAATCGATCATCCGTGCCGCCCAGATCGACGGCGCGAGCATGCCGCGCATCTACTGGAAAGTGGTGCTGCCAAGCCTGCGCCCGGTGTTCTTCAGTGCGGTGATGATCCTGGCGCACATCGCGATCAAGAGCTTCGACCTGGTGGCGGCCATGACGGCCGGCGGCCCGGGTTACTCCTCCGATTTGCCGGCGATGTTCATGTACTCGTTCACCTTCAGCCGTGGACAGATGGGCATGGGCTCGGCCAGTGCAATCCTGATGCTCGGTGCGATCCTCGCGATCATCGTGCCTTACCTGTACTCCGAGCTGAGGACCAAGCGTCATGACTAGTCTCGCCTCCAAACCGGCCATCAGCCTGAGTCGCATCGCGATCTACGCGGTGCTGATCCTTGCGGTCCTGCTGTATCTGGTACCGCTGGTGGTCATGCTGCTGACCAGCTTCAAGACCCCGGAAGACATCTCCACCGGCAACCTGCTGAGCTGGCCGACCGTGGTCAGCGGCATCGGCTGGGTGAAAGCCTGGGCCACCGTTGATGGCTACTTCTGGAACTCGATCAAGATCACCGTTCCGGCCGTGATCATCTCCACCGCCATCGGTGCATTGAACGGTTATGTGCTGTCGTTTTGGCGCTTCCGCGGATCGCAGCTGTTCTTCGGTCTGCTGTTGTTCGGCTGCTTCCTGCCGTTCCAGACCGTGCTGCTGCCGGCGTCGTTCACCCTCGGCAAGATGGGCCTGGCGAGCACCACCACCGGCCTGGTGTTCATTCATGTGGTCTACGGCCTGGCGTTCACCACGCTGTTTTTCCGTAACTACTACGTGAGCATCCCGGATGCGTTGATCAAGGCGGCTCGTCTCGATGGCGCGGGCTTCTTCACGATCTTCCGCCAGATCATCCTGCCGATGTCCACCCCGATCATCATGGTCTGCCTGATCTGGCAGTTCACCCAGATCTGGAACGACTTCCTGTTCGGCGTGGTGTTCTCCAGCGGTGATTCGCAACCGATCACGGTGGCGCTGAACAACCTGGTCAACACCAGCACCGGGGCCAAGGAATACAACGTGGATATGGCGGCGGCGATGATCGCCGGGCTGCCGACCCTGCTGGTCTATGTGGTCGCAGGCAAGTATTTCGTGCGCGGGCTGACGGCCGGCGCAGTCAAGGGGTAATCATGGCTACGCTCGAACTTCGCAATGTAAACAAGACCTACGGTGCCGGCCTGCCGGACACCCTGAAGAACATCGAACTGTCGATCAAGGACGGTGAGTTCCTGATCCTCGTCGGGCCTTCGGGCTGCGGTAAGTCGACCCTGATGAACTGCATCGCCGGCCTGGAAACCATCACCGGCGGCGCGATCATGATCGGTGACCAGGACGTCAGCGGCATGAGCCCGAAAGATCGCGACATCGCCATGGTGTTCCAGTCCTACGCGCTGTACCCGACCATGAGCGTGCGCGAGAACATCGAGTTCGGTCTGAAGATCCGCAAGATGAGCCAGTCGGCGATCGACGAAGAAGTCGCCCGCGTGGCCAAGCTGCTGCAGATCGAGCACCTGCTCAATCGCAAGCCGGGCCAGCTCTCCGGTGGCCAGCAACAGCGCGTGGCGATGGGCCGTGCACTGGCGCGTCGCCCGAAGATCTATCTGTTCGACGAACCGCTGTCCAACCTCGACGCCAAGTTGCGCGTCGAGATGCGCACCGAAATGAAACTGATGCACCAGCGCCTGAAAACCACCACGGTCTACGTGACCCACGACCAGATCGAAGCGATGACCCTGGGCGACAAAGTGGCGGTGATGAAGGACGGGATCATCCAGCAGTTCGGTACGCCGAAAGAGATCTATAACGACCCGGCCAACCTGTTCGTGGCGAGCTTCATCGGTTCGCCGCCGATGAACTTCATTCCGCTGCGCCTGCAACGCAAGGACGGCCGTCTGGTGGCGCTGCTCGACAGTGGCCAGGCCCGGTGCGAATTGCCGATGGCGATGCAGGATGCCGGTCTCGAAGATCGCGAAGTGATCCTCGGCCTGCGCCCGGAGCAGATCGCCCTGGCTTACGGCGAGGGCAACGGCCTGCCGAGCATCAAGGCTGAAGTGCAGGTTACCGAACCGACCGGTCCCGACACCCTGGTGTTCGTCAACCTGAACGACACCAAGGTCTGCTGCCGTCTGGCGCCGGACGTGGCGCCGCAGGTGGGCGAAACCCTGACCCTGCAATTCGATCCGTCGAAAGTGCTGCTGTTCGATGCGAAGTCCGGTGAGCGCCTGGGGGTTGCAGGCCTGCCGAAAACCGAATCGCACAGCGCCAACGTGGCCCAGTTCAAGGGTCGCTGATGAACACGTGCGGGAGCGGGCTCGCCCGTTTCCGCAGGGAGCACGCGGTGCGTGGCCTGTCGCGCGCCGCATCAGATGTAAACCGCGTTAGATAAGAAGAACAGTTAATAACAATAAAACGAGGATGTAGGGATGAAGAAGAACAACAACGCTCAGCGTATCGGTCAGTTGTCGGCGATTGCGGCAATGATGCTGGCCGGTAGCGTCCACGCGGCTGACGCGTTCAGCTCCGATTCGGAGTGGATGACCGGGGACTGGGGTGGCGAACGTACCAAGCTGATCGAGCAGGGTATCGACATCAAGATGGACTATGTCGGTGAAGTGGGCGGCAACCTTCACGGCGGTTACAACGACGACAAGACAGCGCGTTACGCTGACCAGTTCGGTCTGGGCGTGGCGCTGGATCTGCAAAAACTGTGGGGCTGGGACAACACCCAGGCCAAGGTCCAGTTCACCAACCGTAACGGCTACAACATTTCCAACGACCGCGTTGGCGATCCGCGTGCCGGCACCCTCAGCTCCTCGCAGGAAGTCTACGGTCGTGGTCACATGGTGCGTCTGACCCAGCTGTGGATCAAACATCAGTTCTTCGACAACAAGCTCGACATCAAGGCCGGTTACTTCGGCGAAGGCGAAGACTTCAACACCTTCCCGTGCGAGTTCCAGAACCTGGCGTTCTGCGGTTCGCAAGTGGGTAACTGGGCGACCAACATCTGGTACAACTGGCCAGTCAGCCAGGCGGCCATTCGCGTCAAATACAACATCAACGACGAGCTCTACGCACAGATCGGTGCGTACAACCAGAACCCGTCGCAACTGGAACACGGCAACGGCTTCAAGTTGAGCGGCAGCGGCACCAAAGGCACCGTTTTGCCAGTGGAGCTGGTCTGGTTGCCTAACCCGAACAGCCTGCCGGGCGAATATCGTGTCGGTTACTACAAGAGCACGGCCGATGCCGACGACGTTCGCGAAGACGTCAACGGTTTCGACGCGGCGACCACCGGTGATGCCTACCGCACCCACAGCAGCAAGCACGGTTACTGGTTCGTTGCGCAACAGCAACTCACCAGCCACAACGGTGACAAGAGCCGTGGTCTGAGCATCGCTGCCAACGCCACGTTCCACGACAAGGACACCAACTTCATCGACAACTACCAGTCCGTGATGTTTGTGTACAAAGGTCTGTTCGATGCGCGTCCGAAGGATGACATCGGTATCGGTGCGGCACGTATTCACGTCAACGATGATGTGAAGAAAAACGCCGAGCTGCTCAACGTCTCCAACGGTGTTTCGGACTACGACAATCCGGTGTTCGCGCCGATTCGTGAAACCGAATACAACTACGAGATCAACTACGGCTTCCACGTGACCAACTGGCTGACCGTACGCCCGAACCTGCAATACATCACTCATCCGGGCGGTGTGGATGAAGTGGATAACGCTTTGGTCGCTGGCCTGAAAATTCAGTCTACGTTCTGACGCGTCTGCGATAAGCTCCTCTCTATGTGCGCATATTTGCGGACAGCCCAGGCTGTCCGCTTTTTTTTGGAAAGGGGTGTCGCAGCCCATGAAAGCTGAATCTGGAACCGTGGCCCATGCATGAGCATCCGCTGCAACGCTTCTTCAAATCCCTGCGCGAACGACCGGTGTTCGCCTGGGAGCGCTATCAGATGCGCGATGTGCTGGTGATCGATCATCCGCTGTGCCAGGCGGTGTTCAGTCGCCAAGGGGCGCAATTGCTGCACTTTCAACCGCGCGGGCAGAAACCGTGGTTGTGGTGTGCGGCGAAGTGGCCGCATGTCGGCGCGATTCGCGGCGGCGTGCCGGTGTGCTGGCCGTGGTATGGCCGTCACCCGAGCGAAAACGCCTGGCCGTCCCATGGCTGGGCGCGACTGCTGGACTGGAAACTGCTCGACAGCAGCACCGGCGATGACGGCGTGCGCCTGCATTGGCAATTGCAGCTGTGCGACTGGCAGGTGGACCTGCACGCGCACCTGGGCGAACGCATGGAATTGCGTCTGAGCACCGAGCATCAGGACGACATGCCGTGCCAGTTGAGTCAGGCTTTGCACGCTTACTGGCGTATTGGCGACGTGAGCGAGATAGCGCTGTCTGGGCTCGAAGGGGCGCAGGGTTACGACCAGTTGAACCGTGAGGTTTGCCAGCAGGAAGGCGAGTTGCGGGTCGATGGTGGCTGTCAGCGCGTGTTCCAGCACGACGGCGAATTGCAGCTCAAGGATCACGCCTGGCAGCGCGAATTGTGCATCGATACCGGTGACAGCGCGGACACCGTGGTGTGGCATCCGGGGGCGCGGCCGTTGCTGGGCGTGAGCTGGGATGAGATCTCGGAATTTGTCTGTGTTGAAGCGGCGGCGGGCGGCACCGACAGCCTGCATCTGGCGCCGGGGGAGAAGGCGCATCTGAGTTTGCAGGCTTGGGCGGCTGCCTAATGATCGTTCCCATGCAGAGCGATGATCGTTCCCACGTCGAGGCGTCGAACCGTCCGCGTGGGAATGCAGCCCGTGACGCTCCGCGTCACTGGACGCGGAGCGTCCCTAGAGGCATTCCCACGCAGAGCGTGGGAACGATCAGGGTGAGGGGTTTTTGATCTTCAGTTGAACTCGTCACCCACCGGATACCGGCTGGCATTCAAACTCTCTTTGATCTTGCGCAAATGCGGCTGGAAATCCACCCCGCGACGCAGCGTCATCCCCGTCGCCAACACATCCAGCACCGTCAACTGAATGATCCGCGAAGTCATCGGCATATAGATGTCGGTGTCTTCCGGCAACGGAATATTCAGGCTCAGCGTACTGGCCTTGGCCAGCGGCGAATTCTCTGCTGTCAGGCCCAGCACCGAAGCGCCGTTCTCCCGGGCGATGCGCGCCACTTCCACCAGTTCGCGGGTGCGGCCGGTGTAGGAAATGATCACGAACAGCTCGCCGGTATGCGCCACCGAAGCAATCATCCTTTGCATCAGCACATCGGCGTGGGCGGTGACCGCCAGGTTGAAACGGAAGAACTTGTGCTGTGCGTCCAAAGCGACAGGAGCCGAAGCGCCCAGGCCGAAGAAGTGGATCTGCCGGGCCTGGATCAACAGGTCGACGGCGCGGCTGATCAGGTTCGGGTCCAGCGCCTGGCAAGCGCTG
This sequence comes from Pseudomonas gozinkensis, assembly GCF_014863585.1. Lineage (NCBI taxonomy): Bacteria > Pseudomonadati > Pseudomonadota > Gammaproteobacteria > Pseudomonadales > Pseudomonadaceae > Pseudomonas > Pseudomonas gozinkensis. The sequence continues at coordinate 5,031,937 of NZ_CP062253.1, read as the reverse complement.
TCCAAGGATGCGATCGCACTGCCGAAAATTTTCTGCGTGTAAGCCTCGGGATTGTCGTCGGCTTCTACTGCACGGCTGACATACGCCGCGCCGCTGGCCAGGCTCTGGGCCAGTTGCAACTTGAGTTCGGGGTAGCCGCTGACGCCGAACGAACGGCAGAAACGGTTGACCGTCGGTTCACTGACCGACGCCGCCTGGGCGAGGGCGGCGATGCTGAAGCGGGTGGCCTGCTGTGGGTTGAGCAGGATCACTTCGGCGACTTTGCGTTCGGCCTTGTTCAGCTCTTCAAGGCGACTCTGGATCTGTTCCAGTAAATTTCGCACGCGGTCCATAAGAATTCCTAGATTCACCGGCGCCGATAAGCGCGCGGCTATGCAAATTGGGCCTTTGATGTGGCCCGTGACGGTGGCCTATCCTACTGATGGCTCCGACCGACCACCACTCGGAATCTGTATTTTGCGAAAATGTTGTGGTTATTACTACATTTTCCCTTGAGTGATGCCTTGAAAAAAGGTATTTGTAGCTTAACTTGATAAAAGAACAAACATCATGCCTTCGATTACGGTTGAACCGTGCACCTTCGCCTTGTTCGGCGCCTTGGGCGATCTGGCCCTGCGCAAGCTGTTTCCTGCCCTTTATCACCTTGATGGCGCCGGCCTGCTGCACGAGGACACGCGTATTATCGCGCTGGCCCGGGAAGAAGGCACCGAGCAGCAGCACCTGGCATTCATTGCCGCCGAACTGCGCCGTTACGTGGGCAAGGAACTGGACGAGGCCGTGGCCGAGCGCTTTCTGGCGCGCCTGACCTACCTGCACGTCGACTTCCTCAAGGCTGAAGATTATGTGGCGCTGGCCGAACTGGCCGGCAGCACGCAGCGCATGATTGCCTACTTCGCCACCCCGGCGGCGGTGTACGGCGCGATCTGCGAGAACCTGGCGAACGTCGGCCTGGCCGAAAACACCCGCGTGGTGCTGGAAAAACCGATCGGCTCCGATCTGGAGTCTTCGCGCAAGGTCAACGACGCCGTGGCGCAGTTCTTCCCGGAGAACCGCACCTACCGTATCGACCACTACTTGGGTAAAGAAACCGTCCAGAACCTGATCGCCCTGCGTTTCGCCAACAGCCTGTTCGAAACCCAGTGGAACCAGAACTACATCTCCCACGTGGAAATCACCGTGGCCGAGAAGGTCGGTATCGAAGGCCGCTGGGGTTACTTCGACAAGGCCGGTCAGCTGCGGGACATGATCCAGAACCACCTGCTGCAACTGCTCTGCCTGATCGCCATGGACCCGCCGGCCGACCTGTCCGCCGACAGCATCCGTGATGAAAAAGTGAAAGTGCTCAAGGCCCTGGCGCCGATCAGTCCGGAAGGCCTGACCACTCAAGTGGTGCGCGGCCAGTACATCGCCGGGCACAGCGAAGGCAAATCCGTGCCGGGCTACCTCGAAGAACCGAATTCCAACGCCCAGAGCGACACCGAGACCTTCGTCGCCCTGCGTGCCGACATCCGCAACTGGCGCTGGGCCGGCGTGCCGTTCTACCTGCGTACCGGCAAGCGCATGCCGCAGAAACTGTCACAGATCGTCATCCACTTCAAGGAACCGTCGCACTACATCTTCGCCCCCGAGCAGCGCCTGCAGATCAGCAACAAACTGATCATCCGCCTGCAACCGGACGAAGGCATTTCCTTGCGCGTGATGACCAAGGAGCAAGGCCTGGACAAGGGCATGCAACTGCGCAGCGGTCCGCTGCAACTGAATTTTTCCGACACCTGGCGCAGCGCTCGGATCCCCGATGCCTACGAGCGGTTGTTGCTGGAAGTGATGAACGGCAATCAGAACCTGTTTGTCCGTAAAGATGAAATCGAAGCCGCGTGGAAATGGTGTGACCAGTTGATCGCCGGGTGGAAAAAATCCGGTGACGCGCCCAAGCCGTATGCGGCCGGGTCGTGGGGGCCGATGAGCTCCATTGCACTGATCACGCGGGACGGGAGGTCGTGGTATGGCGATATCTGAAGTGAAACTGCCCGAGGGCGTGAATGCCCGCGAATTCAAGAGCCCGGTGCTACTCGCCGAAGGCTTGGCGCTGAATGTCGCCAAGCAATTGAGCGAAGCGCTGGCGGCACGTGGCAACGCCGTGCTGGTGGTGTCCGGCGGTCGTAGCCCGGTGGCGTTTTTCCAGCACCTGGCCAAGCAGGAACTGGACTGGTCGAAGGTCGTCGTGACCCTCGCCGACGAGCGCTGGGTGCCGGTCGAACACGCCGACAGCAATGCCGGTCTGCTCAAGCAGTATCTGCTCAAGGGGCCGGCGGCCAAGGCGCAGTTCCTCAGCCTCTACAGCGCGGCGGCCAACGTCGAGCAGGCTGCGGAGCAGGCCGATCGTTTGCTCGCCGAGTTGCCGCCAATCGATGTGCTGGTGCTGGGCATGGGCGATGACGGTCACACCGCGTCGCTGTTCCCGGACAGCCCGAACCTGGCTGAAGCCCTGGCCGACGGCACCCGTCGCTGCTGGCCGATGCTGGCGCCCAGCGTGCCGCGTCAGCGCCTGACCATGAGCCGCGCGCTGCTGGCTTCGGCCCGGCACAAGATTCTGTCGATTTCCGGTCAGTCGAAACTGACCACCCTGAATGCCGCACTGGCATCCAACGACGTCGCCGCCATGCCGGTTCGCGCGTTTCTGCAACCTACGTTAGAGATTTACTGGTGCCCATGAGCCAAGGAACAGCCGCTATGAAAACCCCATCCCCGACCGTTTCCATGGCGGACAAAGTTGCCCTGATCGACAGCCTCTGCGCCAAGGCGCGGATCCTGCCGGTGATCACCATCGCCCGTGAACAGGACGTGCTGCCGCTGGCCGACGCCCTGGCTGCCGGCGGTCTGACCGCGCTGGAAGTGACCCTGCGTTCGCAGTTCGGCCTCAAGGCGATCCAGATCCTGCGCGAACAGCGCCCGGAACTGGTGACCGGTGCCGGTACCGTGCTCGACCGCAACATGCTGGCCGCGGCCGAAGCCGCCGGTTCGCAATTCATTGTCACCCCGGGCATCACCCGTGACCTGCTGGAAGCCAGCGTCGAAAGCCCGATCCCGCTGCTGCCGGGTATCAGCAATGCCTCCGGCATCATGGAAGGCTACGGCCTGGGTTATCGCCGCTTCAAGCTGTTCCCGGCTGAAGTCAGCGGTGGCGTGGCTGCAATCAAGGCCCTCGGCGGCCCGTTCGGCGAAGTGAAATTCTGCCCGACCGGCGGTGTCGGCCCTGCCAACATCAAGAGCTACATGGCGCTGAAAAACGTCATGTGCGTGGGCGGTAGCTGGATGCTCGATCCTGAGTGGATCAAGAACGGCGACTGGGCCCGCATTCAGGAATGCACCGCCGAGGCTCTGGCGCTGCTGGACTGATTTTCAACTGACACTTCGTTGTGTGTTCTACGGCTTTACGGTGCGCTTGGTCGGTGCACCGTTTTTTTTGCCCGCAAAAAACTTCGTTATCTCGAGATACGTTATCTGGAGATACATAGTTACCGCACCTGGCTTTGCGTGTGACGTTAACCTGCGTTCATCTTATGGAAGAGAGAACGCGTCATGGATAACCAGCCTTCAGCTCCATCGGTTTATCAACTGGCCCCCGAGCAAGTCGCCGGGCCGTATTTCCGCAATCCGAAACTGCTGCGTCGCAACATCAGCGAAGGCGCCGAGGGATTGCCATTGCTCTTGCGCCTGACCATCGTCGATGCGATGACCGCCGAGCCGGTCAGCGGTGCGCTGGTGGATATCTGGCACTGCAACGCGCGCGGCGCGTATTCCGGCTGGAGCCGGGTGAACCCGGATCTGGAAGTCGACGTCGAGGACATCGGCTCGATCCCGCGAACCGACGATGACACCTACCTGCGCGGTGCACAGTTCAGCGACCACAAGGGCAGGGTGCGCTTTACCACGATCTATCCGGGTTTCTACGCTGGTCGCGCGCTGCACATTCACGTGGCGGTGCGCATCGTCTGCGGTAACGAATATCTGGAGGAGCGCAATGTAGCCTGGGTCGGGCAGCTTTATTTTCCGGAGGTGGTATCCCGTGGTGTGCTCAACGCCAAGGCCTATCGTGGGCGCGGTTCGGTGCCGCTGTGCAATACCGATGATGCCTACTACGCCAGCATGGGCGGAGAGGCCTCGACCCTGACGGTCTGGCCGATCGGCCGCGACTCTCACGAGGACGGTTACTTCGGCCACCTCTCGATCGGCATCGACACCTTTGCGGTGTCGTCGCAGATCAAGCCCGAGGACTTCGACAAGTACACGGTTTAGCGCAGTTCGTTCAGCGCCTGAACCAGCCACTGAATCTCCGCCGCCGTGGTGGTCAGCGAGGGTGTGACGCGGATGCATGGCCCGCAGGCTGCGCCGTTGCGCACCACGGTGAACAGGTTGAAGTCATTGAGCAGGCGTTCGACCATCGCCTGCTGGTCGGCATGGCGGGTAAAGCGCAGCGAGGTGATGCCGCAATACAGACGCGGATCATCCGGTGTCGTGACCTCGATGCCCGGCAGGTTGCGCACCGCGCTGACCCACAGGTTGCGCAGGTAGTTCACCCGCGCGCCCTTGGCGGCCGCGCCACCCAGTGAGCGGTGTTCCTCGAACACCAGCGGCAAGGTCATCAACGCCGGAATGTTCGGCGTGCTGTAAGGCGTGCGCGAGCGGATATCGTTGAGCGGGAAATGCATTTCTCCCATGTCCGGGTCGATGTCGGCCAGGCGCTGCGGGGCGATGTACAGAAAGCCGAGCGTCAGCGGCGAGCCGATCCACTTGTGCAGGTTGTACCCGGCGAAGGCGATGCCCAGCGCTTCGAGGTCGAACTCGATCTGGCCGAGGGCATGGGCGCCATCAAGGATGATATCGACGCCATGCTCCTTGGCCAGCGAGGCGATGGCCTGCACCGGCATCACCAGCCCGGTGCGGTGGGTGACGTGGGTCAGCGCCATCAGCTTGAGCTTCGGATAGCGGACGAAGGCTTCGCGATAAGTGGCCAGCAGGCTGTCGAAGGTGGCGGGGTGGGCGTGCTCGATCTCGATCACCTCGACCCCGCGATGATGCGCGAGCCAGCGCATGGCGCCCTTGACCGTGTCGTACTCCAGGTCGCAGATCAGCACCTGGTCGCCAGGCTGCAGGCGGTTGTAGTTGCGGATCAGCGATTGCAGGCCGGCAGTGGCGTTGTGGGTGAATGCCACGCTTTGCGCGCGGACGCCAATCAGCTCGGCCAGTTGTGCGCGGATGTCGAGGCTGTCGTGCTGTTCGAAACGCTGGCGCACGTAGATCGAGTTGCTGTTGTTGATCAGCTCGATGTTGCGCTGGTACTCCTCGACCACGGTGCGCGACATGCGCCCGAAGTAACCGTTTTCCAGATTCACGGGGCCGGGGTGGCGGTCGTAACGGTCGGCGAAGGTTTGCCAGAAGGCTTCGTCTCGGGCGCGGCGGGTGTTATCGGGCATGGTCGACTCGACTCGGATCAGGGTGACGCCTCAATGGCGCGGGGCAGGTTTGCCGTGTTTGGCGCGCAGCGGTTCGAGCAGTTCCGACAGGCCGTTGTGATCGATTTCCTGCATCAACGCCAACAGCCCGCCCAGTTCGCCATGGGGAAATCCTTCCCGGGCGAACCAGTTCAGGTAGGGGCCCGGCAGGTCGGCAATGATCCGGCCTTTGTATTTGCCAAAGGGCATTTCGCGGGTGATCAACAGTTCGAGCTTTTCAGGGTTCATCGTTGCAATCGTCTGGCTTTGAAAACACTTTGAAAAATACAGGCATTCTGCATGCAGGCCAAATGACAGATCATGCAAATAACAGGCATACAGATTTATGTTTTATTTGTAAGTGATTGAAAATAAACAATTAAATTATTAAAGAGAAGCTGGCACGACCACTGCAACACTCCTTGCATCTTTCACCCACGCAAGGAATTGAAAAATGACTGACATGAATAAAGAAGCCATCTCCGTCCTCAACGACCTGATCGAAACCAGCAAGGACGGTCAGGAAGGGTTCAAGACCTGCGCTGAAGACATCAAACACCCGGAACTGAAAACCGTGTTCGTGCAACGCTCTGCCGATTGCGCGACGGCTGCGGCCGAGCTGCAGGCGGCGGTGCGTTCGATGGGCGGTGATCCGGAAACCTCGACCAGTGTCAGCGGTGATCTGCACCGTCGCTGGGTCGACGTCAAAGCGATGTTCACCGGCAAGGACGAAGAAGCGGTGCTCAACGAAGCCGAGCGCGGTGAAGACCACGCCCTGAAGGCTTATCGTGAAGCGATCGAGAAGATCAACAAGCACAACCTGGTGAGCATTCGTGACCTGGTCGAACGCCAGTACCACGGCGTGCAACGCAATCACGATCAGGTGAAAGCCCTGCGCAACCAGGCTCGCGCGCGCTCGTAAGCTTCACAAAAAACTGTGGGAGCGAGCTTGCTCGCGATGACGGACTGACATTCAACAGTGATGTTGACTGATCTGGCCCTATCGCGAGCAAGCTCGCTCCCACTTTGTGTCTTTGCAAAAAAAATCAGCCGATGCTGATGGCCGGCAAGGTTGGCAGGGTAACGGTCTGTTGCTTGCGCGGCGCCAGGATCTCGGCTTCACCGTCCACCACCAGCTCTTCACGCTGGTTGAATACGCGAGTGGCGATGCGCACACGGAATTTCGGCAGCTTTTCGAGGATTTCCAGGCGCACGGTCAAGGTGTCGCCGATCTTCACCGGCTTCTGGAAGCTCATCTGCTGGCCGATATAAATGGTGCCCGGCCCAGGCAGCTCGCAGGCTACTGCCGCACTGATCAGCGCGCCGCTGAACATGCCGTGGGCGATGCGCTCCTTGAACATGCTGGCGGCGGCGAACTCGGCGTCCAGGTGCACCGGGTTGTGGTCACCGGACATCGCGGCGAACAGCTGAATGTCGCGTTCTTCGACGGTCTTGCTGTAGCTCGCGGTCTGGCCCACTTCGAGGGCTTCGTAAGGGATGTTGGTAACCTGGGTCATGGGTCTGAATTCCTGTGACAGATGAAATGAATCCACAAAAAATTATTCGCTGCGGTGCGGCCGGTGATGGCTCAGGGCCTGATCGATCCAGGCCAGCACATCGGCGGTCACTTCGTCGCGGTTGCTCTCGTTGAACAATTCGTGCCGCGCCTGCGGGTAGATCTTCAGTTGCAGGTTCTGGCTGCCGGCCGTGCGCAAGGCATTGGCCAGATCAGTCAGACGCTTGCCTTCGCTCACCGGATCACATTCGCCGCCAATCACCAGCAGCGGGAGGCCCGGATCAATCTGGGCGAGATTGGACGCTTTGCTGATTTGCTGCAACCCGCCGAGCAGATCGATCCACAACTGATTGGTGCAGCGAAAGCCGCACAGCGGATCGTTGGCGTACCTGTCGACCTCGGCCGGGTCGCGGCTGAGCCAGTCAAACGCGGTATGCGCCGGTTTGAATGCCTTGTTGAACGAGCCGAACGACAGCCATTCGATCAGTGCGCTGCGGCCCTTGGCGCCCTGACGCAGCTTTTCGAACCGGGCGATCTGCCGGGCCGCACGGTACAGCGCAACCGGCTGGAAATTCGAGCCGCTGAGAATCGCGCCGTGCAGGCTGGCGCTGTGATGCAGTAAATATGCCTGGGCAATGTAGCTGCCCATGCTGTGCCCAAGCAGCACGATCGGCACCCCTGGATGACGCTGGCCGAGGAATTGATTGAGGCTGGCCAGATCACCAACCACCTTGCACCAGCCATCGTCGTCGGCGAAATGCCCCAGCGTCCCATGATCGGCGGTTTTGCCATGGCCGCGTTGGTCGGGCGCGTACACACCGTAGCCTTCGGCGCAAAACGCCTCTGCCAGCCGTGCGTAGCGGGCACTGTGTTCCGCCATGCCGTGAGCCAGCAGAATCACCGCCTTCAGCGGCGAGTTCGGCAGCCACAGATTGACGAAGAGGCGGCTGCGGTCGCTGGCGTCCAGCCAGAAGATGTCGTGGATCATGGCGATTCCTTTTGCGGCCTGTTTTTGCTCAAGCGTCTTGCAGAGGGTGCATTGTATAGCGCGTCCGATCAGCTCACGCCACGGCAGGAAGATTCACACGATCAATGAGGACCTTGCCCATATTTGCCTGATTGACCATAGCTGCTAGTGTCCGTGAAGCCCCGCTTTTTGCTCTCGGCTTTTTCAGGGACAGAAAGAAATGACAGCGAAGCGGCCCCGGATCGGCTCAGGTAAAGAGGACAAGAACAATGCAACCTGATTTCTGGAATGACAAACGCCCGGCGGGCGTACCCCTGGACATCGACGCGGGTGAGTTCAAGTCGGTGATCGAGGTGTTCGAGCGTTCCTGCAAGAAATTCGCTGATCGCCCGGCGTTCAGCAACATGGGCGTGACCCTGACCTACGCCGAACTGGAGCGCCAGAGCGCCGCGTTCGCCGGTTATCTGCAAGCCCACACCGACCTCGCGCCTGGGGATCGCATCGCGGTGCAGATGCCCAACGTCCTGCATTATCCAATTGCCGTGTTCGGTGCGTTGCGTGCCGGGCTGATCGTGGTCAACACCAACCCGCTGTACACCGCGCGGGAAATGCGTCACCAGTTCAAGGACTCCGGCGCCCGGGCGCTGGTGTACCTGAACATGTTCGGCCAGAAGGTCCAGGAAGTGCTGCCGGACACTGACATTCAGTATCTGATCGAAGCGAAGATGGGCGACCTGATGCCCACTGCCAAGGGCTGGCTGGTCAACACCGTGGTCAGCAAAGTGAAGAAAATGGTCCCGGCGTATTCGCTGCCCCAGGCGATCTCCTTCAAGAGTGCGCTGCGCATGGGCCGGGGCTTGGGCATCAAGCCGATGAAGGTCGGTCTGGATGACATCGCTGTCTTGCAATACACCGGCGGCACCACCGGCCTGGCCAAGGGCGCGATGCTCACTCACGGCAATCTGGTGGCCAACATGCAGCAGGTGCGCGCCTGTCTCGGACAATTCGGCAGCGACGGCCAGCCACTGTTGCGCGAAGGGCAGGAGGTGATGATCGCGCCGCTGCCGCTGTACCACATCTATGCGTTCACCGCGAATTGCATGTGCATGATGGTGTCGGGCAACCACAACGTTCTCATCACCAACCCGCGTGACATCGGCGGCTTCATCAAGGAGCTGAAGAACTGGAAGTTCTCGGCGTTGCTGGGGCTCAACACGCTGTTTGTCGCGCTGATGGATCATCCGGACTTCAAGACTCTGGATTTCTCCACCCTCAAACTCACCAACTCCGGTGGCACCGCGCTGGTCAAGGCCACCGCCGAGCGCTGGGAGCAGATTACCGGTTGCCGCATCACCGAAGGCTACGGCCTGACCGAAACCTCGCCGGTGGCCTGCACCAACCCGTACGGCGAGCTGTCGCGGATCGGCACGGTCGGTCTGCCGGTGCCGGGCACCCGCTTGAAAGTCATCAATGACGACGGCGTCGAACAGCCTTTGGGCGAGCGCGGCGAGCTGTGCATCAAGGGCCCGCAGATCATGAAGGGCTACTGGCAGAAACCCGAGGCCACCGCCGAGGTGCTGGATGCCGAGGGCTGGTTCAAGTCCGGCGACATCGCGGTGATCGACCCGGACGGGTTCGTGCGCATCGTCGACCGCAAGAAAGACATGATCATCGTCTCGGGTTTCAACGTGTACCCGAACGAAATCGAAGACGTGGTGATGGCTCACCCGAAAGTCGCCAATTGCGCAGTGATCGGCGTGCCGGACGAGCGCTCCGGCGAGGCGGTGAAGCTGTTTGTGGTGGCGCGCGAAACCGGCGTGAGCCTGGAAGAGCTGAAGGCCTACTGCAAAGAGAATTTCACCGCGTACAAGGTGCCGAAACACATCGTGCTGCGTGAGTCTTTGCCTATGACGCCTGTCGGGAAAATCCTGCGCAGAGAGTTACGCGATATCGCCTAAAAGAACTGCGCTTCGCGCAATCGTCGGATCGCCGCCCGGAACAAGCTCGCTCCCACAAGGTCATCAGTGAACCTGTGGGAGCGAGCCCGCTCGCGATTTTTTGTTTCCAGCCCCCGAAAACCGGGACTTTCAAGGCGTTATAGGATTTTTGCTCTAAAATGACTGCCAGTAGTTCTTGAGTCATGAAAATGACTGTGGGGGCCGCTTTTGGCTCTAGTCGACCCTTGGCAAAGCTGCTACTCTCGGCGCGCTTTGTGACTTCTCGGCCTTGTAAAAAGCCAGACTCACCAATAAACAAACACCAATAATAATCGCATCAAATGCGGTGCTGAATTCGCGTTGCTGAGGAGTGGGCTTCCATGATCGAAGACTTTTGGAAGGATAAGTACCCCGCTGGAATTGCTGCCGACATCAATCCAGACGAGTACCCGAATATTCAGGCAGTGTTGAAGCAATCCTGCCAACGCTTCGCCGACAAACCGGCGTTCAGCAACCTGGGCAAGACCATCACCTACGGTGAACTGTACGAATTGTCCGGTGCGTTTGCCGCTTATCTGCAACAGCATACCGATTTGCAGCCTGGTGATCGAATCGCCGTGCAACTGCCCAACGTGTTGCAGTACCCGGTCGCCGTCTTCGGTGCCATCCGTGCCGGGCTGATTGTGGTCAACACCAACCCGCTGTACACCGCGCGGGAAATGGAACACCAGTTCAACGACTCCGGTGCCAAGGCGCTGGTGTGCCTGGCGAACATGGCGCATCTGGCCGAAGCCGTGGTGCCGAAAACCGGCGTCAAACACGTCATCGTCACCGAAGTCGCCGACTTGCTGCCGCCGATCAAGCGCCTGCTGATCAACAGCGTCATCAAGTACGTAAAGAAAATGGTTCCGGCCTACCACCTGCCAAAAGCCGTCAAGTTCAACGACGTGCTGAGCAAGGGCCAGGGCCAGCCCGTTGCCGAAGCCAACCCGGACAGCGGCGACGTTGCAGTACTGCAATACACCGGCGGCACCACCGGCGTGGCCAAGGGCGCGATGCTCACACACCGCAACCTTGTCGCCAACATGCTGCAGTGCAAGGCGCTGATGGGCTCCAACCTCAATGAAGGTTGCGAGATCCTGATCACGCCGCTGCCGCTGTACCACATCTATGCGTTCACCTTTCATTGCATGGCGATGATGCTGATCGGCAACCACAACATCCTGATCAGCAACCCGCGTGACCTGCCGGCGATGGTCAAGGAACTGTCGAAGTGGAAGTTCAGCGGTTTCGTTGGCCTCAACACGCTGTTTGTGGCCCTGTGCAACAACGAAGGTTTCCGCAAGCTGGATTTCTCGGCGCTGAAAGTCACCCTGTCCGGCGGCATGGCCCTGCAACTGGCCGCTGCCGAGCGCTGGAAGGCGGTCACCGGTTGCCCGATCTGCGAAGGTTACGGCATGACCGAAACCAGCCCGGTGGCCACGGTCAACCCGATCCAGAACATCCAGATCGGCACCATCGGCATTCCGGTGCCGTCGACCCTGTGCAAAGTCATCGACGATGCCGGTGTCGAGCAGCCGCTGGGCGAAATCGGCGAGCTGTGCGTCAAGGGCCCGCAGGTTATGAAGGGCTACTGGCAGCGTCAGGAAGCCACCGATGAAATGCTCGACAGCGAAGGCTGGCTGAAAACCGGCGACATCGCGCTGATCCAGCCGGACGGCTACATGCGCATAGTCGATCGCAAGAAAGACATGATTCTGGTCTCCGGTTTCAACGTGTACCCGAACGAACTGGAAGACGTGCTGGCGGCCCTGCCGGGCGTGTTGCAGTGCGCAGCCATCGGTATTCCGGACGAGAAGTCGGGCGAGGCGATCAAGATCTTCATCGTCGCCAAACCGGGCGTCACCCTGACCAAGGAACAGGTGATGGAGCACATGCGCGCCAACGTCACCGGCTACAAGGTGCCGCGTTCGGTGGAATTCCGCGATGCGCTGCCGACCACCAACGTCGGCAAGATCCTGCGCCGCGAACTGCGCGACGAAGAGCTCAGGAAGATCAAGGCGAAGAGCGCCGCGTAAAACAAAAAGCCCCGCAGATGCGGGGCTTTTTGTTGGTTTGCTGCTTGATCGGCTTGATCGTTCCCACGCTCCGCGTGGTAACGCATCCCGGGACGCTCTGCGTCCCTGTCGTGCTGGACGCGGAGCGTCCGGGGCGGCATTCCCACGCAGAGCGTGGGAACGATCAGCTTGAGTGTCTTATTGGCGGAACGGCGCGAAGTTCACGTTGGTGCCCGCCGGGCGCATGTCCTGCAGGTACGAGTCCTTGTCGGCGCTCAGTTCCAGGCTCAGTGCCGCCTTGCGCTTGCCTTCGTTGCGGATCACCAGGCCTTCGAGCTTCTCGCGCAGGAACACGGTCGGCACTTTCAGGTGCAGCAGTTCGTCGGTGGCCGGGGTGTGCATCAACAGGTGAATCCACTCGTACTGACCGATCGCCAGGCGCGACACCGGCAAATCGAACCACCAGATGTTGCGGTTGCGGTTCAGTTCGGCGAAGTGGCAGTTGTTGGTGCCGAGCACGGCACCGCCCAGTTCCTGGTTGCGACGGGCGATGGCCTGCTTTTTATCGAGTTTCATAACATTCCTGCGGGATCGGTTCTGTGGCGCCTGGCGCCCTTATGGTGGGCATTCTCGGGGGTACGCTCGCAAACATAAAGCCCAACCTGCTCGTGACGACGAAATGAAGCCCTGAAAATAAATGAAACTTGGCGCAAACCGGGCCAGTCAATCATTACGTACTGACTTTTCCCCGTTAATGCATCAAGGAGAAACACCATGAGTAGCACAGGCGATAAAGTGAAAGGCATGGCCAACGAAGCCGTCGGCAACATCAAGCAAGGTGTCGGCAAAGCCACCGACAACACCAAACTGCAGGCCGAAGGCAAAGTGCAAGAGAAGAAAGGCGAGGCCCAGCAAGCGGTGGGCAAAGCCAAGGACGCGATCAAGAAAGGCGTCGACAAGGCTTGATCAGGCCTTGAACGAAACAGCGAAGCGGCCATCCAAGGATGGCCGTTTTCGTATCCCGCTCACATGCGGTCACGGATCACAGTGTTTCAAAGTCGCCAAGTAAGCTACTTTGATGAGAGAAAAACGGCCCCTGAGTCGCCACGACTTCAACCTGTTTTGCGGCGAAAGGAGACGCGAATGATTTTCCCCGACATGAAAGGTCTGCCCCTGCACCGGGTGATGGTGCGCACGGTCACCGAATTCGTCGACGACGAGATGTCGACCTATGCCTCGGCACTGGCCTACCAGATGCTGTTCTCGCTGTTCCCGTTCATTCTGTTCCTGATTGCCCTGATCGGCTTCCTGCACCTGCCGGACTTTTTCTCCTGGCTGCGCCTGCAATCGGAACTGGTGTTGCCGCCCCAGGCGCTGGAGCAGGTCAACCCGGTGATCGACCAGTTGCAGCAATCCAAGGGCGGTCTGCTGTCCGTGGGTATCGTCGTCGCCCTGTACACCGCGTCCGCTGGCGTGCGCCTGATGATGAGCGCGATGAACGCCGCCTACGATGTGGTCGAGGGCCGGCCCCTGTGGAAGCGTTTTCCGCTGTCGGTCATCTACACCGTCGGCATCGCCGGCATGTTGCTGGTGGCCGCTGCGCTGATGGTGCTCGGGCCGCAGGTGATGGGCTGGATCGCCGCGCAGGTGGGGCTGGAAGAAGTCATCGTCACCCTGTGGACCATCGCCCGCTGGCCGGTGATCGTTATCCTGATGATGGTAGCCGTTGCGCTGATCTACTACGTGATGCCGGACGTCAAACAGGAATTCCGCTTCATCACGCCGGGCTCGGTGCTGGCGGTGGTGGTGTGGATCATCGCGTCCCTGGGTTTCGCGTTTTACGTCAAGACGTTCGCCAACTACAACGCCATGTATGGCAGCATCGGTGCGATCATCGTGCTGTTGCTGTATTTCTACATTTCCGCCGCCGTGTTGTTGCTCGGTGCGGAGATGAACGCGGTGATCGAACACATGTCCAGCGAGGGCAAGGATCCGGGCGAGAAAGTCCCCGGCGAACTCGATGAACATCCCAAACAACACGTTTCCGGTCTCGGGCGCGATCATTCGCTCAAGCCGAACACTGACGAAGCCTGATCATGATCCGTGAAATCCTGAAGATGGGCGACGAACGCCTGCTGCGCATCGCCCCGCCAGTGCCCGCCGAAATGCTCGACAGTCCCGAGCTTTGGCAACTGATCGACGACATGTTCCAGACCATGGAAAGCGTCGGCGGGGTCGGTCTGGCCGCGCCGCAGATCGGTGTCGATCTACAACTGGTGATCTTCGGTTTCGAGTACAGCGAACGCTACCCGGATGCCGAAGCCGTGCCGCAGACGATCCTGATCAATCCGCTGATCACGCCGTTGAGTCCCTTGATGGAAGAGGGCTTCGAAGGCTGCCTGTCAGTGCCGGGCCTGCGCGGCGCGGTGGACCGTTATCAGCAGATCCGCTACGAAGGCGTCGATCCCAAGGGCGAGCCGATCGTGCGCGTGGCCTCAGGCTTCCATGCGCGGGTGGTGCAGCATGAATGCGATCACCTGATCGGGCGCCTTTACCCGTCGCGCATTACCGATTTCAGCAAGTTCGGTTTCACCGAAGTGATGTTTCCGGATCTCGATCCCAACGCCGACGACTGAACCTGTGGGAGCGAGCTTGCTCCGGGCGGCGTTCCGACGATAGCGGAATGTCAGTCAATTTATTCGTAGCTGATGGACCGCATTCGCGAGCAAGCTCGCTCCCACAGGGGGATCACCGACGTGCAAAAAGCTCCATGGCAATCATCGGCTTGCTCCGTGCATAACGGCTCAAGCGCTCGGCCATCGCCTGAGGCAGGGCGGGGTCGAAAGTGAAGCCGCGCCGCTCGTAGAAACCGCGCAAGTCCGGGTGGCAGAACAGCCACACCGGCGCCTCGACGTCTTTCACCGCTTCGGCAATCAATTGCGCCGCGACGCCCTGTTCGCGACAGGCCGGGTCGACGAACAACCCGGTCAGCCAATGCCCGCCCGACACCGGCCGCAGGCACAGCGCGGCAACAATCTCATCCTTCCGCGCCACCCACAATTGCGCCTCGCGCACCGCTTTCATCGACGATTGATGCTGGCGGTAGAACTTGTTCATCAAGGGCCAGGACAGGTCGTCGAGCTGGCTGTAACGGATGTCGGTCATGAATCGGACTGCCGGTGCAAAAGCCGCGGATTATAAAACAACGTGCTCGCCGGGATAGGTGTATACCTGATCTCACATCCCCTCTGAGTGGAGTACGCATCATGTCCAAAGGTATGGATTCGAAGAAAGCCGCGAAGAAAAAACCGGCCAAGACCGCCATCGAGAAACGCCACGAGAAAAGGGCGAAGAAAGTCGACATTTTTGGTCACTGATCACGCCTTTCGGGAGCCCGGATCCGGGCTCCTGTCTTGCCCTTGAAAACAGCCCGCAAAAATAATCTGCAAGATTTCCCGTTGGTGTTGCACAGAACGATCAGACCCTCGTTCCGAGCCACGCCATGTCCCATTATTTCGACGATGCCCATCGTCAACAGATCGAAACCCTGCGCCAGCGTTTCACCGCCCGCACCGAGTGGCCGACCTGGCTGCTGCTGATCGGCGTGTACGGCGGCTGGTTCGCGATTGTGCTGGGCAGCGGATGGCTCGGCCTCTGGTGGAGCACGTTGCTGCTGATTCCGTTACTGGTGCTGTGGCTGTCGGTGCAGCACGAATTGCTCCACGGTCATCCGACGCGCTGGGCCTTCGTCAACAAAGTCCTCGGCTATGCGCCATTTGCGGTGTGGTATCCCTACACGCTCTATCGCGACAGCCATTTGCAGCACCATCGCGATGAAGACCTGACGATTCCCGACGTCGATCCCGAAAGCCGTTACCTGAGTGCCGAACGCTGGCAGGGCAGTTCGCTGTTCGAACGCAGCCTGCACTGGCTGAACAAGACCGTTCTCGGCCGTTTCGCAATAGGCGCACCGCTGGCGTTGCTCGCGCTGGCCAGTGAAGAACTGCAACGCCTGAAAAACGGTGAGCGCCAGGCCTGGCGGATGTGGCTGACCCACGGCGTCCTGACCGTGCTGATGCTGTTTTTCATCGCCCGCTACAGTGTGTTGCCGATCTGGCATTACCTTTTTTTGATCAGCGTGCCGGCGTTGTCGATCGCGATGATCCGCTCCTACTATGAACACCGACCGCATGAGAAACCGGAACAGCGCACGGTGCTCAACGAAGCCGGATGGCCGTGGCGCTGGCTGTTCCTGAACCTGAATTTCCATCTGGTGCACCACGATTTGCCGAAGCTTTCGTGGTACGACTTGCCCAAGGTCTACCGCATGCGCCGGGAGCAATGGGTGGCGCGCAGCGGTGGTTTTCTGGTGCAAGGTTATGGGCAATTGTGGCGCCGATACGGCATCAAGCCGATCGACAGCCCGCAGCATCCGTTTATTTGAGGCCACCATGACGTCAGGTTACGCAGAGCTGTTGATGTACATCGCACCCGAGCCGATTCGCGCGGCGAACGAGCAGTGGCTGGCGCGGACTCTTGAACACCTCGGCCGTGCGCGGCTCGATGCCGACGGTCTGTCATTGCTCGAACTCTGGCGTTCGCCTGAGTTGTTGCTGACCCAGACCTGCGGCTATCCGCTGATGACCGCGTTGCGCGGGCAGGTGAGGATTGTCGGCCGTCCGCGCTACGAATTGCCGGACGCCAGCGCCGGCAACCATTGCAGCCTGATCCTCGCCCGCGCCGATGATCCGCGTCGCAGTCTGGCGGAGTTCTTCGACAGTCGCGGGGTGATCAACAGCGAAGATTCCAACAGCGGCATGAACCTGTTTCGTCAGCGCCTGGCTCCATTGCATCGGGATGGCCAGTTTTTCGCTTCGGTCGGCATCAGTGGCGGCCATCGCGAGAGCCTGCGCTGGTTACGCGAACGCCACGCCGATCTGGCGGCCATCGACAGCGTGACCTTTGCGTATCTGGCGCAGCACGCCGCCGAAGAGATCAGCGGATTGCGGGTGGTGGCACGCAGTGCGCTCAGCCCGACCTTGCCCTTCATCACCGCGGCCAGCACGACGGACGAACAGATCGAGCAGTTGCGCCGGGCCATGAACCGCAGTCTTCAAGACCTGCCCGACGTGGCCCGCATCCTCGGTTTGCCCGAAGTCCTGCCCGCCAGCGAAAGCGATTACCTCGTCCTGCTGGATTACCAGACGGAGGCCGAAGAACTGGGTTATGGCCGCTTGCGCTAGCAGCTTCTTGTAATTCGCTAATGGAATATAAAAATTCTTTTTAAGTATTTTTAACGCATAAGGCACCTTGCTAGGATCGCGCCACCGGACGACCGGACATTCAGCGACCCTTTATCAAGGAGCCCCCATGTCCGGCGCCGACTCATCCCATCGCAATCATGTGAACACGTTGTTCCGCGACCATTACCCATGGTTGTGCGCACGTGTGCGTCGGCAATCGAACGATGCAGCCAGCGCCGAAGACATCGCCGCCGAAACCTTCGCGCAACTGCTCGAAGCCCCGGGCCTGACCGCCATCCGCGAACCCCGCGCCTTGCTTACCACCATCGCCCAACGCCTGTTGTATGAGCGCTGGCGGCGGAGCGATCTGGAGCGTCGGCATCTGCAACGATTGCAGTGGAGTGACCTCGACCACGTGCCGTCCCCCGAAGAACTCGCTGACCTGTCGCAGAGCCTCAAGCAACTGGACCGGACACTCCAGCGCCTGCCGGGCAAGGTGCGCTCGACCTTTCTGCTGGCCCGTATCGACGGCCTGACCTACCCGCAAATCGCCGCCGAACTGGGCATCTCCCAGCGTTCGGTGAGCCTGTACATGACCCGTTCCCAGGCCCTGTGCAACCGCCACAGCGCCAACCAAACCCTGATTTCCTCCCAGAACAAGAGGTCCGCATGAGATCGATCAAAACCCTGCTCGGCAGTTCGCTGCTGGCCCTGACCCTGACGGCCGGCCACGCCGTGGCAGCGGAAAAAACCGCGCCGATCCACTTCGGCGACATCACCTGGGAAAGCGGCAGTTTCATCACCGAAGTGCTGCGTCTGATCGTCGAAAAAGGCTACGGCTATCCGACCGATACGCTGCCAGGCAGCACCGTCAGCCTGGAAGCTGCGCTGGCGAAAAACGATATTCAGGTGATCGGCGAAGAGTGGGCCGGGCGCAGTCCGGCGTGGGTCAAGGCCGCTGCCGAGGGCAAGGTGTTCGGCCTTGGCGACACGGTGAAGGGCGCCACCGAAGGCTGGTGGGTGCCGGAATACGTGATCAAGGGCGACCCGGAGCGCGGGATCAAACCACTGGCACCGGAGCTGAAATCAGTGGCCGACCTGCCGCGCTACAAGGATGTGTTCAAGGATCCGGAAGACCCGAGTCGCGGACGTTTCCTCAACAGCCCGACCGGCTGGACCTCGGAAATCGTCAACAGCCAGAAGCTCAAGGCCTATGCGCTGAACGACAGTTACGTCAACTTCCGCACCGGCTCCGGCGCAGCGCTGGATGCCGAGGTGGCGTCGTCGATCAAGCGCGGCAAACCGGTGCTGTTCTACTACTGGTCGCCGACGCCACTGCTTGGTCGTTTCAAACTGGTGAAGCTGGAAGAGCCGCCGTTCGACGCTGAAGCCTGGAAAACCCTGGCCGATGCCAGCAACCCCAATCCGAAAGGCACTCGCTCGATGCCGGCGAGCCTGGCGATTGGCGTGTCGGCGCCGTTCAAGGCGCAGTATCCGGAGCTGGTGACGTTCTTTGAGAAAGTCGATTTGCCGATCGATCTGCTGAACCAGACCCTGGCCGGGATGAGCGAGAAGCGCCAGCCACCACGCCAGGTCGCCGAAGCGTTTCTACGCGATCAGCCGCAAGTGTGGAAGCCGTGGGTGCCGGGTGAGGTGGCGAACAAGGTGAGCGGGAGTCTGTAGGTCGTTTCCGGTATTTCTGTAGCGGCTGTTACTCCGTCTTCGCGAGCAAGCTCGCTCCCACAGGTGTTGCGCTTGTCTGAACATGCGCAGGACTGTGTGGGAGCGAGCTTGCTCGCGAAAGCGGTAGATCAAACAAAACAAATTCGCTGAACCGTTTCTTGTCCGTTATTTGTCCAAATTCCCCGTGTTACTGGCCGACTAGTGGCCTTGCGCAAGGCTTTGCGCTGTCTATGCTCACACGTAACTAACTATGTCGACCGCCATCCCATGCGCCTCGACGTCAACCGGTTAGCCGTGAACAAAGCTGCCAGAGTGCGCAATCCAAGGCACCGACACTGAACCAACAAGGAGCATGTTTTTAAATGGAAGTTCTTCTGCACGTTAGGAATGGCCCGCCTGCGGGCTATCAAGAGAAGGATGTCTTGATTAGAGCGTCGCTGCATGGACTCTCCGATTAATCATCGTTTATCACCTGACAACTTCCTCCCGTGGAGGAATGCGTGTGCCTGTTCTGTGGATCGTAGTGGTGGATTCTGAAAGACCTGAACTTTCATCAAATCAAAAGACCGCGCGGAAGGTGATAGAGACATGTTCAACCTACATCACAAGGCTGACCTGCAGGAAATCGAACGCTTCAGTTGTGCCCTGACCGAAGCCAACGCCAAGTTGGCGGCGATCAGCCGCTCGATGGCAATGATCGAATTCACCCCCGACGGCATCGTTCTGGATGCAAATGACAACTTCTGCAAGACCATGGGCTACAGCGCCGATGAAGTGCGTGGCAAACATCACCGGATCTTTTGTGAAGAAGCGTTCTATCGCAGCGAGGAATACGCCAAGTTGTGGCGTGACCTGGCCCGTGGCGAACCGATCAGCGGAACATTCCTGCGCTTGAACAAAAGCGGTCGGGAGATCTGGCTCGAAGCCAGTTACATGCCGGTGTATGGCCCGGATAAACAGGTTCGCAGTGTGATCAAAGTGGCGTCGGATATCACTGCGCGGGTGAACAAGGAGCATGAAGAGGAAAGCATGCTTGCTGCAATCAGCCGCTCGATGGCAGTGATCGAGTTCACCCCGGAAGGCAATGTGATCACGGCCAACGATAACTTTCTCAAGACCATGCAGTACTCGCTTAATGAAGTCGTCGGCCACCATCACAGTCTGTTCTGTCATCGCCTCGAAGCCGAGTCTGCGCAGTACAAGGCGTTCTGGGCATCGCTCAATCGCGGCGAATATCACTCGCACCGCTTCGAGCGCAAGAACAAGTCCGGGCAAACCGTTTACCTTGAAGCCTCGTACAACCCGCTGTTCGACGCCAAGGGCCGGTTGTACAAAGTGGTGAAGTTCGCCAGCGATATCACCCACCAGATGACCACCTTGCAGACCGCTGCGGAATCGGCCCACAGCACCTCGGTACAAAACGACGCCTGCGCGCAAAAAGGCTCACAGGTCGTGCAGCAAACGGTGCAGATCATTCAGGACATTTCCCGCGACCTCAACGAAGCGGCGCTGAGTATCGATGCGGTCAGCAAGCAATCGGACATCATCGGCACCATCGTCCAGACCATTCGCGGAATTGCCGACCAGACCAACCTGCTGGCGCTCAACGCGGCCATCGAGGCGGCGCGGGCGGGTGAGCACGGACGCGGTTTTGCGGTGGTGGCGGACGAAGTGCGCAGCCTCGCGGCGCGGACCAGTCAGGCGACCCTGGAGATCGTCGATGTGGTGCGCAAGAACCATGAGCTGTCGTTGAGCGCGGTGTCGAGCATGCAGTCGAGCCTGAGCCGCACCGGGCTCGGGGTGGAACTGGCGAACGAGGCGGGCGACGCGATCCGGGAAATTCAGCAGGGTTCGCGGCATGTGGTGGATGCGATCAGTCAGTTCAACGAGACGTTGCAGTTGAATTGACTTTACGCAACATCCGAAAAATTGTGGGAGCGGGCTTGCCCGCGATGTCGTCAGCACATTCGACATTAATGTTGATTGGACTACCGCTATCGCGGGCAAGCCCGCTCCCACAGGTGTCAGAGTGCGGCGAGGAACTTGTCTGCCGACTCGTCGCTGATCTTTGCCGAGTTGGCGTCTTGTTTGTTCTGCTTCTCGGCTTCGGCCAGCTTCATCTTGTCCTGCAGGCGCTCGGCGATCTCTTTGCCGATGGCCAGTTGTTTCTCCGGCGGCATGGCTTTGATGTCGTCCTCGGTCAGGCCCATTTCCTGGAGGATACTGTCGCGCAGACGCTGTTCCGGCGTTTTGCTCATGTAGTCCTTGAACTCGTCCAGGGCCGATGAGCCCGTGGATTTGGACGACGAAGTATCGGAGGTTTGCAGGGCGACGCGGGTCTTGGCGAACGCTTCATCGACGTTGTCGCTGATGCGCGTGGCTTCGCTGACTTGTTGGGTCGCCAGTTGGGTGGCCGATTCCTGCACTTTGGCGGTGGCTTCGGCGGTTTGCGCCTGGGCCTGGTTTTGCAGGGTCTGCAGCATCGCGCCGTGCAGTCCGCCTTGCAGGCCGGCCGCTGCGGTGGCGGTTGCATCGTCATTCAGCTGCTTGGGCAGGTGGATGATTTGCTGTTGTTTTGCACTGACCAACATGATGAAAGAACCTGTAGGTAATGACTGTCAGCCCTGGGCAGCAAATACCGTGCCTATCGAATAAGTCCTTTTATTTCAAAGGTTTGTGATTTTTCATGGACAGGCGAAGCGGTCATCCCTTGCCGGTGGGCGGCAGAGGATGACCGTCGTCCGTCAGCGATGGGCGATGTTTTCCAGCGCCAGGTTGCGGGTGCGAGGGCCGAAATAACCGATGGTCAACATCACAATCAGCATGCTGGCGACGATGAACGCCAATACGCCCGGTGTGCCGAAGTGGTCGAGGAACAGACCGATCAACAGGCTGCTGAACACCGTCGACAAGCGACTGAACGAATAACAGAAACCCACCGCCCGGGCGCGGATGTTGGTGGGGAACAGTTCGCTCTGATAGGAGTGGTAACTGAAGCTCAGCCAGGCGTTGCAGAAGGTGATCATCACGCCGCAGAAGATCAGGCCGAAGGCGCTGGTCTGCAACGCGAACAACGTGCCGAAAGTCATGGCACCCAGGGCCGAGCCGACGATCTGCCACTTGTTCTCGAAGCGGTTGGCGAATTTGACGAACAGCAGCGGCCCGAGCGGGTAGGCGAGGGTGATGATGAACGCGTACATCAGGCTGTGAGTGACGCTGACGCCCTGACCGGAAAGCAGCGCCGGCAACCAGTTGCCGAAGCCGAAGAAACCGATGGCCTGGAAGATGTGGAAGACGATCAGCATCAATGCGCGGCGGCGGTACGGTGGCTGCCAGATATCGGCGAAACGGCCCTTGCCTTCGACATCCACGGCCACGGCTTCCGGTGCGTCCAGTGGCTGGCGGTGATCTTTTTCGCAGCGCGCCTCGATGCCATCGAGAATCCGGTTGGCCTCATCGAAACGGCCATGTTGGGCCAGCCAGCGCGGCGACTCCGGCAGGCGTTTGCGCAGCCACCAGATGAACAGCGCAAACACCGCGCTCGCCAGCACCACCCAACGCCAGCCGGACACCCCGAACGGCGCCTGCGGCACCAGCCACCAGGACATCAATGCCACCGCCGGCACTGACAGAAACTGCACAAAAAACGCGAAGGCGAACGCCGAACTGCGCATGCGCTTGGGCACCAGTTCCGAGAGGTAGGCGTCGATGGTCACCAGCTCGATGCCGAGGCCGATGCCCACCAGAAAACGCATGCAGATGATCCCCAGTGCCGAACTCTGCACGCCCATCAGCACTGTGGCCACGGTGTACCAGACCAGCGCGAAGGTGAAGATCGCGCGTCGCCCGAAACGGTCCGCCATCGGGCTGAGCAGGCTGGCGCCGAGAAACAGGCCGAGGAACGTCGCCGAGGCGAACGCGGCCTGATCGGAGAAACCGAACACGCCCTGATTACCGGTGGCGAAGATACCGTCGCGGATCAGGCCGGGGCTGATGTAGGCGGTCTGGAACAGGTCGTACAGTTCGAAGAAACCACCGATCGACAGCAGCGCCACCAGCCGCCAGATCGTGGCGACTGCCGGAAGGCGGTCGATGCGGGCAGAAATCTCGGCGGCGCGTATCGGGTCGATGCCGTCGCGTTGCGCGGCGGGGGCGTGTGCAGTCATGGGCAGATCCATTTTTTATTGATGGAAAAGCTTAGCCTGCTATCGGAAATCAAGGATTGTTTATATCGGCGGTTGGCGCGGCAAAACCGCCGATTTCTTGCAATATCCGCTTACCAATTAACGATTTATGTCGCGGGCTGCGGATCCGGCAGTGCCGAGGCCGGAAGGCCGAACACCTTATCGAACAGCCAGTTGAACGCGAAGGTGTAGCAAGGGATGAACACGATCAGCGCCAGATCCAGCAGAAAGGCCTGCACCAGACTGATGTTCATCCACCACGCGATCAGAGGAATCAGGAACACGATCAGCGTCAGCTGGAAGCCGACGGCGTGGGCGATGCGCCGTTTCACCGTGCGGGTGCGCGACACCTGGCGGCTTTCCCAGCGCTCGAACAGCGAGGTGTAGATGAAGTTCCAGGTCACGGCGATGGTGGTGATGATCACCGCCAGCGGGCCGGTGCTGCCGGGCGAAGTGCCGGACAACAGGGCCAGGCCGAGGGCCGAGAAGGTCATGCCGATCACTTCATAGAGCGACACGTAGACCAGTTTGCGTTTGACGCCTTGCATGGGGAATTGCCTCTTTCTTGCGACTTGTGGCCAGTGGGGCTGGCGAAGGCGACGAAAGATAGCTTCAATAGAGGTGACAGAAAAAGTCAGAAGCTTTCAGTTTTATTGATAGGTGTACGAAGTGAATTTCAACAGCGAAAGCATCGAGCTGTTTCTCGCCGTGATCGAGCGCGGTTCGTTTTCCGCAGCGGCCAGGGCATTGGGCAAAGTCCCGTCGGCGGTGAGCATGGCCATCGGCAATCTGGAGGCGGAACTCGGTTACTCGCTGTTTGATCGCAGTCACCGCGAACCGCAACCCACGGCAATGGCGCTGTCGCTGGTGCCCCATGCGCGGCTGATCGCCGATCAGCTCAAGCAATTGCAGGTGCACGCGGTGCAGTTGTCGCTGGGGCTGGAGAGCAAGTTGTCGATTGGCGTAGCGGCGGACATTGATCGTCGACGGCTGTTGGGGGCCATGAAGGTGATCAGCGAGCGCCATCCGCTGCTCGACATCGAAGTACTGACCGCGCCGCAGGACGACGTGCTGGCGATGCTTCACAGCGATCGAATCAGCGTATGCCTGGCGTTCGCCGGGTTGAGCGTGAACGTGCTGGAACGGTTTCAGTTCGTCGGCAGTGAACGGATGATCGCCACGCTGGCGGCGGACAGTCCGCTGTTGCAGGGGCAGGATCTGTTTCTCGAAGATCTGGTGCATGTGCGGCAGATCGTCGTCGGCAGCCGCGACTTGCCAATCAGCGAAACCCGGCCGCTGGTGGCCGAATCCCACTGGCGCACGGACAACCTGGAGACGGCACTGGAGATGGTCGAGGCAGGGTTGGGCTGGGGTAATTTTCCGCTGTCGGTGGTGCAGCCGTGGCTCAATAGCGGACGGCTGAAACGCCTGAATTTCCGCAACATCGAAAACGGCCTGGTGCTGCCGGTGCACGCGGTGTGGCTCAAGAGCCAGCCGCTACAGAAGGGCGCGCTGGCGTTGGTTGAGCTCCTCGGCCGGGTAAAAGCCGAACCTTGAACTGGGGAGTACCGCAAAATTTGTGGGAGCTGGCTTGCCAGCGATAGCGGTGGATCGGTCCACAATTTATCGACTGACCTGACGCCATCGCTGGCAAGCCAGCTCCCACAGGAGTTTCGGGATTATGTACTTTCGCGAATCTTCAGTTCGAAGCCCATGTCTTCGACCGGCCGCGCCACGCTGTTGCCGGCCATCAGCGTCAGCATCTGCTCTGCCGCTCGCTTGCCGATCGCTTCACGGGGGGTGTTGATGCTGCTCAGGCGCGGCACCATGTGCTCCGACATCGGCAGGTCGTTGAAGCCGAGGATTGCCACTTGCTCGGGGATCCTGATTCCGTTGCGCAGCGCTTCGAGCAGGGCGCCCTGGGCGAGGTCGTCGTTGCCGAAGAAGATCGCATCGACATCCGGATGCGCTGCCAGCAATTGCAGGAACAACTCGCCACCCAGTCCTACGGACGATGAACGCGGGGTCAACACTTCCAGATCCGGGTCGTAGAGGCCGGCCTTCTGCAACGCCTTGCGAAAGCCTTCGCCACGCAGGAGGGTGCGCTGATCGAGTTGCGCGCCAATGTAAGCCAGACGCTTGCGGCCACGGGACAGCAAATGCTCGGCAGCGGTTTCGCCGGCGCTGAGCTGGGAAAAACCGACGCAGTTCACCCCGGCGGCGCTGTCCAGTTCCATCATGTACACGCAGGGAATGTTGCTGGCCTCGATCATCCGCCGCGAGCTTTCGGTGCGGTCGAAGCCGGTCAGCAGCAAGCCGCGTGGCTGATAAGCCATGTAGTTACGCAGCAGGTTTTCTTCTTCATCGCGGGAATAGTGGAAGTTGCCGATCAGCACTTCGAAGCCTTTTGGCGTCAGCACCCGATGAATGGCTTCCAGGGTGTCGATGAACAACAGGTTGGAAAGAGAAGGCACCAGGACCACCACCGAATGGCTCTGGGCCGAGGCCAGGGCGCGGGCGGCGGGGTTGACCACATAGTTGAGTTCCAGCGCGGCTTTCTGGACTTTTTCCACCAGTTCGGTGGCCACCGTGCTGACCCCACGCAGGGCGCGGGAGGCGGTAATCGGGCTGACGCCGGCCAGACGGGCGACTTCATTGAGGGTGGGACGGCCGGTGGTGCGGGTGTTTTTATCGTTTTTAGGGGTGGTCATCGGGCGGCTTGCCAAACAAAAATCAAGGCACTAAGGTAGCGCTGTCCTTATGCAGCTGCAAATGCGTAAGCGAGGTCCTGCCTGATCCTCGCTTTTTGGCGTACCGACAAAACCTGCTGCAACCCAAAAAAACGACAAGAAGGCGTCGGCAACTTCTGCCTGTGCACTAGAGTCATAGCTAGCAAAGGTAGCGCTGTCTGCGCGCTGAGGTGTTACATGAATCATCCCATCACCGCCCTGGTCATCATGGGCGTTGCCGGTTGCGGCAAGACGTGCGTCAGCGAGGCCCTGTGCCAATTGAGCGGCGCCACTGCCATTGAAGGCGATACTTTCCATCCGGCCGCGAACATCGAAAAGATGAGCGCGGGGATCCCCCTGAACGACGAAGACCGTGCCGGCTGGCTCGACAGCCTGTGCGACGAACTGCGTCGCGTCGATGCCCTGGGCGAACGCCCGGTGCTGACCTGCTCGGCCCTCAAGCACATTTATCGCGAACGTCTGCGCAGCGCCTTGCCGGGCCTGGGCTTCGTGTTCCTCGAATTGACGCCGGAAGTGGCGGCCGAACGTGTGTCCCACCGTCCGGGCCACTTCATGCCGGCCACCTTGATCGAAAGCCAGTTCGCCACCCTCGAATCGCCCAAGGGCGAGCCGTTGACCCTGGCCCTGAATGCTTCGATCCACAGCGTTGAAGAACTGGCGTCGCAAGCCCACGTCTGGTGGCAGGCCCATGGCCTGAAACAGGCGGTATGAGTGTGATTGCGAAGATAGCGCTGTCCTTTCGACTTCTGATTAACCCGCTTTAATAACAACAACAAACCAGGAGACACCCCCAATGTTTGGCATGTCCCATGACGCCTACCTGCTGCTTGATGCAGTAGTCACGGTGATCGGACTCATCGTCCTGATCACCAAATTCAAGATTCACCCCTTCATTGCCCTGACCATCGCCGCCGCGTTCCTCGGCCTGACGTCCGGCATGCCGATCGGCACCATCATCAAGGCGTTCCAGGACGGCTTCGGTGGCGTGCTCGGTTTCGTCGGCATCATCCTCGCGCTGGGTACGATGCTCGGCAAGATGATGGCGGAGTCCGGCGGTGCCGATCAGATCGCCCAGACCCTGATCCGCGCCTTCGGCAAGGACAAGGTGCAGTGGGCGATGATGTTCGCCGCGTTCCTGGTGGGCATTCCGCTGTTCTTCGAAATCGGCTTCGTGCTGCTGATTCCGCTGGTGTTCATCGTGGCTCGCCGTACCGGCGTGTCGATCATCAAGATCGGTATCCCGCTGCTCGCCGGCCTGTCCGCCGTGCATGGTCTGGTTCCGCCGCACCCGGGCCCGCTGCTGGCCATCGGCGTGTTCGGTGCCGACATCGGCAAGACCATTCTCTACGGTCTGATCGTTGCGCTGCCGACCGCCATCATCGCCGGCCCGATCTTCGGTACGTTCATCGCCAAGCACATTCCCGGTACGCCGAATCAGGAACTGGTGGATCAACTGGCCCGTGAGTCGGACTCGCAGGATCTGCCAAGCTTCGGCATCACCCTGGTCACCGTGCTGCTGCCGGTGTTCCTGATGCTGCTGAAAACCTTCGCTGACGTGGCGCTGCCGGACGGTCATTTCTTCCGCACCTGGATGGACATGATCGGTCACCCGATTTCGGCGCTGCTGCTGGCATTGCTGCTGTCGCTGTACACCTTCGGCTACAAGCAGGGCATCGGTTCTCAGCAGATGCTCAAATGGCTCGACGCGAGCCTGGCGCCGACTGCCGCGATCATTCTGATCATCGGTGCCGGCGGTGGCTTCAAGCAGATGCTGGTGACCAGCGGCGTGGGTGACGTGATCGGCCACATGGCGGTCAGCGCGCAGATCTCGCCGATCCTGCTGGCGTGGCTGGTGGCGGCGGTGATCCGCATCGCGACCGGTTCGGCCACCGTGGCGACCATCACGGGCGCGGGCATCGTGGTGCCGGTGGTCGGGATGATCCCGGGCGTGAACCGTGAGTTGCTGGTGCTGGCCACCGGTGCCGGCTCGCTGATCCTGTCCCACGTCAACGACGCCGGTTTCTGGCTGGTGAAGCAGTACTTCAACATGACCGTGGCCGAGACCTTCAAGACCTGGACGGCGATGGAAACCATCCTGTCGGTGGTGGGTTTGGGCTTTATTCTGTTGTTGTCGCTGTTCGTTTAACCTCGAACGCAAGGCACAAAAAAACCGCAGCGATGCGGTTTTTTTGTGGGTGATGACTTTTCACGGAATCCACAAATCTTTGTGGGCGCGAGCTTGCTCGCGATAGCGGTGGTCCAGTCGACATCTTTGTTGCAGTGACGGCCTCATCGCGAGCAAGTTCGCTCCCACAGGTTTTGCGTCAACCGCTTGTTTTCGGTGCCAAGCCATCCGCCCGGAACATCCCGCGAATCCCGCGTACTGCCTGGCGAATCCGGTCCTGGTTTTCGATCAGCGCGAAGCGCACATGATCGTCGCCGTACTCACCGAAGCCAACACCCGGCGAGACACAAACCTTGGCTTCGGCCAGCAGTTTCTTGGCGAACTCCAGCGAACCGAGGTGCGCATAGGCGTCGGGAATCTTCGCCCAGACGTACATCGAAGCTTTCGGGTTCTCGACCATCCAGCCCAGTTCATGCAGGCCTTTGACCAGCACATTGCGGCGCTGGCGATACTGTTCGGCGATGTCACGCACGCACTGCTGATCGCCTTCCAGCGCAGCAATCGCGGCCACCTGCAGCGGGGTGAACGTGCCGTAGTCGTGGTAGCTCTTGATCCGCGCCAGGGCGTTGACCAGCTCCGGGTTGCCGACCATGAAACCAA
The DNA here is from genome assembly GCF_014863585.1 of Pseudomonas gozinkensis. Classification (NCBI taxonomy): domain Bacteria; kingdom Pseudomonadati; phylum Pseudomonadota; class Gammaproteobacteria; order Pseudomonadales; family Pseudomonadaceae; genus Pseudomonas; species Pseudomonas gozinkensis. The sequence goes on along the minus strand of NZ_CP062253.1, from coordinate 5,003,323 downwards.
TGCGCCAGCCCGCCATGTTGTAGCTCTTGGACAGGGTGAAAAACTCCACCGCGATGTCCTTGGCGCCCGGCACCTGCATGATCGAAGGGGCTTTCCAGCCGTCGTAGACGATGTCGGCGTAGGCCAGGTCGTGCACCACCAGTACGTCGTACTGTTTGGCGAGGGCGATCACCCGTTCGAAGAAATCCAGCTCCACGCACTGCGCGGTCGGGTTGGACGGGAAGCCGAGGATCATCATCTTCGGTTTCGGGATCGAGCCGCGAATCGCCCGTTCCAGCTCGGCGAAGAAGTCCACGCCCGGCACCAGCGGCACCGACCGCACCTGGGCGCCGGCAATCACGGCACCGTAAATGTGAATCGGGTAGCTCGGGTTCGGCACCAGCACGGTGTCGCCCTGATCCAGGGTCGCCAGCATCAGGTGCGCCAGGCCTTCCTTGGAACCGATGGTGACGATGGCTTCGCTTTCCGGGTCGATCTCGACCTCGTAGCGTTCCTTGTACCAGTTGGAAATCGCCCGACGCAGGCGCGGAATGCCCTTGGACGTCGAGTAACCGTGGGTGTCTTCGCGTTGTGCAACCTGCACCAGTTTTTCAACGATGTGCGGCGGCGTGGCGCCGTCGGGGTTGCCCATGCTCAAGTCGATGATGTCTTCGCCACGACGTCGGGCGGCCATCTTCAGCTCGGCAGTGATGTTGAAAACGTAAGGGGGGAGTCGATCTATGCGCGCAAAGCGGCGCGGCGAACCTTGTTCAGCCATTGTTGCCTCGGATAACGTAAGCGCCCGGAACCGTCCGAGCGACGCTGGTCACTGCGGTGACCTGTGGCGGAAGATAAGGGCAGCGATGGCAGACTGTCCAGCGTGCACGACAACAATTTTTTCCCAAGGAAAACGGTTAATGGAATTCACCAGCGGCTTCTTGCTGAGCCTTTCGCTGTGCCTGGACATCGGCGTGGCCAACATCGCGATGATCACCCTGGCCATGCAGCGCGGCTATTTTCAGGGCTTCGCATTAGGCCTCGGCACCTGCGTCGGCGACCTGATTTACGCGGTGCTGGCGCTGGCCGGGATGACCGTGCTGCTGCAATACGAAACCGTGCGCTGGGTGCTGTGGATCGGTGGTTCGGCGCTGTTGATCTACTTCGCGGCGAAGATGATCTATTCGGCGATCCACCACGAAGCGCAGTTGGCGGCGACGGCCGAAGTGGGCCAGAACTCCCATCGCAAGGAATTCTTCCGTGGGATTTTTCTCGCTATGTCGTCGCCGAGCGCCATCCTCTGGTTCGCAGCAGTGGGCGGCACGTTGATTGCCCGCTCCGGTGGCGGCGGTCCTTTGAGCTCGGCGCTGTTCCTCGGCGGCTTCCTGTGCGCCGGGCTGTTGTGGTCGGCGGGCCTGTGCTTCGCCGCGAGCCATGGCGGCAAGTTGCTGGGCGACAAGCTACTGCGCTATTCCTACCTGGCATCTGCAGCGATCTTCTGCTATTTCGCGGTCTACGTGATCGTATCCGGTTATAACGAGTTCGTCGGTTCGGGCGCCGCCGAGGCCCTGCACACGCTGTAAATGTGCGAATCGGGTTTGGCTTCTATACTCCCAGCCGAACCCACTTTTTTCGTTCCAAGGAGTCGAGTCATGGATGAGCAAAAACGCGTCGAAGTGGCGGAACCTCGCTTCGAACATGGACACTTCCTGCTGATTGCAGGTTTTCGCGATCGTTTCACCAAAGAGACCGTTCAGGACATCCCTGCGCTGTGGGAAAAACTGATCCCGCACATCGGAAATATTCCGGGGCAGAAGGGCGAAGTGACCTACGGCGTTTGCAGCAATTTCGACGGCAACGGTGGTTTTGATTACATGGCCGGGGTCGAGATCCGCAAGCTGGACGACTTCCCGCAGGAAAAGTATCCGTGGATCGAAATCCTGCCGCGTCAGTACGCGGTGTTCGAACACAAGGGTTCGCTGGATCAGCTGCCGCAGACCATCGAGTACATCTACAACACCTGGCTGCCGGCATCCGAATACAAAGGGCTCAACGCCCCGGAGCTGGAACGCTACAGCGCCGATTTCAACCCGAAAACCAATACCGGCAAGCTGGAAATCTGCGTCCCGGTCGAAAAGAAAACCTGATGAACGACCGGCAGCGCGAACCCGCTTCGCGCTGCCGGTTGAGTCTTACTTGCCCTTGATCCGTCGTGCCCGCAACAGGTCGATACCCAGGGTGATGAAGCCGAAAAAGCTGATGCCCAACACCATCAACAAACCGATTTCCACGCTGCTCATAAACGGTTCCCTCCTCGGGTGATAAGAGTCAGGCGTCAGAAATAGACCGTCCCGAATCCGAAGAAAAGCGCTTATACGCAGGCTTTACGCCGCCCGCGAGGATCGATATGAACACCTTATTCCTTTATCCTTGGCGGCCTTGTTTCCTCTGATTTCGAGCTGCCATGAACACCGTCATCCGCCACGTCACCGCCGCCGACCTGGACCGTTGCTACGCCATCGAAACCCTCGCCTATGAAGGCGACGAAGCCGCGACCCGCGAGAAGATCGCCACGCGCATCGCTACCTGGCCGGACGGTTTTATCGTTGCCGAGGTGGACGGGCAGGTGGCCGGCTTCATCAACTCCGGTGCGGCGTTTGACGTGCAAATGTCGGACGAGGCGTTCAAGGAACTGATCGGTCACGACCCGGCGGGGCCGAACGTGGTGATCATGTCGGTGGTGGTGCACCCGGACTATCAAGGCCTGGGTCTGGCCAAGCGGTTGCTGGGCGAATTCATCGAACGCATGCGCGAGCAGGGCAAGGCGACGATTCACCTGATGTGCAAGGAACGGCACATCCCGCTGTACGCCGGATTCGGTTTTGCCTACATCAAACCGTCCGAGTCCGACCACGGCGGGATGGCGTGGCACGAGATGATCCTGACCCTCTGAAAAACAGCCCCGGACCTGATCGTTCCCACGCTCTGCGTGGGAATGCATACCGGGACGCTCCGCGTTCCTGCCGCACCACTGATGCAACGCCTGGCACCGCCATGACGCAGAGCGTCATAGTCTGCATTCCCACGCAGAGCGTGGGAACGATCGGTGGGCGGTGTCAGTAGAGGGTGTCACGCACTCTGGTCGGGGCCTCTCGGTCATAGGCCTCGGCATCGAACTGCCCATCATTCAGACGCTTGTGAAACGCACCCGCCGTCGGCAGCGCCGAGCGCGGCAAGTGGGTTTCAGGGTTCCACGCATCCGAACGCACGAATGCCTTGGAGCAATGAAAGAACGCCGCCTCCACCGTCACCAGCAACACCGTGCGCGCCGGTTTGCCGTTCACCGCGAAGCTTTCCAGTAACTCCGGATCAGCGCTGATGGTCGCCGTGCCGTTGACCCGCAACGTCTCGCCGATCCCCGGAATGATGAACAGCAGCGACACCCTTGGATCGTGCAGCACGTTGCGCAAGGTATCGATGCGGTTGTTGCCCGGGCGATCCGGCAACGCCAGAGTGCGCTCGTCAATGATCCGCACAAACCCCGGCGCATCGCCACGAGGGGAACCGTCGATGCCATCGGCACCCACCGAGCTGACAATCACCAGCGGCGAGACCCGGACCATCGCCTGATAGTCCGCGTTGAGAAAACCGATCTGCTTGCGCACCGCCCGCTCGTGGGGCAAACCGTAAATAGCTTCCAGTGCTTCGATTGAATCGATCATCCTTGCTCCCTCGACGATCAGAAGAACAGGCCCATGCGCCGCTCGTAACCGATGCGCCCCTTGTACGCTTCGCCGCTGTCGACGAAGCCGTACTTGGCGTACAGCGCAATCGCGGCGTCGTTGTCGGCGTCCACCGACAGTTCCAGCCCTTTGATTTCCGGCCAGGCCTTGCGCGCAACGTCCGGCAACGCCAGCAGGCAGGCTCTGCCGTAACCCTTGCCCTGAGCGCGGTGATCGACCTGCAACGCATGCAGGGTGGCGCTGTGCTCATCGGCCCATTCCGGCAACACCGGTGGGCGCTTGAGCAGCAGGAATGCCACTGGCGCGTCTTCGGCCAGCAGGGCAAAACCTTTCACACCGGGGCCGGGTTTCGACAGCAGCGTGTGCAGGGCCCCGTGGATGTCGCCGGAGAACTTGATCTGCTCGGCGTGGATTTCAATCGCTTCGACTTGCTGACGCTGCAAGGCGTTAAGGCTCTCGTACGGTACGAGTTTGGCTGACACGGGAATTTCCTTTTTCCTACAAAGATGAGCCTCGGATTCTAGCGATTTTGTCTTCTCCGGAATTTTTTTGTTTCAACTGTCGATCCGGCAAATTGCCGAACGACTAAGGGTGTCTTCACAACAAAAACCACGGAGAACACCATGAGCGCACAAAACGATATCCAGACTCTGATCAACACCTACCGCGAAGCCGTCATGACCAAGGACGTCGAAAAAGTCATGACCCTGTACGCCGACGACATCCTCTCGTTCGATGCGATCAAGGCCCTGCAATTCAAGGGCAAGGAGGCCTACCGCGCGCACTGGGTGGATTGCATGGAAATGTGCCCCGGCCCGCACATCTTCGAATTCCACGAAATCGCCATCGAGACAGGGGACAACATCGCCTTCGCCCACTGGGTCGCCAATTGCGGCGGCACCAACGAAAAGGGCGAAACCCAGAGTTGCTGGATGCGCGCCACCGCGTGCTATCGGCTTGTCGGCGGGGCGTGGAAAATTGCCCACGAACACTGGTCGGCGCCGTTCGATCCGATGACTGGCTCGACGCTGTTCGATGCGAAACCCTGATCTTCAGCCATAGTTGATCCGTCCGATTCAGGAGAACGCCATGAAGTATTTATGCCTGGTCTACAGCGATGAGCGCCTGCTGCATTCGTCCCCCGACAGCCCGGAAGATGCCGAGTGCCGGGCCTACGCCGAGTCGATCCAGGGCAGCGGCCGGATGGTCGCGGCCGAAGCGCTGGAATCGGTGCAGACCGCCACCACGGTGCGCATGCGCAACGGCAAGTTGTCGATCACCGACGGCCCGTTCGCCGAGACCAAGGAGCAGTTGGCCGGTTTCTACCTGATCGACGCGCGGGACCTCAACGAAGCGATCCAGGTCGCCGGGAACATTCCGGCGGCCCGGGTCGGCAGCGTCGAAGTACGTCCCGTGCGCCAGTTGAATGTCTGAGGTCAGGGCCCGGGTCGAGCAGGTCTATCGCGAAGACTCGCGGCGGATCCTCGCGACCCTGATCCGCCTGCTCGGCGATTTCGACCTCGCCGAAGAAGCCTTGCACGAGGCGTTCTTCGTCGCGGTCGAACGCTGGCAGCGCGATGGCGTGCCGGACAATCCGCGAACCTGGCTGGTGTCCACCGGGCGCTTCAAGGCGATTGATGTGTTGCGTCGACGCGCACGGTTCAAGGCCTCGCAGCCGTTATTGCTGGCACAACTGGAAGAACTGGAACAGTACGAATGGGACGCCGAAGACGTGGAAGACGATCGCCTGCGCCTGATCTTCACCTGCTGCCACCCGGCGCTGGCGGCGGACGCGCAAGTGCCGCTGACCCTGCGTGAAGTCTGCGACCTCACCACCGAGGAAATCGCCCGCGCATTTCTTTCGGCCCCGGCGGCGATTGCCCAGCGCATCGTGCGGGCCAAGGCGAAGATCCGCGACGCGAAAATCCCTTATCAGGTGCCGGCGCTCAGCGAATTGCCCGAGCGCCTCGACAGCGTGTTGCGGGTGATTTATCTGGTGTTCAACGAGGGGTATTCGGCGTCCGGCGGCGCACAGGTGACCCGCGAAGATCTCACCCGAGAGGCGATCCGTCTTGGGCGGTTGCTGCTGGAATTGTTGCCGGACGCGGAAGTCATGGGGTTGCTGGCGTTGATGTTGCTGCATGAATCGCGGCGCTCGGCGCGGTCGACGCCAAGCGGTGAACTGATTCTGCTGGATGATCAGGATCGCGGATTGTGGAATGCCGACCTGATTGCCGAAGGCTGCGAACTAGTGGAGCGGGCGCTGACCACGGGACGCTTCGGGCCGTACTGCCTGCAGGCTGCGATTGCGGCGGTGCATGCTGAAGCGCCCACGGCAGGGGAGACGGACTGGGAACAGATCGTCGGGCTGTATGAAGTTTTGCTGCGAGCGGTGCCGTCGCCGGTGATCGAGCTGAACCGGGCGGTGGCGGTGGCCAAGCGTGACGGGGCGCTGGCGGGGTTGACCTTGATCGAAGGGATTCTGGGCCGTGGGGAATTGCAGGATTACCACCTGGCGCATTCGGCGCGGGCGGAGTTTTGTCGGCAGTTGGGGCGCGTTGAGCAGGCGCGGGTGGCTTATTCTCGGGCGCTGGAATTGACGCGGCAGGAGCCGGAGCGACGGTTTATTGAAGGGCGGCTTAAAGCATTGGACTGATCCGAAAGGATCGTTGGCAATATTGGCCTCTTCGCGGGCAAGCCCGCTCCCACAATTGGAATGCGATCAAATGTGGGAGCGGGCTTGCCCGCGAAGGGGCCATTAAGGTCTGTAACAATGGATCAGGCCTGCTGGCGCGTAGCAGCCATCACAATCTCCCGAATACAAACCCCCTGCGGCTGCTCATACGCATAGGCAATCGCCGTCGCCACATCTTCAGCACTCAACACCGTCCCACCCATGTCCTGCTTCCAGGCCTGATACCCGGTCTTGATCGCCTCATCCGTGGTGTGGCTCAGCAATTCGGTTTCCACCGCACCCGGCGCAATCGTGGTCACCCGCACGTTATGCGGCGACAACTCTTCACGCAGGTTCTCCGACAGCCCATGCACCGCAAACTTGGTGCCGACATACGCCACATGGTTCGGGAAGGTCTTGCGCCCGGCCACCGAGCTGACGTTGATGATCGTGCCGTGCTTGCGCTCGATCATCCCGGCCACCACCGCGTGCACGCCGTTGAGCAATCCCTTCACGTTGACGTCGAGCATCTGGTCCCACTGCGCCGGGTCCTGTTTGCTCATCTCGCCCAGCAGCATCACCCCGGCGTTGTTGATCAGCGCATCGGCCGGGCCGAATTGTGCTTCCGCCTCGGCCACAGCGGCCAGCAATGTAGCGCGGTCGGTGATATCGACGCGGCGGCTGAGGGTGTTTGGCAGGGCCAGTGCTTCAAGGCGTTCGATGCGCCGGGCCAGCAACAGCAGCGGATGGCCGGCAGCGCTCAGGCGGCGGGCGGTGGCTTCGCCGATGCCCGAGCTGGCGCCGGTGATGATGACCAATGGCTTGCTCATGGTTGAACTCCTGAGATAAGAAAAACAAATGACCAGATTCGTGACGCAGTATATTTAGCCCGCTGGAGGCTGAAAAATGCCTTATTCCTCTGTCTGCTATCGGAATCTCCTATGGATATCCGCCATCTCAAGGCCTTCCTCGCGGTGTTCGAGGAACGCAACATCACCGCTGCCGCGCAACGGCTGTTCATCAGCCAGCCCACGTTGTCGGTGACCATCAAACAGCTGGAAGAAGAACTCGGCGCAACGCTGTTCCTGCGTCAGCCCCGTGGTGTGGAAGTCAGCGCCGAAGCGCGGCTCCTGTACCCGCAGGCGCGCCGGATGGTGGCCGAATCCGAGGCGCTGAGCCGGATGTTTCGCGGTCGCGAAAACCGCGCGCCGCTGACTCTCGGCATCGAAGGCGACATCGCCGCCAGCCACATCGAAGCTTTTGTGCGCATGGCCCGTCAGGCGTTGCCCAATCTGCTGTTGACCCTGGAAGAAGGCTGTCACGGCGATGGTCGGTTGGCGGTCGAGGAAATGTGCTGCGAAGACGAACTGTTCCTGCCGCTGTGGGAAGAGTCCTATGTGATGGCGCTGCCTCTCGATCATCCGATGGCCAACTCGCAGGCCGGCTGGGCGCCGATCGAGGACTGGATCACCTGCCCGCAACATCCGTCCCATCAACGCTTGATGGCGCTGTACGGACGCTCGCCGGAAGCGGTGGCGGGGCATGCCGGTTCATTGCAACAGGCGTTGCACATGGTCGCGGCAGGTGTCGGCGTGGCGATGTTGCCGCAGTCGCTGGTGAGCGGGCATGAGCGCATCGTCGTGCGCGCGCTGCACCTGCCGGCGCCGACCCGGCGGGTAGGATTGTGTTACGCGGCGCAGGCGTTGGAGCTGCCGACGATGCGCGGGTTGCACGCCTATTTTCAGGTGAACCGCCCGGCTGATATCGCTGCTGCCTGATCCGCCGCCATCGCCAGCAGGCTGGCTCCCACAGGTGATTTGTGAGCGATACAAATCCAGTGTGGGAGCTGGCTTGCCAGCGATTGAGGGCGCCGCTATTCCAGCATCTTGCTGAGCAACCAGCTCCCCGCCGGCCCCGGCGGGTACAGCCGCGACCACAGCGCATCGACGAACACCGGTTTCGGCCAGCCGCGCACCTTCAGCTCAACCAGCAGATCATTGCCAAAACGTTCCACCAGCCATCGCGGCAGCGGCGCCCAGCCGAAGCCTTTTTCGGCCATCTCCAGCAGCATCAGATAACTCGGCGCCGACCACACCCGGCCTTTGCCGCGACTGTCATAGGGATTGACGATGGTTGCCAAGCGTAGCTCGCGATGTTGTTCAAGGGCCGTTTGATCGATGGATTCCTGCGTCGCCAATGGATGTCCACGACCGACGAACAAAGCGATTTCCGTCCGCTCGGCGACGGTCGCGGTCGCCAGATCTGGTGGATAACTGTCCTGCATCTCGGCGAATGCCAGATGCGCCCGACCGCGCTGCACCAGTTCGATCAGGTCATCGCACTCGGCGATCAGGCATTCCAGTTCCAGATCCGGATATCGCTGCTCGAAGCCCACCAGTGCCGCTTCGAAGCGGTCGGACTGATAAGTGTCGGAAATCGCCACCGTGAGTTTCGGCTCAACACCTTGGGCCAATTGCCGGGCAGTCATTTCCAGTCGGCTGGTGGCCGACAGAATCGCCTCTGCCCGTTGCAGCATCACGTGCCCGGCCGGAGTCAACGTCGGTTTGCGGCTGCTGCGGTCGAACAGGATCAGGTCCAGATCGATCTCAAGACTGGCCACCGCCGCACTCACCGTCGACTGACTGCGCCCGAGTTTGCGCGCCGCTGCCGAAAAAGAGCCTTGAGTCGCCGCCTGGACAAATGCCAGCAACACTTCCTGAGAAGCCATGAACTATCGCCTTGATCGATGGTTATTGGTTATGAAGTATCGGTGTCGTGCTGGATCATGGCAACCATCTTCACAGAGGAACTCGGCCATGACTGCCAACAAATCCATCACTGAACGTATCTTCCAGGCCATCGGTTTCGAACTGCTGGCGATCCTGATCTGTACCCCGTTGCTGGCGTGGATCATGGGCAAACCGCTGGTCGAAATGGGCGCCGTCACTATCGCCATCGCGATGCTGGCCCTGGGCTGGAACGTGGTGTTCAACGGCTTCTTCGACCGCCTGCTCAAGCGCTGGAACATCGCCCACAACGCCTGGGTGCGGGTGGCGCACGCGCTGCTGTTCGAGGGCGGGTTGATCGTGATGGGCGTGCCGCTGATTGCCTGGTGGCTGTCGGTCAGCCTGTGGCAGGCGTTCCTGCTCGACATCGGCGTGCTGCTGTTCTTCCTGCCGTACACCTACGTCTACCACTGGGGTTATGACGTAGTGCGCGAGCGGCTGGTGATGCGCAGCGCTTGCCAGAGTTGAAACAAAAAATCGCCGCCTGTGAGGGCTGCGATTTTTTTGTCCGGGATTTTGCCGGGTTTAGAGAAACATCCCGCCCGACGCTTCAATCCGCTGACCGTTGATCCATTGCGCCCCCGGCGACAGCAACAGTGCCAGCGCACCACCGATGTCATCCGGCTGCCCGGCACGGCCCAGCGCGGTGTTGCTGGCTACCATTGCGTTCAGCGCCGAATTGTCGCGCACCGCGCCGCCGCCGAAGTCGGTTTCGATGGCGCCCGGTGCCAGGATATTCACCGCGATCTGCCGCGCGCCCAGCTCCTTGGCCTGATAACGGGTCAGCACTTCCATCGCGCCTTTCATCGCCGCGTAGGCGGCATAACCCGGCAGAGTGAAGCGGGCCAGACCGCTGGAGATGTTGATGATCCGCCCGCCATCGTTGATCAGCGGCAGCAGTTGCTGAGTCAGGAAAAACGGCCCTTTCAACTGCACATTCATCAGCAGGTCGAACTGCTCCGGCGTGGTGTCGGCGAACGATGCATGAACACCGATCCCGGCGTTGTTGATCAGGAAATCGAAGCGCGGACGCTCCAGCTGTTGCAGCGCCTGCTCGACCCGCACGGCGAACTCGGCAAAGCCTTCGCTGCGGCCGACATCCAGTTGCAGCATCACGGCATTGGCGCCGAGGTTTTTCAATTCTGCGACCAACGACTGCGCTTCATCTGCGCGGCTGTTGTAGGTGCCGATGATGTCCACACCTTGGCCGGCGAGGTGCAGGGCGGCGTTCTTGCCGAGGCCACGGCTGGCACCGGTGATCAATGCGATTTTGCGGTTCATGGGATTTCCTCGAGAGCAGTGACGGTTGATGCAGCAAAGTTTATTTATCCGCCATGAGGTGATAAACAGACTTAAACCGGAATCACTGGTCGGATTGTCCGAACAATCAATGGGTGGCCCATGAACAAACTGGAACTGCTGCGCACCTTTGTCCGGGTCAGCGAATTGTCGAGTTTCACGATGGCGGGGGAGAGTCTGGGGCTGCCGCGTTCAACGGTGTCCGAGCAGGTGCAGGCGCTGGAAAGCCTGCTCGGCACACGTCTGCTGCAACGCACCACGCGCAAGGTCCAGGCGACTCAGGACGGCCTCGCGTTGTACGAGCGGAGCAAGGATCTGCTGTCGCACATGGACGAAATCGAGAACCTGTTCCGCCAGGACGAAGCGTCGCTGACCGGGCGGATCCGGGTCGATATGCCGAACATTCTGTCGCGGCGGCTGATCATGCCGAAGTTGCCGGAATTCATGGCCCGGCATCCGAACCTTGAGCTGGAAATCAGCAGCACCGATCGCCGGGTTGACCTGCTCGCCGAAGGTTTCGATTGCGTGGTGCGCATCGGCGCGCAGCCGGATCAATCCGTGGTGGCGCGGCATCTGGGGGATTTCAGCATGATCAACTGTGCCAGCCCTGCGTATCTGGAGCGCTACGGCGTGCCGCAGGCTCTGGAAGACCTGGCGCAGCATCGGCTGGTGCACTACGTCGGTGTGCTGGGTTCGCGTTCGGAAGGGTTTGTCTACGAGCAGGACGGGCAGGTCCACCGCGTGCCAATGGCCGGCAGCGTGACGGTCAACAGCACCGATGCCTACGAGTCGGCGTGCCTGGGTGGATTCGGTCTGATCCAGGTGCCGCGTACCGGGATGAATACCTATCTGGACAGTGGCGAGATCGTCACCGTGCTGCCGCAATACACCGCGCCGGCGATGGGCATTTCACTGTTGTACGCGAGGCAGCGGCATCTGCCGTTGCGGGTGCGGGTGTTCATGGACTGGCTGGGGGATTTGATTCGTTCGACGCTTTAACAGCTCTGCACAGATCAAATGTGGGAGCAGGCTCGCTCCCACAAGGTTGATCAATGTCGATCAGAAAATCTGGGTAAACAGCCAGTAAAGACTGCCCGACAGCAGAATCGCCGCCGGCAAGGTCAGCACCCACGCCATCAGCAGATTGCGGATGGTCTTCATCTGCAAGCCGCCACCGTTGGCGACCATGGTCCCGGCCACGCCAGAGGACAGCACATGAGTAGTCGATACCGGCAAGCCGAACATGTCGGCGGCGCCGATGGTCAGCATCGCCACGGTTTCAGCCGAAGCGCCCTGGGCGTAGGTCAGGTGGGTTTTGCCGATTTTCTCGCCGACCGTGACCACGATCCGCTTCCAACCGACCATGGTGCCCAGCCCCAAGGCAATCGCCACGGCGATCTTCACCCACAGCGGAATGAACCGGGTGGCGTTGTCGATCTGTTGCTTGAACAGTTGCAGCTTGCCGCTGGTGTCGGCGTCGAAGGTGCCGACCTTGTTCTTGTCCATCAGGCGAATGGTTTCGCTGGCCAGGTACATGTCGTTACGCACGTTGCCCATGGCCTCGGCCGGGACTTTCGCCAGCGAACCGTACCCTTTGACTTCTTCACCGATGTGCCCGGTCAGGGCGGCGAGGGCCGGGATCAGTTGCGGCGTGGCTTCCTTGCTGCGCACGTAGTCGGAGAGCACTGCGCGTGGATCGGCCGGTGCCGGCAGTGGCGCACTTTTCACCAGTGCTTGCTGGGTCACTTGGGCGACGGCGGCGAATTGCAGCGACTGTTCTTCCGGCATGGTGCGGTTCAGTGCGTAGGCCATCGGCAGGGTGCCGACCAGAATCAGCATGATCAGGCCCATGCCTTTCTGGCCGTCGTTGGAGCCGTGGGCAAAGGACACGCCGGTACAGGTCAGGATCAGCAGACCGCGAATCCACCATGGCGGCGGCGTATTGCCTTCCGGCGCCTTGTACAGCGCGCGATTCTTCACGAACGCACGCAGCGCCAGCAGCAACAGCGCAGCGCAACCGAAACCCACCAGCGGCGACAGCAGCAGCGCGTAACCGATCTTGGTCGCCTGGGCCCAGTCCACACCGCTGGTGCCGTCGCGGCCATGCATCAAGGCATTGGCCACGCCGACGCCGATGATCGAACCGATCAGCGTGTGCGACGACGAGGCCGGCAGGCCCAGCCACCAGGTGCCGAGGTTCCACAGGATCGCTGCGATCAACAGGGCGAAAATCATTGCGAAACCGGCGGACGAGCCGACTTGCAGAATCAGCTCCACCGGCAGCAGCGCAATGATGCCGAACGCCACCGCGCCGCTCGACAGCAGCACCCCGAGGAAGTTGAAGAAACCCGACCACACCACGGCCACATTCGGCGGCAGCGAGTGGGTGTAGATCACCGTGGCGACGGCGTTGGCGGTGTCGTGGAAACCGTTGACGAACTCGAAACCCAGTGCGATCAACAACGCCACGCCGAGCAGCAGGAACGGGGTCCAGGTGGTGACCACCGTGCCGAGTTCGTGCATGTCGTGCATCAGGCTGTAGGCGGTGAACAGCATCCCCATGGCCAGCACGGCGAAGAACACCACGTAAGTGAAGGGGCCGGTTTTCTTGTCGAGCGCCGGTCTGCCGCTGGAGGCAGGGGTCGGGCTGGCGGTCAGGGAGGGAGTAGCCATGGGAGGACAATCCTGAGCGGGGGAAGGAGTGTCGCCCATGATCGTTGCTAAATATTACAGAGAGGCTGCGACAGATCAGTGTTCGGTCTATTAGCCGATCCACTGATCCGAATTCAGCCAGTAACACTGTGGGAGCGAGCTTGCTCGCGATTGCGGTGTGTCAGCAAAGGAGATGTCATCCGGGTGTCCGCATTCGCGAGCAAGCTCGCTCCCACAGGAGATCGGCTCTTAGTAATCCCGCCGCTTGCGAAACGCCCAGCGCCCGGCAATCACGGTGAACGTCGCCACCAGCGCCACCAGAATCCAGAACCCTTCCGGATCGGTAGATAGCGGCACACCGCCGACGTTCATGCCGAAGAAACCGGCAATGATGTTGATCGGCAACGCCAGCACCGTGACCACGGTCAGGGTGAACAGCGTGCGGTTGCTCTGTTCGTTGAGGTTGGCGGCGATCTCTTCCTGCAACAGCTTGATCCGCTCGCCCAGGGCGGTGAGGTCGTTGATGATCAGCGCGAACTCCTCGGTGGACTTGCGCAGCTCCTTCACGTCTTCCTTCTGCAACCACGGTGGCGGCCGGTTGAGCAGGCGCAGCAGCGAGCCCGGTTCCAGCGCCAGCAGCCGTTGCAGGCGCACCAGCACCCGCCGGTTGGCACCGAGTTCGGCGCGGTTGGTCGACAGTCGCGAGGACAGCAATTCGTCTTCGACCTGATCGACGCTCATGCTGGTCTTGCGCACGATCTGGGTCAGCACTTCGCCCTGATCGCGCAGCAGATGCACCAGCAGTTCCAGCGGCGAACGAAAACACTCGCCGGACTTCACCGACGACCGCAGCTTGTCCACCGAGTGCAACGGTTGCAGGCGCGCACTGACGATCAGTTTGCTGCGCACGCAGACCCACAGCGTCGACACGTCCGACGACACCATGCTGCTGAGGTTGAACACCACGTCGTTGACCACCGCCAGCAACGCCGAATCGACATGCTCGATGCGGGTCGAGCGCGAACCTTCGTGCAGTGCTTCGAAAAACTCTTCGGGCAATTGCAGATGACTTTTCATCCAGCGCTCGCACGCGGCATGGGCCAGGTTCAGGTGCAGCCAGAGAAATTCATCGCCCTCGCTGTCGTCTTGCAGGCAGCGCAGGGCGGTTGCCGAATCCACCTCGCGCCCGCGTTCACCGGGGCGAAACCGAAAGCCGTAAAGCAGGCCGAACAGGTCAGGATCACGATGGCTGATATCGAGGCTGTGGTTCATGAAGGCTCGCTGCGAGGAGGCGTCTGTCGCGGGATTTGCAGATTCACCTGAGCCGCATCATCGCAATGTCACATGACGTTTGTGTGACAGCAAAATGACGTCAAATCAATGCGTTACCGGCGGTCGGATTTTTCTCAAGAAGGGCTCTGGCACGCCGATCACGCATGAGTTAGGTTGCGCGCCTTCGGCCAAGAGCCAAGGTCCGCCGACACGGATGTCCGGCCAAAAAATCACGTCTTACCGGACGTGCCTCATCCCTGTCCCGAGTACCTGCGATGCTGCAAAAATCCCTGAGAGCGCAAATTCTCGCCCTGCTGAGCGGCAGCCTGCTGGCGATGCTGTTGATCGCGCTGGCCTGCTTTCACTTCCTGTCCAACGGCGTGCAGAGTTACAGCCAGTTGATCGCCGGCCCCTTGCACACCTCGCAACTGATCGACGAAGCCAACCTGCAATTCAAGGTGCAGGTCCAGGAGTGGAAAAACGTCCTGCTGCGCGGCAAGCAACCGGCGGATCTGGCCAAGTACTGGGGCCAGTTCGAAGACCGTCAGCGCGATGTGCAGGGCATCCTCGGGGAGCTGGCCAACCAGAAAGGCCTCGAGCCTGCGCTGAAAACCCGCATTGAGCGTCTGCGCGAAGAACATCGTCTGCTCGGCGCTGCGTACCAGAAGGGCCGCGATGCCTACGTCGCTGCCGGTGCCGATCCGACTGCGGGCGACGCCGCCGTCAAAGGCGTCGACCGTGCCGCCAGCGACCAGATGAGTGAGCTGGTAGCCGAGTTGCGCAAGCAGGGCACCGAGCAATCGGCGCAGATCAGCGCCAGTGCCGATCGCACCGTGTGGCTGGGGCTGCTGGTGATGCTCGCGTCGGGCTTGCTGATCGGTTTGCTGAGCCTGTGGCTGGTCAACCGCAACCTGGTTGAGCCGATCCGCAAACTCATCGACTACGTCACCCACTTGAGCAAGGGCCGGCTGGTCGAGCGCGTGGCCAGTGACCGTCAGGACGAGCTGGGTAACCTCGCCGCCGCCGCCAACACCCTGCGCGATTTCCTCGCCGAAACCTTCAACCATCTGCAACGCAGCGCCAAGGATCTGGACAGCGCCAGCGGCGAGTTGAACGCCATCGCCACGCTGATGGCCGGCGGCACCAACGAGCAGTTCAACCGCACCGATCAGGTGGCCACGGCGATGAACGAAATGTCCGCCACCGCCCAGGAAGTCGCCCGTCATGCGGCCGACGCGGCGCGTGCTGCCGACGATGCCGACCAGTCCGCGCAACAGGGCGAGAAGGTCATGCAGAGCACCATCCACAGCATCACCCAGATGCGCGGCGAAATCGCCAACACCGCCACGGTGATCCGTCGTCTTGAAGCCGACAGCGGCCGGATCGGCAAGGTACTGGAAGTGATTCGCGGGATCGCCGAACAGACCAACCTGCTGGCGCTCAACGCCGCCATCGAAGCGGCCCGCGCCGGTGAAGCCGGGCGCGGTTTTGCGGTGGTGGCCGACGAAGTGCGCAACCTCGCGCAGCGTACGGCGGAGTCGATTATCGAAATCAATCAGATCATCCACAGCGTGCAGACCGGCGCGGTGGATGCGGCCCAGGCCATCGACAGCGGCCAGACCCGCAGCGATGAAAGCGTCGAGCAAGTGACCCAGGCCGGCGCCATGCTCGAGCGCATCACCCATGCAGTGGAAGCGATCCGCGACATGAACCGTCAGATCGCTACCGCCGCCGAGGAACAGACCTCGGTCGCCGAAGACATCTCGCGCAACCTGACCGAGATCACCTCGATCGCCAGCACCAACCTCGACAACGTGCAGCGCACCGAAAGCGCCAGCCAGAACCTGCACGGCCTGTCTGGCCAACTGAACGATGTCACCGCTCGCCTGAGTGTCTGACCGGTCAGTGAGTGTGTACCGGTTCGGATACCGAGTCGGTACACAGTCGATCTCAATTCGTGCAGACCGCCGCCGATGGCCGGTTATCTATAACCGGCATTGGAGATTTCCCATGGTCAGCATCACGTCTGTTTCGATCAATCAGACCGTCACCACGCCCACCAGCAAGACCTCGATTGCCGACACCGGCGACGACACCTCGACCACCGCGGCGGCCAGCACCGGTGTGAAGGCTGATACCAGCAAAGTCGCGGCGGGCGGCGGTGCGGCGCCGGCGGAGGACAGCAGCTCCAGCAGCGATGAATCGGACACGGTGAAAGAACTGCGCAAGCAGATTGCCGAGTTGCAGAAGCAGTTGCAGGAAGAACAGCAGGCGCTGCAAGCGGCCCAAGCCAAGCAGGAAAGTGAGGAAGCCAAGGCTGCGAATGTCGCGGCTGCGCAGTCGCAGATCGCGACAACGTCGGCTTCGTTGCAGACGGCGACAGCGGCGTTGTTGGCGGCGTTGCAGGATTCGGATTCGAGTACGTCTGGTTCGCTGGTCAGTACCTCCGCATAAGTTGCGGGCACAAAAAAGCCGCACGATTCAATAGTCGTGCGGCTTTGTTTTATCAGCCAATCAAGTGTCTTGCTTGTTGGTCAGCACCTTGCCAGTCGTTGCATCAAAGTCCACATCGAACTCTTTACCGTCAGCAGTACGCAATTCAACTTCATACTCATAACCATTGAAGTGGTTATCCAGGTCGGTGTCGGTGATGGTCGCGCCCGGATGCAGTTTCAGCGCTTGTTCGTTCATCGACTCCAACGACTTGATCTTGCCTTCCTTGACCAGTTGCGGGATCTGGTCAACGCGAACGTCAGCCTGGGCAAGGCCAGCGGTGAGGGTCAGGGCGGCAGCGGTAAACAGGGCAGTCAAAGTTTTCATCGGTTATTCCTTTGGGTGATTCGTTTAAGTGAGTTCAGGTTAATCGCTGCAACTTAATTCACCCTTAAAAATGCCGGACGGGTTTGCGTCGTTTGTTCAATCGCCGTTCGCCGGCAACTTTCATGCTCTGCTTTCAATTAAAGGAGGTGGACATGAAACGCATCTTTTCGTGGTTGTACGCGCCGTTGTTCTGGGCTGGATTTATTGGCGGCGCAACAGGGTTGGCGGGGCATTCGCTGCTGTGGTTGTTGCCGCTTTTTGTTTTAGCGCTGGCGGTATCGTTCGCGGCCGAATGGCTGCTGCCTTATGAAGTGAACTGGAATCGACCCGCCGGTGATCGTCGTCGCGACCTCCTGCACGCGCTGGTCAACGAAGCGCTGAATGCCCTCGGCCTGCTGGCATTGCCGGGGCTGGTGGCGCTGCTGGCAATTGACGGTGCGTGGCCGTCGAACTGGCCGCTTTGGCTGCAAGTGGCGCTGGCGATTTTCATCGCCGATGCCGGTGTGAGCCTGATGCATTACGCCAGCCATCGCGTGCCCTGGATGTGGCGGTTGCATGCGATTCATCACAGCGTCGAGCGGCTCTACGGGTTCAACGGTTTGATGAAACATCCGCTGCATCAACTGCTGGAGGCGACGGCGGGGCTGTTGCCGTTGCTGGTGCTGGGCATTCCGTCCGAGGTGGCGGTGTTGCTGGCGTTCGCCATTGCGATCCAGCTGTTGCTGCAGCATTCAAACGTCGACATGCGCGTCGGCCCGTTGCGCTGGATCTTTGCCTGGGCGCCGCTGCACCGGTTTCATCACATGAAGTACGGGCGCGCCGGCGACGTCAATTTCGGACTGTTCTTTACTCTTTGGGACTGGCTGCTGGGGACCGGTTTTTACACCGAGGATTACCGGATCCGCGAGGGCGATCTGGGCATCGGCAGTCGTCCGGATTTTCCCCGTAACTACGTGGCGCAGTTGCTCGATCCGTTCGAACCGGCAGTGCTGGGCAAGGAACCGAAAGTGCCGGACGGTTTGAGACGTTGAGTCAATCCAGCAGGCGCAATTCGATGTGCTGCAACGCCTGTCGCGCAGTCACGCCGAAGAGTTTTTTCAGGCTGCGGGAGAAGTGCGCCGAATCGGCAAACCCGGCGGCGTGTGCGGCGTCGGTTACCGGGCTGCCGGCGATTATCAACCCCATCGCCAGCCGCAATCGCCGCCACAAGACCAGTCGCCGCACCGGCAAACCGACATGACTGACGAACAACCGCTGCAACTGACTCAGCGACACATGGGCGGAATCGGCCACGGCGCTGGCGGCGACTTTACTCGACAGCGAAGCATCGACATTGGCGAGGGCCCGTTCGATTCGCGGGTCATTCAGAGGGCGACGCGGGCATTGGCCAATGGCGTGATTCAGTGTCGACAGCGACCACTCGATGTCGAACAGCGCATTGCGCAATGTCTCGGCATCAAACCGCAACGGTTCGGCATAAATGGTGAGTACCGGATCCGGCGCCTCGACAATCGCATGCCGAGTCTGCGAGGCAATCAGCAGGCGGGAAGTGGTGACGGGGTTGTCCTCGACCAGCACAGTCACCGGGCGGTCAGGGGCAAGCATCAGTTGGTGCGCATAGTGGGAGTGGGGCGCAGTGCGCCCCGACATCCCGTGGATCAGGCCATGGTCGTGCCCCAGCCAGAGGCGGCCTGTCCACGGGGTGTCCGGTTGCATCAGAAACCGTTGTTCTTCAACACCTGATCCACACTGGCGGCGGCCGGGCGTTTGTAGAACTTCAGCAGTTCGCTGGCGCGGTTGGTGAAGATACCGTCGACACCAGAGGCCATGACTTTCTCGAAGTCCACCGGCTCATCCACGGTGTAGACGTGCACCAGCAGGCCCTGATCGTGGGTGTACTTGTTCATCCATGGCTGAACCAGATCCGAATAGCTCTGATCGCCGCCGTGGGTCAGCTTCGCCGAAGGGCCGGTGCCGATCGCACCCTGGGCCTTGGCGTAGTCGATCCACTGCTTGAACTCGGCTTCGGATTTCGGCTCCTGCTTGCCGTAGAACGCGTTCTTGTCTTTCTCGCCGGATTCGGCAAAGGTCACTTTGGATTTCGGCTCGATGCTGCCTTCGCCGACCCACAGCAACAGGATTTTCGGCACCTGCGGCATTTCCTTTTGCAGCATTTCCAGGCTGCTCTTCTCGAAGGTTTGCAGGATCACCTTGCCGTTGCTCTCGCCGACGCTGGCGACGTTTTTAGCCGGTTTGGCGTCCGCCGGAATCAACCAGCCACGAGCCTGGAGTTTTTCCTTCAGGTCATGCTCGATCCCCGGGAACAGCTTCGGCTCCTTGGTTTCGATGTACAGACCGGGTTTGTGCTTTGGGTTGGCCTGGGCGATGTCGATGATTTCGTCGAGGGTCAGAATCTTCAGACCGACGTAGGACGGGCGCGCGCGGTCCGGGTACTTGGCGTTGTACCAGCTGCCGGCGTCGAGGGTTTTCAGTTCGGCCATGGTGAAGGCATTGGCCGGGCTGTCCTTGCGCTCCGGGAACTTGGTGGCGACGTCGGTGGTGCGCTGCAGGTTGTCGTCGTGCAGGGCGAACAGCACGCCGTCCTTGCTGCGCTGCAAGTCCATTTCCAGGTAATCGGCGCCCAGGTCGCGGGCCAGTTTGTAGGAGGCGGCGGTGGATTCCGGGGCATCGAAGGACGCGCCACGGTGGGCGATCACCGCCGGGTGCGGAATGCCCTGAGTGGCGGCCAGTGCGACGGGGCTCGACTGGCTGGCGGCGTGGGCCTGACCAAGGCCGAGCATCAGGCTCAGCAGCAGTGCGCTTTTAGTGAAAGTGGCGGGCATTATCGAGTTCCTTTCGCAGGCATTTTCAAAGATGTACCTTTTAACAACTCAAACGAAAGCGTGCTATCGCGAGACCGACATAAACGTACTGAAAGCGAATATTTCCGCACTTTTGTGCGTTCGTTTGCAGTACGCTTGGCCACGGCAACCGCCCCGGCAGAGGGCGAGCCACTCATTGCCCTGCGTGTAGACCATCGATCCTTTTCGTGAGGTTTACCATGCGCATCACATCGCAACTCATCTGCCAGGCCGCCGACGATCTCAAGGGTTTCGTCGGCCTCAACCGCAAGACCGGCCAGTACATCGTGCGCTTCAGTGAGGATTCGTTCGGCATGGACGTGGCCGATGACGGCATCATTCCGTGCAGCGAATTCGTCTGGGCGCCGGCCACCGGACAGACCATGACCCTCAAGCGTGAGCTGGTCCAGTTGCTGCTGGACCAGAACATCGATGACCGGATCAACATTACCGAGCCGTTGCGCGTTTATATGAATAAACGGGAAGTGCCGGAGATTGAGGCGGTGCGTAGTCTGGTGAAGGGCTGAGGTTCTGCTGCGACTGTTCCGGCCCTTTCGTCGGAACGCCGCCCGGGGCAAGCCCGCTCCCACAGGGTACTGCGCTGTTCTCAAGATCACGCGGTACCTGTGGGAGCGAGCTTGCTCGCGATGAGGCCAGTGAGTACACCCAATACTCACTGGCCGAACCGATACTCCCGCTCCACCCGACACACCCGCGTATGAAACGCCGAATACCACTCGGCCCGCCCGCGCGCCTGAATCACGCGGTGCTCCGGATGCTCGCGCCAGGCCAGAATCGCCGCTTCGCTTTCCCAGTACGAAATCGTAATCCCCACTCCGTCTGCCCCCCGGATCGAATCGATGCCGAGAAACCCCGGTTGTTCGGCAACCAACTCCATCATGCGCTCGGAGGCTTCGGTGTAGCCGTTGTCGCCCTCGGTACGGGTCGAAGTGAAGATCACTGCGAAACACTCAGTGTTCGGTTTCATCGACATTGCTCCGAGCAGGCTTCAACAAACGCCCGCACTAGTGGTGGCAACCGCCCCTTGAGCGCTGCGCGTTCCGGCTGGAACAGTGTGGCGACAAAGAACACATGGTTTTTCAGCTCAATGGCGCGCAGAGCGCCTGCCGAATCGTGACCCACGGCGTGTAGTTCATGGGTCAGTAACTCCCGTTCGAACTGCGGATTCACACCGTAGCGGCAGCGATAACCTTCGCGAATCTCCGACGTTTCGTACGCCTTGGCGATCAACGAACCGGGCACCAGATGAATGCTGTCCACCGCTTCCACCAACGAACACGTCAGCGGCGAGAGCACCGCGCGGCTGGCGTCGGGCGAGGTTTCGCCGTGCTCGGCGTCGGCCCAGCCCAGCACGTTGCGGGAAAATTCCAGTACCGCATGCTGAAAACCACCGCAAGTACCGAGGAACGGTCGCTGTTGCTCGCGGGCAAAGCGGATGGCTCGCAGGGCACCCTTTTCGCTTTTGTAGGGGCTGGCCGGCACGCACCAGAAACCGTCGAAATGTTCCAGCGGTGTTTCGGGCAGGATCCGGTCGGTGGGCAACCATTGGAAGTCGACCGGGTGGCGAAGGTGTTCCGACACCAGACCAAGGGCGATCGGGATGGCCTGGTGGGCGGTGACTTGCGGGTCGTAATCACCGATCAGGGCGATGCGCAGGGCTCTGGATTCCATGAGGACTCGCTGTGCTTGTTGAGGGATGGCGCTCACTATAGATTGGCGTTCACGCACTCGAAATTGGCGTTTACCCAAGTGATCAATGCAGCCATGCAATACCAGCTCGATTTCCCGGACCTGGCCCTGATCCTCGCTTTAGTGCGCGGCGGCTCTCTGGCCCGGGCCGCGCAGCTGTTGAAGGTCGATGTGTCGACGGTGTTTCGCGCTGTGCGCCGACTGGAAGCGTCACTGGGCCAGCAACTGTTCGAAAAAAGCCGCGCCGGTTATTTGCCCACCAGCCTCGCGCAAACCCTGGCCGAGCAGGCCGAACGCGCCGAGCAAGCTTTGGAAGCGGCGCGAATCGGAGTGGAGCAGGGCGGCGAAGTGGTCAGCGGCACGGTGCGCCTGACTTGTACCGACTCGGTGCTGCAAGGTCTGCTGTTGCCGGCGCTGGCGCAGTTCATGCCGAACTATCCGGCGCTGACCATCGAGCTGAGCACTTCCAACGATTTTGCCAACCTCAGCCGCCGCGATGCCGACATCGCCCTGCGCCTGACGCGTACACCGCCGGAGCATCTGGTCGGACGGCAGTTGGCGAAGATTTCCTACCGGGTCTGCGCCAGCGAGCGTTATCTACAAAATGTTGAAGCGGCCGATCTGGCAGCGCTGACGTGGATCGCCCCGGACGACTTCCTGCCCGATCACCCGACCGTCGCCTGGCGCCGCCAGCAGTTGCCCGGTGTGACGCCGAGCTATCGTTGCAACAGCATGCTGTCGGTGACGGAGTTGGTCCGCGCCGGACTGGGCGTGGCGGCGTTGCCGGACTTTCTGATCGGCGAGGGCCTGCAAGCCTTGAGCGAACCGTTGCATGGTTACGACACCGCGCTGTGGCTGCTGACCCGCCCCGACTGCCGCGCATTGCGCTCGGTGGTCACGCTGTTCGATGAACTGGGGCGGGCGTTGCGGTTGCCGTGATCGTGTTTAACCCGGTGCACGGTCGTTGGCGAACATGCTCACGGCCTCCACGGCTTCGCTGGCGCCGTCCCGGATTTGCAAAATCACCGTACCGGCCTGATCCGCCAGTTCGACACCCTGTGCCGCGCGACCCCGAGTGCCGTCCATGCTTTTGATCGCCTGACGGGTCTCACTCTGGATCAGGCCGATCATGTTGGAAATCTCCGCCGTCGAGCCGCTGGTGCGTGCCGCCAGCTGCCGTACCTCATCGGCCACCACCGCAAATCCGCGACCTTGCTCGCCGGCACGTGCCGCTTCAATGGCCGCGTTCAAAGCCAAAAGGTTGGTCTGATCGGCAATCGCGCGGATGGTGTTGACGATGGCCGTGATCTGCTCGGAGCGTTCGCCGAGCTGCGCGATCAAGGTTGAGGATTCGGCGATGTCGTCGGCAATTTCGCGCATTTCACTGGCCGCTTGCTGAATCACTTGCGTACCTTGCTCGGCGACTTTTCGGGTGGCCACCGAGATGTGATAAGCGGCGCTGGCGCTGCGCGCATCCTGTTCGTGCTGCTCGACCCGGGCGGTCACGTCCGAGGCGAACTTCACCACTTTGCACAAGCGGCCGGCAGCGTCGTAAACCGGGTTGTAGTTGGCCTCCAGCCACACGGTCTGCCCGCGTTTGTCGATGCGTTCGAACTGGCCCTGAAACAGTTCGCCCTGATTCAGCCTGCGCCAGAAATCCTGATAGGCGCTGCTGTTGACCAGTTGCGCGGTACAGAACAAACGGTGATGTTTGCCTTTGAGTTCGGCGAGGGTGTAACCCATGCGTGTCAGGAAATTCTGATTGGCGGTAAGGATATTGCCGTCGAGATCGAATTCGATCACCGCCATGGCACGGTCGATCGCCTGCAATTTCGCATTGGCTTCGCTCTCCTGCTGCACTTTGGCTGTGACGTCCATGGCGTACTTGACCACTTTTACCACCCGGCCCGAGGCGTCCTTGATCGGGTTGTAGCTGGCTTCGAGCCAGATCGGTCGGCCCTGGCTGTCGATACGTTCAAAGGTGCCGGACTGGAATTGGCCGCCTTTCAATCGCGACCACAACTCGGTGTACTGATTGCCACGGGCAAACTCTGGCGAGCAGAACTGACGATGGGCCTGGCCGATCACCTGTTCGCGGGTGTAACCCATGGTTTTCAGGAAATTGTCGTTGGCGCGCAGAACGACACCGTCGACGTCGAACTCGATCACCGCCATCGAGCGGTTGATCGCTTCCAGCAGGCCGGTTTGTTCAGTGAGGGTGTTCTGGAGATCGTCGAGGGCGGACTTGTGGCGATTGAAAAACATGCTCGTGGCACTCTGGAAATAGGGCTGAAGGTGGGGTCCCTGTTTCCGCGTCGGCCAACCAGTCATGTTGATGGCTGGCAGCAGTGTGCCAGCATCCCGGCTGACGGATTCACTTATACAAAACTTTATAAACTTGTACAAGAAGTCGATTTTATTCAATTTTGTACAAGTTTTTCAGGCGTTGGAGCGGCTCAACGCAACGTTGATCGTATTGCGTCCCGCATGTTTCGCGCTGTAAAGCGCCTTGTCGGAATCGTCGAACCATTCGAGGGCGTCGGCGTAGGCGGGTTGATAGCGGGCGAGGCCGATGCTGAGGCTGACTCGCAGCTCAGGGACCTCGGGGTGGCGGTATCGATCCATTGCCTGACGCAGCTGCTCCATCAGCGCTTCGGCCTTGTTCAGTGGCAGATTGGGCAGGATCACGCAGAACTCGTCACCACCGTAACGTCCGGCCAGCTCGCTTTCGTCGAGTACGAATTTCAACTCGTGACTCAATTGCCGTAGCACGGCATCGCCGACGATGTGTCCGTAACTGTCGTTGATCGACTTAAAATGATCGATATCGATCAGCGCCAGGATGGCTTGGGAGTTGTGCTGCCGGCACTGTTGGAACTTGAGGTGCAGCAGGTCTTTCCAGGCGCCGTGGTTGAGCAGGCCTGTCAGGCTGTCGGTGCGGCTCAGGGCGCTCAGGGTGCGTTTGTGTTCGGCGAGTTTGATCGCCAACCGGTAACAGACCATGCCCAGTGCCAGTGGATAAAGGGTCAGCATCGGCAGGCAGGCCCAGACCTGAGTCTGTGTGGCCGTGAGGGTGAATTTGACCCCGAATACCGACCAGCCCAGCAGCACGCCGATCACCTGGGCGAGGGCGCCGAGCAGGAACAGACGCTGGCCGCCGGCGGCCACGTTGTTCATGGTCATCATCGACAGGATGGTCACGGTGGTCAGCGGATTGAACTGGAAACACGCGGTCCAGAAACCGCCGCACATCGAGTCATAGAGCAGGTTGCGGCGTTCGGCGCGATAGGGAAAAGCCGAGCGGGTCGACCATTGATAGGCCGCGTGCGGCCAGAGAAAACCGTTGAACAGCAACAGCGCCCAGAGCCAGCCCGGCATGTTCAACGGATACAGCGCGGCACCGACACTGAAGAAACCGATGCCCAGTCCGATGGCCCGCGGCAGGTAAATGCGTCTGGCGAATGACAAGCCTTTGCCGCGTTTGTTTTCCATGATGTTCTGCGCCAGATTTATTCTGAAACACTTTGCAGTGTAATTCTTCAGAGCGACCGTTCATCGGTCAATGACAGACATTGTCATTTATTCCAGCGGGAAAATTCAGTGTCCTTGTGAGCCATTTACTGTGGCGCAGACCTGATCTAGAGCTGATAGCAGGCCAGAAACATGTCCAGTGCAGAGTCGACCACGGCATTTTGCGTGGTGCTGTCTAGCGAGGGCTGGCCCAGGGAGATCTGCGGCCAGAAGGCAAACGTCTTCAGCAGCCCCTGCACCTGATGGGCGGCGAATTCCGGGGCGACCGGTTTCAGCCGACCGTCCGCCTGAGCGGCGCGAATCCACACGGTCACGCTTTCCTCACGCTCACCCATGCGCGCCACCATGTTCTGTGCGCGTTCGGGCGAGTGGATCGCAGCCGCGATGGCGACACGGGCCAGATTCATGAAATTGTCGTCCGCCATCATCTGCAGTTTGGCCAGCAGCATCGTTCGCAATTGTTCGCGCAAAGGCTGATCGGGCTGATACGACACGGCTTGCTCGGTGCTGATCCGTGCCCACAACTGGTTGAGAATTTCGGCGAACAGCTCTTCTTTGCTCGGAAAATGGTTGTAAACCGTGCGCTTCGATACCCCGGCGGTAGCCGCGATCCTGTCCATGCTGGTGACCTCGAAACCGTTGGTACGGAATTCGGCGATCGCAGCCTGGATGATGGCTTCGCGTTTACGGTCGGTGAGGCGCTGGGGAGCTGTCATAAATTCGATTCGGCAGGAAAAGGGTGAAATTACACTCGGCAGTTTACTTGTCATCGGGTTTGATGCAACCTAGAAAGTACACCGCTCAGTGTAATGTTGCGTTAATCGGTGCAACCTAAAACCAGATGTCCGGCTGATGCGTGCGTGCCTTGGCCATTTATCGTCCCACCGTGGAAAGCCGAGAATTGCGCGGTGTTTCCGGAGTCATTCAGTCATGGCCAGATCCATTGCTTCTGCGGGCAGTCAAAAACCTGAACCTTCGCGTCAGGCCGAAGGCGTATTCCGCAACCACGCGCCGGTGCAGCGCGAAGGTTTGCGCAAGATGTTGCGGATCATGTGGAACATGATCTTCCACAAACCGCGCAACACACGGCCGGCGGCGGCCATTCCGGTACAGCCACTGACCCGCGCGGACCTGATCGCGGCGCCCAACCACAGTGTTTACCGCCTCGGTCACTCGACCTTGCTGCTCAAACTGCAAGACAAGTTCTGGATCACCGACCCGGTGTTTGCCGAGCGTGCCTCGCCGGTGCAATGGGCCGGGCCGAAACGCTTTCACCAGCCACCGATCAGCATCGATGAATTGCCGCCGATTGAAGCGGTGATCCTGTCGCACAACCACTACGACCACCTCGACTACGAAGCGGTGTTGAAACTGGCGGACAAGGTCAACGTCTTCCTGACCCCGCTGGGCGTCGGCGACACCCTGATCAAATGGGGCATCGATGCCGGCAAGGTTCGCCAGTTCGACTGGTGGCAGGGCACCGAAGTCGCCGGCATCCGCTTCATCGCCACCCCGTCGCAGCACTTCTCCGGCCGTGGCCTGTTTGACGGCAACCAGACCCTGTGGGCTTCTTGGGTGATCATCGACGGCGACACGCGAATTTTCTTCAGCGGTGACAGCGGCTACTTCGACGGTTTTAAACGCATTGGTGAACAGTACGGCCCCTTCGATCTGACCCTGATGGAGACTGGTGCCTACAACGTCGAATGGCCTTACGTGCACATGCAACCTGAGGAAACCCTGCAAGCCCACCTCGACCTCAAGGGCCGCTGGCTGCTCCCGATCCACAACGGCACGTTCGACCTGGCAATGCATGCCTGGCATGAGCCTTTCGACCGAATTCTTGCGCTGGCCTGGGAGCGCAGTGTGTCGATCACCACGCCGAAAATGGGCGAGGCGTTCAACCTGATGCAACCGCAACGTGGGGACGCGTGGTGGTTGGAAATGGAACAAGAGATGTCAGAAAAAGGGCGTGCTGCTTGTAGCGGCTACAGGGCTGGGTGAGTTTTCCTACCGGCACTGGTTCTTGTTGCTGACAGCCGTTTCCTGCGGCTTCGGTAGGCTTGGTCGCGAGTGAAATGACTCACTCGTGATTGGCTTAAACAAGGATTAGAAAATGAAATTCCGCTTTAAACGCAGCATGAATGCGCTGGCGCCGGCCATCCTGCTTTCTCTGACCAGCAGCGTTGCCCTCGCGGCGCCTTCCAATGCAGCACTTGAGTACGCAAGCGCCAGCGAGCTGAGTGCGATGATGGTCAGCAACGAATTGACATCCGTCGCACTGGTTCAACACCTCATCACACGCATTGCGGATCTGGACAAGCAAGGCCCGACCCTCAACGCCATTGTCGAAATGAATCCCCAGGCACTCGACATCGCAGCCGCGATGGACAACGAGCGTGCGCAAGGCAAGAGCCGTGGCCCGTTGCACGGAATCCCGGTGCTGTTGAAGGACAACTTCGATACCGCTGACAGCATGCAAACCAGTGCCGGCTCAATGGCCATGATCGGGCTACCGGCGGCTCAAGATGCTTTTACGGTTAAACAACTGCGCGATGCCGGCGCCATCCTGCTGGGCAAGGCCAACATGAGCGAGTGGTCGGGGATGCGTGACATGTCTCTGCCCTTGGGGTGGAGCGGGCGCGGCGGCCAAGGGAAAAATCCTCATGTGTTGAGTGAAAGCACCTGTGGTTCCAGTTCCGGCCCAGCGGCAGCGGTGGCAGCAGGTTTCACACCACTGGCGTTGGGGACTGAAACCAATGGTTCGATCAGTTGCCCGGCGTCAGCCAATGGTGTGGTCGGTGTCAAACCGACGCTGGGGCTGTTCAGCCGCTCCGGCATCGTGCCGATCACCCGCCTGCAAGACACGCCGGGCACGCTTACTCGTACCGTTCGGGATGCCGCGCTGCTGTTCAACGTCATACAGGGCGTTGACGCCTCGGACAGCGCCACTGCCGACGCACCCACTGGCGTCGACTACACCACACTGCTTTCCAAGGAAGCCTTGCGAGGAAAACGGATCGGTTATCCGATCGCGTACACAGGGTCTCACGATACGAAGCTGAGCCCGAGTCTTGAGATGCTGTTGGCTCTGGCAACTCTGGAGGAGCAGGGCGCCACGCTGGTCCCATTGACTGTGCGCCTTCCGGATATCGATGACTACATCAACGGCCTGATGGGCGGAATGAAACATGAACTGCCCGAATATCTCGCCAGCCGCCAGGGTTTACCGATCAATTCCCTGAAGACGCTGATCGACTTCAACCAGGCCAATCCCGGTGAAGAGAAATACGGCCAGGAGATGCTTGAGGCCATCAATGCGTCCGCGCTTTCCCATCAGGAGGCGAGCACACTGATTACAACCATCAGCCAGAACTTCAAGGAAGCCATCGATGAGCAGGTGCGTGAGCACAATCTGGATGCCCTGTTCGCCGAATCGGATGGCTTTTCCCAGTTCTCCGCTGCCACCGCAGGCTACCCGGCAATCACCTTGCCCTCGGGCATGAGCGATGACGGCACGCCGACCTCCGTGTTCTTCTACGGCCAGCAGTGGAGCGAGCCACAGTTGTTTGCCATGGCATACAGCTACGAACAGGCTTCGATGGAATTGCGGCATCCGGGGTTCAAGGAGTAAACACCTTGTTGGCAGTGCGTTGTCTTCGACTATTTGAAGCACTGCCGTATCAAGCGAACACCACCTCAATTCGGCCCTCTTTGCGAGAGCGGGGGGCCGGTTTGACCACAATCTGCACATCTCGGCCGAGGTGGGAAAGGCATTCCATCATCTTGGCCTCACTGATGCCGCGGAATTTTCCTCTCAGCATTTCGGATAGCTTGGGTTGTGATAACCCCAGGATTTCAGAAGCTTGAGATTGAGTGAGATGACGCGCTTTGATGATTTCACCGATCTTTGCGCAAAGCTGTGACTTGATCCTCATCTCATTGGCGTTTGGTATCTCTAGATCCTCGTAGATGTTCCCTCTGCTTTCTTCGATTCCAATCAATTTCGAGTTCCTTCCGCGTGTGGGCCGACCTCAACGGGTCTTTTCAATCAGCCATTGCATAAGTTTCGCGATCAACCGACGTGGGCATCGCACCTCTGACATTCCCCCCACGCCCCGGCGCAAACCCCGGAAAGAACACCAGCCCCTGCGCCTCAAACCGATAGGTCAACGCCAGCCGCACCTCATCCGCCACGTCCTGTTGCGCTTCGAACCGCTGAATGTCGTCTACTGAAACCTTGGCCTCTCGCGCCAACTGTTCAATGCTCCAGCCCAACATCCCTCGGGCCTGGGCGCAATGGGTCGGGGTGAACTGGAAAAGGGCGATACGTTCGAGGATGAGGTTCATCGCTGAAGAGGCCATGGTGTGCTCCGGGCTCGAGAGTGCTGATGGAAAATGTACTGTGTTTTTGTACAGTTGTTTTCGGCCGGGATCAAACGCATTTTTTGATTTGCCCTAGTTCGCCGCCTCCAACCAGACGGACGGTGCCTGACCGAGGATCCGGCGGAACATCATCGAGAACGCCGCCGGGCTGTCATAGCCGAAATCCAGGGCAATCCGCGTTACCGCTTCACCCGCCGCCAGGCGTGCCAGCGCCAAGACCACGCAGGCGCGCTGGCGCCATTGACTGAAACTCAGGCCAGTCTGCTGACGAAACAGTCTGTTGAAGGTGCGTAAGCTTACGTGCAGCTGATCGGCCCATTGCTGGGGGGATTGGTGGGCATTCGGCTGATGCAGAAAGGTCTGACACAGTTCGAGCAGTCTTCCGTCAGACGGCAGCGGGATATGCAACGGCAACGGTGCACTGCGCACCAATTCATGCAGCAACAGATCGATCAGTACGCCGTCGCGCCCGGTCAGGTCATAGGTCAGCGGCAACTCCACGGCTTCCATCAGCAAGTGCCGCATCAACGGCGACACACTGATCACCTGGCAACGCTCACCCAGGTCCACCACCCCCGGCTCGACATACAAACTGCGAGTGCTGACCCCCAGCATCAACACCTCATGCGCCACCCCCGGCGGGATCCACACCGCCCGCTGCGGCGGCACCACCCAGTTGCCGTCATGCGTGCTGACCTGCATCACCCCGGTCGCGCCGTACAACAATTGCGCCCGTCGATGCGTATGACGTGGCAACAGACAGCCGTGGGAATAATCCGTACCGATCGCTACCACCGGGCGCGGCGTGTCATCCAGCAGATTGATCGAAACATTGCGCATCGAGCGGCACCCGGCAGTTGGCGTAAACGCAAACATTATTGGCTGACTTGCTGAAGCAGGCCAAGCGCCGCCGCTCTATCGTCGACCGCTCCCAAACAACGGACGACACGCCATGTTCTACCTCCTGCTGACACTCTTCGGCTGCCTGACCGGCGTCACCGCCGTGCTCTTCGGCTTCGGCGGCGGCTTCGTCGTCGTGCCACTGCTGTACCGCATGCTCACCGCGAACCACGGCGCCGACGACCCGATCAGCCAATCCGCCATGCACATCGCCGTCGCCACCTCGACCTGCGTGATGATCGTCAACGCCCTGGTCGCCACCGACAAACATCGCCGCGCCGGCAACCTTGTCCGTGATTACATTTGGCCCTTGGGTGGGTTCATCGGATTGGGCTCGGTCGTCGGTGCAATCGCAGCAGTCTGGGTCAGCGGCGAAGTCATCCGTTATGCCTTCATCGCCTACCTCGGCGTGACGATTGTCGACTGTCTGCTGCGACGCGGATTTCTCACACAGTCTGAAGGCGTCATCCCACGGCGATTGGGAACAGTGGAAACTTCTGGCGGTGGTGTAGGCATCGGCGCCATCGCAACCTTTCTCGGTGTAGGAGGAAGCGTCATGACCGTGCCGTTGTTGCGGCGTTGCGGGTTGAGCATGTCGCAGGCGACGTCGATGGCCAATCCGTTGAGCGTGCCCGTGGCGCTGGCGGGAACGCTGACGTACATGCTGATCGCGGGGTTCAGTGAGACAGAACTCGGGCCATGGTTTATCGGGTATGTGGATCTGCTGGCGTTTGCGGTGCTGACGCTGGGCTCGATGTTGGGGATTCGACTGGCCACACGGTGGATCGGGCGGATACCGGATCGGGTGCATGCTTGGGTTTATATTGGATTGTTGGTTATTGTGATGGTGGTAATGTCGGTTAAGTAGTCGTCAATCGACAGCCCCATAATCGACCACTTCCAGTATTTATTAGAGATCAAGGATGCTGATCTTCAACTGCACCGAAGCTGCCAGCAAGTTCTTCAGTCGTGTCCACCAGGGCAAAAAGATCACCCCGGTGGATTTCGCCCCGCCATCATCAACCATCGAAGATGATGAGATGGACAGTGGTGTCGAGCAGTGGCTGGTGCATGCGATCACCGTGCAACGAAAGCATGTACTCTTCGCCATGCATATCAAGACTCGCTATTGCATGGTTTTCGCCGACATGAAAAAGGCCGATCTGGATGCATTTGTGGGGCAATTCGCTGATCGCTGGTTCAACGGTGTAATGCTTCATGCAACCCATCACGGGCTCTCCGAGTGGATTGATATTGAACCGTTGATTGAGCGATTCCAGCGGATGTGTCGACCGCAGCAGTTCTATCGCCGCAGCCATCGCAGCGCACAGAAACACATCGATGAAGTTGCCTGGGTCTTCCAGGACAAGGCTGCAGGGGCAGGTTGTCTACCGCCTGACGAAGTCGCAGCCATGGTGTTCGACGCGCAGATGAACGACACCCCAAGAAACAGCAAGGGCGCCAAGGGTTACTACTACCCGGATGAGGAGATGACCGTTCATTGGCTTCGTCGTTATTGCGCTCTGGATGAGGACGAAGTTCAAGCGGCCAAGGACCGGCGCAAGCAAATTTATCGGGAGATCGCAGCAGCCGAGCAGGAAGCTTGGCTGAAAGAGTACAAACGGCGAAACTCGATTACTTAAACAACCCCCGCC
This sequence comes from Pseudomonas gozinkensis, assembly GCF_014863585.1. Taxonomy (NCBI): domain Bacteria; kingdom Pseudomonadati; phylum Pseudomonadota; class Gammaproteobacteria; order Pseudomonadales; family Pseudomonadaceae; genus Pseudomonas; species Pseudomonas gozinkensis. Next base: position 4,971,058 of record NZ_CP062253.1, on the reverse strand, counting down.
ATAATCCGCCCCGCATTCACCAGCGCCGGCACTCACGTCCCGGCGCGACCTCCGACTCACTCAGGGATCGATCCATGCTCAAGGGACTGTTGCGCCTGGCGCCATTTGCCGCCGCGTTGTTTTCACTGCTTTCCACCGCTCAGGCTGACGATGGTAGACGTGTGTTCACTGGCACGCTGGGCAAGACCCCGATTGTGGTCGAGCTCAACACCCAGCAGCAGGACGAAGTAACCGGCCGGTACTTCTACGAGAAATACCACCGCGACTTACCCCTCAGCGGCGCGTTGCAGGACAGCACGCTGACGCTGGTCGAGGGCAACAATCGCTACGGCGATGACAAGCCTTTGCCGACCCTCAAGCTGGAAGAAACCGCCAACGGCTGGCAGGGCGAATGGCAAAGCCCTCAGGGCAAAAAGCTTTCGGTGCAACTCTCCGAGGCCAAACTCGCGGCGCCGACCTCCACCACGTTGCCTTTCATCGCCACGCTGCCCGCCAGCGAACCGTACGAATATCTGCGGCTACAGGGGCTCAAGCTCAAAGCCACGAAGAAAGAAGATTTCATGGGCTACACCCTGCAGTGGTGGACGGAGCCCGAGTCGAAGATTGCCTTGTTTACCGTGGAATCCGGCCTGCCGAAAGATGACCTGCAGCGGGTCAACCAACAGTTGCTCGGGCGCTTGTGGAGCGAGGTCATCAGCTATCACGGCTGCCAGTTGCAGGGCGGGGAGAACGTCGAGTTCATGCAACAAGCCCAACCGCAACTGATCTCGCCAGCCGTGGTCAGCCTGAATATCTCGACCAGCTATTACTGCGGCGGCGCGCATCCGGACTTCGGCGATTCGCCGCTCAACATCGACGTGAACACTGGCCATCCATTGTCGCTGGAAGATGTGCTGTGGGTAGGCGAGGGCAAACCTCTACTGCACGCCGAGCGCGACAGCCTGGGCGATCAACCGCTGAACGAAAAAGAAAGTGCAGCGCGCTCGACTTACCAGCGCGAAGTGCTGGTGCCGTGGCTGATAAAGCAACTCACCGCGCTCTACCCGAAAGAAATGAAGAAACCGGCGGAGGGCGATGAAGACAGTTGCGACTACACCGATGAAAGCATCTGGGGTTATCCGTCCTGGCACTTCACCCCGAAAGGCCTGTACCTGGGCGCCTACTTCGCACGCGTCGCCCGCGCCTGCGATGCGCCGGACTGGTCAGTCCTGCCGTACTCCCTGATCAAACAACACCCCGGCGCCGTCAAACTGCAACTGCCCCAGGGCTGACCATCAAGCCAGACCCGGCGCTTCACGAATAATGAAGTGATCCAGGTTCTCGATATTGGCATTGAAGACCTCGAAAGGCTTTTCGGGGTTCTTCTTGCCCGGCACCTGCTTCAACTCCGGCGTCACACCATAGAAGAAGCAGAACAGCTCCTTGTCGCTATCAATGGCGTGCTTGATCTCTTCCAGAAACGCCTTGCGCTTGCGGTAGTTGTCGATCAGCTTTTTGTTGAGATAGACACTGACCGGATAAGGCTTCTTCTTGCTGTCATCCGGTTTCTTGAACCAGACCTTGTCCTCGAAATCGATCCGGAAACTGGCGCTGTGAAAGTCCTCGATCTTCTTGATCCGGCCCCAGTAAATCAGCCCCTTGTTGTCCATCAAGTACTCGATCTTCTTGAAGAACGAACTGTACGGCGCCGTATGCTCGCCAATCTTCAACGGCATACGCTTGAGCAAATCCTTGTCCGCGAAGTTCGACACAAAACACTCCACGGGGTGAGCGAAGACACTGGTCTTGTCCGGCGCCGTCTCACGACTCGGCGATTCTTTTGAAGGGGAAGTCGCCACCCGCACCGGATCATCCCGCAACACATCCGCCGCCCCCGCAGGCGCGGCAGGCTTGTGCACATACTCACGGCGCGTCAACAACAACTCCGACGGGAAATGCTCCTCACGCCCGTCATCCGTTTCCCCCTCCGCTACCTCAACCCCCGACGCCGACGTCTTCAAACTCACATACGGACAATCCGCCACATGCTGCGTACCGGGCAGATTCTTGAAGTGCGGCGTGCGCACGTAATTCACATTCTTGGCGTTGAACGTACCCAACTCGTTGGAAGCATCGAACGCCGAACGACAGGCGTCGTTGGGGCACTGGAAGTGTTCCTTCGCAGAATCGAACGCCACCGTCTCATCGAAATTGAGATCGCGAACGTCATAGATCGACAACTTGTCGTCGAGGCTGAGGCAGTAGGCGAGGTCGAATTTCATTTTCCTAACTCTAAAAATTATTTTTCAATGTTATTGTAGGACGCTAAAAGGAACGGGCGCAGATTATCCAATAAAGCTATAACGTTTTACTAGTTTTGAAGCCTCAATAGTGTCTTGTATGCTTCCAGATGTGTTCGTGCGGAGGTAAGTTTGGACCGCTCCTTGAAGCGTTGTGTTTGAAGAGGAAAGACGGTGCCAAGGTTGTAAGTCAGATTTTTTGAGCAGGGTTCTAAGATCCGTGTTGGTTGGGCCACTCTGTATGAACTGCGACCAGCTATTGAATGCCTCTGGGGTTCCAATGCTTATTGCTAGGCTTAACAAAAGCTCTCGAAAGTATCTTTGCTCAAGTGCTTCATTTTCTTCATCAGATAAACTGATCTTTATTATCCGATAAGTGTTAATGAAGCGAAGTACTCTGCGTGGAGAATTTCCAGCAAACGGCGCTAGCTGACTTAGAAACGTTCGCTCGTCGTTACTAAATATTAGCCTGTTGTTCTGTGTTTTTTCTTTGCTGTTGTCGCTAAAGTCTTCTGTAGAATCTGCGGTATTGTTGGTAATAGCCTCGTCAGATGTTATAGGGGATGTGGAGAGTGAAGTTGTGTCTGTATTGAAATTCTGAATCCTAGATTCTAATAATGCGGCGCTAGAATTTGCGCTCATTGGTCTTACCCAATAAGGAATTTGGAATATTTTTTCGAGATAATCATGAGCGGTTGCGCCGATTTTTTTGTTAAAGCTTTCGGCATGTTGTTCATCCAGGAGGTCAGGATAATGCTTGGTTAGAGCTCGATTGACCCACCGCACATCTGCAGCGACGAAAACGATAAATAATGGGAATCCTAGTAGTAAATGAACTGCTTGAAGTATCTCTACTACTTTGGTTGGTGGGCAGCGATCCAAGTCGTCAATAAAAAGGACTATTCTCTTGAATTTTTGTGTCTCCGTCACTGAACTGACTTTCAGCATGGATTCGAGCTTTTCTTTATCTGCCGATTTTAGCTGGCTTTTTGGATCGTCAATTAAGTCCAGTATTCGCTTTTTTAATTTTCCATCGAGAATCGGCATTTTGGATTGATTTGAATCAGTTTTTAGCCCGCGGGATAGTTCCTCAAAGTCTTTTCTAATAGCTGCTACGAGCCCTAGATGGCTTGCATAATGTCCATCATTAGCTCGTTCGCGAATGAAACTTAACATTCTTCCTCGACCCGTACCTGCGTCAAAGTCGTGTGTGGCTGCGGCCACTTTTTCCGTAGCTACAGTTAGTAGGTTCTGAGCTTCTTCGACATCTGTTGCTAACTTCGAAAGTGTTTTAGATTTTGATTTTTCTTGAGCGTCAATCACTTTTTCTAGTGTCGTTCGGAAGCCGGATATCTGGTTTACTGCTGAGCGAATATGTTTAGTTAGAAATGCAATTCCAGCAGTTATTCCGGTGATTGTAGTGCTGAGTGTAAGTATCTCTTTGGTAAAAATACTTATATTGGCTTTGAATGTCTCACTTATTAGTTCAAACGCTTTCGAAAACGCCGGCGGTAGAATTAGGATGATGGTCAGTCCTATCAGGATAGCTTGCCAGCTAGCTATGCGATGTAATAGTCCTTCTCTAATGGCTTTTGTTCGTGTTCGCTCGTTGTTGAAGGCGTCAATGGTTTTTTTTAGTTGAAAAGTGTCCTCGTATAATTTTTCTAAGCCAAGGGTTTTTGCCGCGGATTTAACTTTTTCAAAATCAACCTGCTTTTTTAGAGTTTCGGTAATGGATTGCCAGAATGCATTATTGTTATCTCTTGCCTCTGCTAATCTCTTAGTAGCGATGCTTTGTGCTTGACGGCAGAGAACCAGTTTTTCCGCAGACTCCACTGCCAATTCTTGTGCAGTTGACAGATTCTCAAATAGCTTCTGTGAGGAGAGCCGGCTCTCTCCTTCTATTTCGTTTTTTCGAACCCATTGATCGAGTTCTGTGAAGATATGATCAACAAGGCTGGCCCAAAGATTTGTATCGACAAAGTGCCAAGCGTTAAATTTTATTAGAACGGTATCTTTAGAGTCTCTTTGGATTTGCTGATAAACAAGTCTCATGAAAAATGATTTGCCCGTCCCCCAGTCGCCCAAGACTCCGATTGCTAATGGAGGGTCCTCTGTACGAATGGCAAGTGTAGCCATCGCTTTTGCTTCATCTACGACACCAATTTTGTCTTCCAGTCCGACCGCCCATGGATCATCACTATGGAACAACGTTTCTCTTGAATAATCTGATGGTTTAGAACTTTGGGGGATTAAATTTTTTTCAGTAAGTCGTGCAAGAATTCGATCTCTGATATGGTTTCCCACGTTTTTCGCTGGTTTGTAGCCATTGATGCGCGGCAATCCCAACTCTTCAAGAACCGCAGAAATATTTTGCATCCGAAACTCAACCGATCCTTTTGTTCGCCCGATTAAGGCACCTTCGCGAAGGATTCGATTCTCTTCAGTTTTAACGAACTTTTGGCCAGTCTGCTCGCGTGACAACATGCTGATATAAGCATCGACCGCTGCGTCAATCTCCGAGTCGTTCCAGTCGCTGTTGCTCTTTTCCGTTTCCATAGAATCGCCGAGGGTTGTGGACCCTCGGACGATACTGAGTGGCCATTACGGATGTCTACGAAAATTCCCACAAAAAATAGCGACGAATCTCGCGATAGATCCTACAAGCGCATTTCCTAACCGAGTGAATGCTTCGACGACTGAAGCGCCTGCGCGACTTTTCGCCACCAAGGCTTAGCCATCGTTTCTCGCCGTTGAGTCTGACCTTCCAGCAGATACGGCATATCCCGCAGACGAATCCAACCTTCATCCTGCCAATGCAGCAGACTCAACGACATCTCCGACCAGTTCAACAGGCTCAACGTTGGGCGATCAAACCTATCCGAGGGTTCAGCATCGCGCAGGGCTGGCACCACCTGATTGGTCAAACACTCTCGTAGCAAACGATTCTCAGGGATGTAGTGATACACCAACAGCGCATACACACCGGATTCGCTGAGCATCAACTGTTTTTCAGGTTGTCGGTAATACTCAATCCTCAGCAAGCGGTGCTGATCGTTGTCCAGTTTTTTGATCATGCGATCACTGAGATGGACGCCCATTAAACGACCGATATCGCGAGCGCAGAACCATGTTTGGTTTTCGAGTAGAAGGGAGTGTAGGTGGAGATTGTGGCGGGTGAAGACTGTAGAATTGTGCGTATCAGACATGATCAGCCTCCTGCGCAGGAAGCATAATTTCAGCAGTAAAACTGTAGGCGATTTCCTTCGTTGAGAAGGGGAAATACGTAGGCATATCCATTACCTCTACTTGATAGCTTTCTTAGGGCTAAGGCGCCGGGAGTTAAGAAACCCCAAGTAGAAGGCCGGACATATTCCCCTTTCGGGTCTTGTATTCGCCCACTCCCGACATAGCAAAGATTTTTTGCGCGCAGGAGAATACCTTAAGCGCAAAAAAGCCGCATCTTTCGGGAGCGGTCAGGCCGCTACTTGAGGCGTTTCTTAGGCGCCGGATACAGCACGTTATGAGGTTGATGACGCCGGGTCAAGGTCGCGTGGAAGAAGCCGAAATAGCCTACAGAAAAAGACGATTAATCATCGCTCAAAGCCTCGATTTTCAATCTATCGCAGCCTGTCTAGTTAGAGCGTAGGTATTCTTGTGTTTCGTAATGTTTCATCTATTTTGTCCCAACTATATGCGCCACGCAAAAGCGATAGATTCTGTTCTTTTGCGACCTCTATGGCTAGGTCGTTGACTTCGCTGAGCAAAAGCTCCAGACCTTTAAGCTTTGACTCGGTGTCAAAAATCAGTCGGGTGTCGTCAGGTGTTCGAAGTGTTTGGGTATGAAATCTATTGTTATGAAGGAATGTTAGATGTCGCTTTGTCTCAAGAAGTATCGCTAGCTCATTTGTAAAGCCGGCGATTAGAGCTGAAGAGTCCGCATGCCATAATGCTGCCGCTATGTCAAAGCTAGGAAGGGTGATATTGGTTCCTTCCTTTGCTGCGTCAGCTTTTATGTGCTTGCAAAGCCGAATGGATTTTTTCAGTCCCCCGAGAGTTAAAGCGTCTTTATATGTGATTTTTTCGATGTGTTTGAATGGCTTGTTGAATATTGTTGTAGGTACTTTGTTGTCGAGGACGTAAATTGCTCTGTCTGACTCTTTGTTTGTCGTTTGATAGTCGTGCGTGTTGTGCCAGTGGGAAGGGACGACATCAACGGGTCGTCTCAAAGAGCCGCCGCTTAGAGTAATTGCTTTTCCTCCCGTCGTATCTACGGTTACGGCAGGAAATTGTTTTATTAGTATGTTTTCAGAATTTTTTCTAAGTAGCTGTAGTGCCGATAGCGGGGTGTATGAGATTGGATTGTTATAAAGACCAAGCCTACTGTTTTGGCCAGTTCTGTCGTATGTGAAAAAATCTTCGTCAAGAACCAGGAGGTCAACATCACTAACCCCTCTGATGTGGATGTTGCATGGAACTGAGCCTTGAAGTCTGAAAGCTACTGAGAATCCAAGTTCTGTTAATCCGGTGTTTAGTTGCTTACCTACGCGCTCCGCCTCTGCAATACTGATTTTTGTGTACTGCTCGTCAACTTCTTGCATCGAGCCTATTGCATAGCGTGTATAAGGCTTTTCTGTTCTTTTTTCGTATTTTTCTGAGTTCAGGCTGTTGGCGATAATTTGAGCAGTATCAAATGCACTTACACGGTTAAGACCTTCAGTGCCGTTTCTTCGAGAGCGCAAACTGCTAAGCCGGTTCTGTATGTTTCTCGCCATCAGTTCGACCTCCTAAGCTTCATTGTTCCAAAGGTGTATCTGCCGTGACCGTTGAAATATTCGCCTTCAGCAGTTTTTAAGTTGTGGTCAAAAAGTAGTTCGGCGCAGCCGCGATGGCTTACTAAGTCTTTTTCTTTTTGGTTAGGATCATTTTTGTAGTTGTAGAGCAGTCTAAAACCGTCAGCATCGTCACTAACAAGGGCGGCGGCAATGCTATTAGAGCCTGACTGTTCTGTTTTTAATCTGACTCGCAGGCGATCCCAGCTTTGAATTATGGTGACTTCTCCTTTCCAGGAGGCTGCGTGTGATTTATCAGGGTTTAGGGACTGACCCTCGCAAATCCATTTGCCACTTAGATCAGGGACGCGGAGAAGCTTTGATACGAATGGAAGTTTCCAAACGTATTTCTCAAACAACCAGTATATGCCCGCATAGATGATGCCTGCGCTCACTGGCCATAATATTAGATTGGGTATGTTTTGTGCCCAGCCTAGGCTTTTAGCGATATTTATAGCTGCAAGGAATAGAGTTACTGTTAGTGACGAAATGCCTGCGGCAATAATGCTTATTGTGTGGCCAATCTTTGAGCGATTAGGCCCACCTAAGACAGAGTACTCATGGTTTTCAGGCATGATTAAGTTCCCTATAAACGATACAGCGTGCCCTGAGATTGCCCCAGCCGAAAGCTCGCGATATGCCCAACGTCCTTGTCGGGTATATAATTTTTAGCTATTTAGTCCCAGCTCAACGCCCCACCAGTCTGATACTCAATAACCCGAGTCTCAAAGAAATTCTTCTCTTTCTTCAAGTCCATAATCTCGCTCATCCAAGGGAACGGGTTAGTCGTCCCTGGATATTCTTCTTTAAGGCCGATCTGCGACAGACGACGGTTAGCGATGAACTTCAGGTAGTCCTCCATCATCGCTGCGTTCATGCCCAGTACGCCGCGAGGCATGGTGTCACGGGCGTATTCGATTTCCAGCTGAGTGCCCTGCAGAATCATCTGCGAAGCTTCTTCCTTCATTTCGGCGTCCCACAGGTGTGGGTTTTCGATTTTGATCTGGTTGATCACGTCGATGCCGAAGTTCAGGTGCATGGATTCGTCGCGCAGGATGTACTGGAACTGCTCGGCGACGCCGGTCATTTTGTTGCGGCGGCCCATGGAGAGGATCTGGGTGAAGCCGCAGTAGAAGAAGATGCCTTCCAGAACGCAGTAGTAGGCGATCAGGTTGCGCAGCAGTTCTTTGTCGGTCTCAACGGTGCCGGTGTTGAATTCCGGATCGGAGATGGCGCGGGTGTATTTCAGGCCCCAGGCGGCTTTTTTCGCGACCGACGGGATCTCGTGGTACATGTTGAAGATCTCGCCTTCATCCATGCCCAGCGATTCGATGCAGTACTGGTAGGCGTGGGTGTGGATCGCCTCTTCGAACGCCTGGCGCAGGATGTACTGGCGGCATTCCGGGTTGGTGATCAGGCGGTACACGGCCAGGGCCAGGTTGTTGGCAACCAGGGAGTCGGCGGTGGAGAAGAAGCCGAGGTTGCGCATCACGATGCGGCGCTCGTCGTCGGTCAGGCCTTCCGGGTTTTTCCAGAGGGCGATGTCGGCGGTCATGTTGACTTCTTGCGGCATCCAGTGGTTTGCGCAGCCGTCCAGGTATTTCTGCCAGGCCCAGTCGTACTTGAATGGCACGAGCTGGTTGAGGTCGGCGCGGCAGTTGATCATGCGCTTTTCGTCAACGGCGACACGGGCGGCGGAGCCTTCGAGTTCGGCGAGGCCTTCGGCAACGTCGAGGGAATCCAGTGCAGCCTTGGCGCGGGCCACGGCGGCCGAGTCTTCGGCGGTCACGGCGCGGGCTTCGAGGGCGGCGGCACCGCCGGCGCTGTCGAGGCGGTCCATGTTGGCTTCGCTAGCGTGGCCGGCGTTGGCGCCTTTCACTGCTGCTACTTCACTGTCTTCTTTGTCGAATTCGTCCCAGCTCAGCATGACGTGTCGTCTCCTGCGTGAGGGCCTGTGCCCGTGTGAAAACTGATTGGTTGGTTTTTCACACGGCCGTACAGGCCGCGTTGGATGTCGTTTTTTGCAGCGGTGCTACGCAGGCAATAAACAGAAAATTTTTACGGGTTTCCGAGAGCCTCTGACGGGCGCAGGTCAGCGTTGTCGCTGCTGCGGGGCTTCAGAATGGCTTTGATCCCTGTAAGGGAATATTGCTGACCCGATTAGGGCGGCATTATAGGGAAAAAAACACCGGCGTGGGGGAGGGCGAAACAGCGCAGGGCGGTCGAGCGCTGGGGTGATTTCGATCGGAGCGAGGGTTTACAGGGCTTTCGCCGGGATTGGCCCCGGAGAATTTTTTTTCATTAATTTTTCTGCGTGTGATTGATTGCTCAAAAAACGAGCAAAAAAACGCGTTTTTCACTATATCTTGTGTTTTGCAACCCTTTTACGTGACTTCAAACACAACTGAGCCCGACCGAAGCCGGGCTGGAATCGACCCTCAATGAAGCGCTGAGCGATCCGATTCGGTGCAGTCTCAAACCATCAATTGGTGCAGCCGTTGCCCATGATGCTGTAACGCAGGATGTGGCGCTGCCCCTTGGAGTCGTCGTATTCCATTTTCGCCGGAACAACTTCGCAGACATTCGGAACTTCGCTCATGGAAACAACTTTGGCGATGTCCAGGTGAGTGGAGTAAGTGTATTCCTCGATGGCCGGTTGTTGCTGTGCGACATCAGTCGGGACCTCGTCTGCCATGGCGGTTGCGCACAGACTGCTGAGGGCCAGAACCAATAAAGCTTTCATTTGAAATTTACCTTCTTGAGGTCGAGTGGGGTCACGCAACCTTTTTGGGGTTGCGTGTGGAACTTCATCGTTTGGGTTTGTTACTTCAGAGCTGGATTAACGGCCTTCGTGGGGGCTGTAACGTTGTTAATCGCTTTGCCTTGTCGGCGAGGTGAATTCTAGGGAGGCGGGGTAGGGGTAAACAGACCCGGTTTTGATAAACACCTTTGGCAGATTTGGTAACAATCGATGGATATTGTGTTGGTAGTGCTTTGGTTTTCCTGAAAGACCGCGTCGCCTGAATCGCTGGCAAGCCAGCTCCCACAGGGATTTGCGGTGTTTGGAGCGAGGGCGCAAGGCTTGCGTTTGGGGTATCTGGATGTTTTGTAGGGGCTTGTTACTACCATCGTCGAATGGTTCTATACGGGCGCCCCGGCTACAACAGGGTCATACAAAAACAACTATTACACCGAGGTAGGAAAGATGAGTGCGGCTTCCCTGTATCCCGTTCGTCCCGAGGTTCTGGCCAATACGCTGACCGACGAGGCGACCTACAAAGCCATGTACCAACAGTCGGTCGTCAACCCTGACGGCTTCTGGCGCGAACAAGCCAAGCGCCTCGACTGGATCAAACCTTTCACCACGGTGAAACAGACTTCGTTCGACGATCACCATGTCGACATCAAATGGTTTGCCGACGGCACCCTGAACGTTTCCTACAACTGCCTCGACCGTCATCTGGCCGAGCGCGGCGATCAGGTCGCCATCATCTGGGAAGGCGACGATCCTTCCGAAAGCCGCAACATCACCTACCGCGAACTGCACGAGCAAGTGTGCAAACTCGCCAACGCCCTGCGTGGCCAGGACGTGCACCGCGGCGACGTGGTGACCATCTATATGCCGATGATTCCCGAAGCCGTGGTCGCCATGCTGGCCTGTACCCGGATCGGCGCGATTCACTCGGTGGTGTTCGGCGGTTTCTCGCCGGAAGCCCTGGCCGGTCGCATCATCGACTGCCGCTCGAAAGTGGTGATCACCGCTGACGAAGGCATCCGTGCCGGCAAGAAGATTTCCCTCAAGGCCAACGTCGACGACGCGCTGACCAACCCGGAAACCAGCAGCATCCAGAAAGTCATCGTGTGCAAGCGCACCGGCGGCGACATCAAGTGGAACCAGCATCGCGACATCTGGTACGAAGACCTGATGAAAGTGGCAGGCACCGTCTGCGCGCCGAAAGAGATGGGCGCCGAAGAAGCGCTGTTCATCCTTTATACCTCCGGCTCCACCGGCAAGCCGAAGGGCGTGCAGCACACCACCGGCGGCTATCTGTTGTACGCGGCCATGACTCACGAGCGCGTGTTCGACTACCGTCCGGGCGAAATCTACTGGTGCACCGCCGACGTGGGCTGGGTCACCGGTCACTCCTACATTGTTTACGGCCCGCTGGCCAACGGCGCGACAACGCTGCTGTTCGAAGGCGTGCCGAACTATCCGGACATCACCCGGGTGGCGAAGATCGTCGACAAGCACAAGGTCAACATCCTCTACACCGCGCCGACCGCGATCCGCGCGATGATGGCCTCCGGCACCGCCGCTGTTGAGGGCGCGGACGGCAGCAGCCTGCGTCTGCTCGGTTCGGTCGGCGAGCCGATCAACCCGGAAGCCTGGGACTGGTACTACAAGAACGTCGGCAAGTCCCGTTGCCCGATCGTCGACACCTGGTGGCAGACCGAAACCGGCGGCAACATGATGAGCCCGCTGCCGGGCGCCCATGCGCTGAAACCGGGTTCGGCCGCGCGTCCGTTCTTCGGTGTGGTCCCGGCGCTGGTGGACAACCTCGGCAACATCATCGAGGGCGAGGCCGAGGGCAATCTGGTGATTCTCGATTCGTGGCCAGGTCAGGCGCGCACCCTGTACGGCGATCACGACCGTTTCGTCGACACCTACTTCAAGACCTTCCGTGGCATGTACTTCACCGGTGACGGCGCCCGTCGCGATGCCGATGGTTACTACTGGATCACCGGTCGCGTGGACGACGTGCTCAACGTGTCCGGCCACCGCATGGGTACCGCCGAGATCGAAAGTGCGATGGTCGCTCACCCGAAAGTCGCCGAAGCGGCGGTGGTCGGTGTGCCGCACGACATCAAGGGGCAGGGCATTTATGTCTACGTCACCCTGAAGAATGGCGAAGAGCCGAGCGAGCAATTGCGCCTGGAACTGAAGAACTGGGTGCGCAAAGAGATCGGGCCGATCGCTTCGCCGGACGTGATCCAGTGGGCGCCGGGGCTGCCGAAGACCCGTTCGGGCAAGATCATGCGCCGCATTCTGCGCAAGATCGCGACCGCCGAGTATGAAGGCCTGGGCGACATCTCCACCCTGGCCGATCCGGGTGTGGTGCAGCATCTGATCGACACGCACAAGACCATGAACGTCGCGTAAGCGGCGGGTCTGAAGGCTGATAAGCCCCGCCCGGCATTGCGCCGGGCGGGGCTTTTTTGTCTGTGGTTTATGGGGTGTTAGTGCTGGCCCCTTCGCTGGCAAGCCAGCTCCCACAGGGATTGTTGTGGTCAGATAATTTCAGCAAAGCCGAGGTCGTGTGGGAGCTGGCTTGCCAGCGAAAGCGGTTTGTCATGCAAAGCTGACATCCTTTGATGGAACACAAAACCCGCAGCCAATAATTATCGAATTGATCCGTCAGGCACTTCCCACTGTTACTCGTCCGCCTTCAAGTAACTGAATGTGTAACCGCCTGCTCCGCAACGGGGCGTCCGGAAACGCATTGCCCCGTTTTCGGGCCTCAAAACCCCCGGTGAAAAATAAGACATAACCCCGCGCTTGCCGGATTAGAAGGGTTTGCGAATAATAGGCCCGCAATTTGCAGCATAGATCGGTTCACTGTCTTTCGCTCTTGCATGAAATTGCAGGGCTGTCAATGTGCTCAAGCGGGTTTCTCGGTGCATCTGTAATTAGTTGTCGCATTGAAGAAATATCGGCTTCGGGCCTGTCGTTAGAATGCCGATCACTCGCTCGTCGTGGCTCGTGTTGAAATCGCTGACGGTTTCAATGGGAAATTTCCCACGGATGCAGCACCGCTTTTCTGTTTCACCCATTCGCATATTGGGCTGTCGCTCACTCTGCCGTTTTTGCCCTTTACCGATGGAGTCCCAAGATGAAGAAACTTGTGCTGCTTGGCGCCCTGGCACTGTCCGTGCTGTCCCTGCCGACATTCGCCGATGAAAAGCCTCTGAAAATCGGTATCGAAGCGGCTTACCCTCCATTTGCTTCCAAAGCGCCGGACGGCAGCATCGTCGGTTTCGACTACGACATCGGCAACGCGCTGTGCGAAGAAATGAAGGTCAAGTGCCAGTGGGTCGAGCAAGAGTTCGACGGTCTGATCCCGGCACTGAAAGTGCGCAAGATCGACGCGATCCTGTCGTCCATGTCGATCACTGAAGACCGCAAGAAGTCCGTGGACTTCACCAACAAGTACTACAACACCCCGGCTCGCCTGGTCATGAAAGAAGGCACCGCTGTCAGCGAAGGCCTGACCGAGCTCAAGGGCAAGAACATCGGCGTACAGCGTGGTTCGATCCACGAGCGTTTCGCCCGCGAAGTCCTGGCCCCGCTGGGTGCCGAGATCAAGCCATACGGTTCGCAGAACGAAATCTACCTCGACGTGGCCGCCGGCCGCCTCGACGGCACCGTGGCGGACGCTACGCTGTTGAATGACGGCTTCCTGAAAACCGACGCCGGCAAAGGCTTCGCGTTCGTCGGCCCGGCGTTCACCGACGTCAAATACTTCGGCGACGGCGTAGGCATCGCAGTACGCAAGGGCGACGCCCTGAAAGACAAGATCAACACCGCCATCGCGGCCATCCGCGAGAACGGCAAGTACAAGGCAATCCAGGACAAGTACTTCGACTTCGACATTTACGGCAAGTAAAGACGTCGCTCGACCCGTCCGAAATGGCGCAAGCAACAGGATCTCTGCGGTTTGCGCCATTTTTTCATCCCAACTTTCGAGGACCTGAATCATGTTGAAAGGCTACGGGGCTGTCATCCTCGATGGCGCTTGGCTGACGCTTCAGCTCGCCTTGTCGTCCATGGCCCTGGCCATCGTTCTCGGGCTGATCGGCGTCGCGTTGCGCCTGTCGCCGGTGCGCTGGCTGGCGTGGCTGGGCGATCTGTATTCCACGGTGATTCGCGGGATTCCCGACCTGGTGCTGATCCTGCTGATCTTCTACGGCGGTCAGGATTTGCTCAACCGCGTCGCACCGATGCTCGGCTATGACGACTACATCGACCTGAACCCGCTGGCCGCCGGTATCGGCACCCTCGGTTTCATCTTCGGTGCGTACCTGTCGGAAACCTTCCGCGGCGCGTTCATGGCGATCCCCAAAGGTCAGGCCGAAGCGGGCATGGCGTACGGCATGAGCAGCTTTCAGGTGTTCTTCCGGGTGCTGGTGCCGCAGATGATCCGTCTGGCGATTCCGGGCTTCACCAACAACTGGCTGGTGTTGACCAAGGCCACCGCGCTGATTTCCGTGGTCGGTCTGCAAGACATGATGTTCAAGGCCAAGCAGGCGGCCGACGCCACCCGCGAGCCTTTCACCTTCTTCCTCGCAGTGGCGGCGATGTACCTGGTGATCACCAGTGTCTCGTTGCTGGCGCTGCGTCACCTTGAGAAGCGCTACTCGGTAGGCGTAAGGGCGGCTGATCTATGATCTTCGACTACAACGTCATTTGGGAGGCCCTGCCGCTATACCTCGGCGGTCTGGTCACCACCCTCAAGTTGCTCGCGCTGTCGCTGTTCTTCGGTCTGCTCGCGGCCCTGCCGCTGGGGCTGATGCGCGTATCCAAGAACGCTGTGGTCAACGGCGCAGCCTGGCTCTACACCTACGTGATTCGCGGTACGCCGATGCTGGTTCAACTGTTCCTGATCTACTACGGTCTGGCCCAGTTCGAAGCCGTGCGTGAAAGCTTCCTCTGGCCGTGGCTGTCCAGCGCAACGTTCTGTGCGTGCCTGGCGTTCACGATCAACACCAGCGCCTACACCGCCGAAATCATCGCCGGCAGCCTGAAGGCCACGCCGAATGGCGAGATCGAAGCGGCCAAGGCCATGGGCATGTCGCGCTTCAAGATGTACAAGCGCATCCTGCTGCCATCGGCCCTGCGCCGGGCGCTGCCGCAGTACAGCAACGAAGTGATCATGATGCTGCAGACCACCAGTCTGGCGTCCATCGTGACCCTGATCGACATTACTGGTGCGGCCCGTACCGTCAACGCGCAGTTCTACCTGCCGTTCGAGGCGTACATCACCGCTGGCGTGTTCTACCTGTGCCTGACCTTCATTCTGGTGCGCCTGTTCAAGCTGGCCGAGCGTCGCTGGCTGAGCTACCTGGCCCCGAGGAAGCACTGATATGGAACGCATCGACCACATTCTGCCGTGGAGTCACCTGGGCAGCGAACGCCGGATTTCGGTTTTCCGCTTCGGTAGCGGCGAGCGCAAGGCCTACATCCAGGCCAGCCTGCACGCTGACGAACTGCCCGGCATGCGCACCGCCTGGGAGCTGAAAAAACGCCTCGGCGAACTCGAAGCCAAGGGCCTGCTCAACGGCGTCATCGAATTGGTGCCGGTGGCCAACCCGCTGGGTCTCGGTCAGTTGCTGCAAGGCAACCATCAGGGCCGTTTCGAGGCCGGCAGCGGCAAGAATTTCAACCGTGATTTCGTCGAGCTCAGCGCCCCGGTGGCCGCAAAGCTCGAGGGCCAACTCGGTGATGATCCGCACGCCAACATCCGTCTGATCCGTCAGGCGATGGCCGATCACCTGGCCGCATTGCCCGAGGCCAGCAGCCAGTTGCAAGGCATGCAGCGCATCCTGCTGCAACATGCCGCCACCGCCGATGTGGTGCTGGATCTGCATTGCGACTGCGAAGCCGCGCTGCACATGTACGCCTTGCCGCAGCACTGGCCGCAGTGGCGTTCGCTCGCCGCGCACCTGGACGTGAAGGTCGGTCTGCTGGCGGAAGATTCCGGCGGCAGTTCGTTCGACGAAGCCTGCTCGTTGCCGTGGCTGCGTCTGTCGCGCCTGTTCCCGGACGCGCAGATTCCACTGGCGTGCCTGGCGACCACCGTTGAACTGGGTGGTCAGGCCGACACCACGCCTGCGCAGGCCGAGGCTTGGGCAGAAGGCATTCTGGCGTTCCTCGCCGAGCAGGGCCTGATTCGTGGCGAGTGGCCGAGCGCGGCGCACGAACCGTGCGAAGGCATGCCGTTCGAGGGCACTGAACTGCTCCTGCCGCCGCATCCGGGCGTGGTGAGTTTTCTGCGCAAGCCCGGCGAGTGGGTTGAAGCCGGTGACAAGATTTTCGAAGTGATCGATCCGCTGTCGGATCGGGTCAGCACGGTGTGTGCTGGTACGTCCGGGGTGCTGTTTGCCATTGAGCGGCTGCGTTACGCCCAACCCGGTTTCTGGCTGGCCAAAGTGGCGGGGCGCGATGCGCTGCGCGACGGCCCTTTGCTCAACGACTGACTGTTTTTGTGAGAACCGACCGCATGTACAAACTTGAAGTCCAAGACCTGCATAAACGCTATGGCAGTCACGAAGTGCTCAAGGGCGTTTCCCTGAAAGCGGCCGCCGGCGATGTGATCAGCATCATCGGCTCCAGTGGCTCCGGCAAAAGTACTTTCCTGCGCTGCATCAACCTGCTCGAGCAGCCGCACGCGGGCAAGATCCTGCTCAACAACGAAGAGCTGAAACTGGTGGCGAACAAGGACGGCGCGCTGAAAGCCGCTGATCCGAAACAGCTGCAACGCATGCGTTCGCGCCTGTCGATGGTGTTCCAGCACTTCAACCTGTGGTCGCACATGACCGCGCTGGAAAACATCATGGAAGCGCCGGTTCACGTGCTGGGCGTGTCCAAGGCCGAAGCCCGCGAGAAAGCCGAGCACTACCTGAACAAGGTCGGCGTGGCTCATCGTAAGGATGCGTTCCCGGGGCACATGTCCGGTGGCGAGCAGCAACGTGTGGCGATCGCCCGTGCGCTGGCGATGGAACCTGAGGTGATGCTGTTCGACGAGCCGACTTCGGCCCTCGACCCGGAACTGGTCGGCGACGTGCTGAAAGTCATGCAGGCCCTCGCTCAGGAAGGCCGCACCATGGTGGTGGTGACCCACGAAATGGGCTTCGCCCGTGAAGTGTCGAACCAGTTGGTGTTCCTGCACAAAGGTGTCGTCGAAGAAAGCGGCAACCCGCGTGAAGTGCTGGTCAATCCGCAATCGGAACGTTTGCAACAATTCCTCTCGGGCAGCCTCAAGTAATCGGGGCTGCCGTTGTGCACCGAGATAGTGCATGCTTCGCAGCCTAGAGGCCGTTCTCGATTCCTGTGGGAGCTGGCTTGCCAGCGATGGCGTCCTGCCAGATTGCATTTCTGGGACAGACACACCGCTATCGCTGGCAAGCCAGCTCCCACAATTGATCTTTGCTGGTTTCGCGATTTGTGTTCATTTTCGGGCTAGCATTGGCCCTTGCCTTCATCACCGTTATTCGCTTCGGATCGCCCGCCCATGACTGCCCATCGAATTGGTTTCCTGATTTGGCCCAGCACTAAAGCTCTGACTTTGGCGCTGGCAGAGGAGGCCTTGCGTGTTGCCCAGCGTGTGCATCCGGACGTGGTTTACGAGTTGTCGTTCCTGCAGGCCGAAGCACCGACCGAAGGTGAATGGCAACTGCCCGGCGAACCCTGGGCCGGCAAACTCGAAAACTTCCAGAAACTGTTCCTGCTCGCCGATGAGCCACCGACGACTTTGGCGCCGGCACTCAGCAGTGCGCTCAAGCAACTGGTGCGTGCCGGTTGTGTGATTGGCGGTCTGTCGGCCGGTGTTTATCCGCTGGCGCAACTCGGTCTGCTCGACGGCTACCGCGCCGCGGTGCATTGGCGCTGGCAGGACGATTTCGCCGAGCGCTTCCCGAAAGTCATCGCCACCAGCCATCTGTTCGACTGGGATCGCGATCGCCTGACCGCGTGCGGTGGCATGTCGGTGCTCGATTTGCTGCTGGCGGTGCTGGCCCGTGATCACGGTGCGGAACTGGCTGGCGCGGTTTCCGAAGAACTGGTGGTCGAACGCATCCGCGAAGGCGGCGAGCGTCAGCGCATCCCGTTGCAGAACCGTCTTGGTTCCAGCCATCCGAAACTCACGCAAGCCGTACTGCTGATGGAAGCCAATATCGAAGAACCGCTGACCACCGACGAAATCGCCCAGCACGTGTGCGTGTCCCGTCGCCAGCTGGAGCGGATCTTCAAGCAATACCTCAACCGCGTGCCGAGCCAGTACTACCTGGAACTGCGCTTGAACAAGGCCCGGCAGATGTTGATGCAGACTAGCAAGTCGATCATCCAGATCGGCCTGTCCTGCGGTTTCTCTTCTGGGCCGCATTTCTCCAGCGCCTATCGCAACTTCTTCGGCGCCACGCCACGGGAAGACCGCAACCAGCGGCGCAGCAGCAGCCCGTTCGAGTTGTCATCGGTGCCACCCGAGCGCGGATAACCGATAAACCAACGCCATGAAATCCGATTCCATGGCGTTGTCGTTTCCAGCGCTTTCAATCCTCTATGGCGACACCGGGACGAGTCACGGGAGCCTGCTGTCCGACCACGTTGTCGACGTTCAGCGTATGGCCCGTTTCCTGGTAGTACGCCCGAATGCGGTTCATTGCCTCGGGGGAGAAAGGATTGCCGCGCAAGTCGTAGCGGTCGCCGACGTAGGCCGGCACATCCTGCAGTTCGTCCGGGACTTCGATGATTTCGTTGCCTGAAAGGTCGATTTCCATCCAGTTGTGATTTCCGAGCACACCCCTGGGAATTTCGCTGATGCCGGTGGTACTCAGGTCGAGATCGCTCAGGTGCTGCAGATTGCTCAGGTCGGGAGCCAGTTTCAGGGGGTTGTCCTGCAAATGCAGGAGCTCAAGCGAATGCAGCCCGGCCAGCCCGTTCACTTCACGCGCAGTCAGCGTGATACGGCAGGCGGGCAGACTCAGTGTGGTCAGTCGATTCATCCTGAAGATGGCCTCGGGCACAGTGCTCAGGTCATAACCCCGGATGTCGACATGTTCAAGGCCGGGAAATGCTTCCAGAAAACGGCCGACGCGTGGCCAATGGTCCGCACTGTTGACCAGGTAAAGGTCCGACACATGGCTGAAGTCGGCACGCAAGGTCGGCAGCTCGCCCATGATTGAAAGCGTCGACGTGAGTTGATGGTCTGCCGCGTTCGCACCCTCCACCGGTATCTGGCGCCAGCACGTCAACAAGGTCTCCGAGAAGGCTGCCCTGTTTTGTTCCTCATGCAGGCGTTGATCCGCGTTCAACGGCAAGCCTGTTACCGGGTGTCCGGGGATGTCGGCTTCCCACGCGACCAGATCTCCCCGCAGGGTTTCGAGCTCAAGCTCCAGCCGTGTCAATTCGGTTCGGCCATCCACCAGTGTGCCGTCCAGGCGGTAGATGAACGCGCTGGCCTGTTCATCATCCAGAGTGGGATACAGTGTCCGGGCGCGGGCGATATCCGCCGGCTCGGCCAATACGCCGAGGTCTTCCTCGGTCCGGCGATAGTAGTTCTTGACGTGCTCGCGAGTGGCGGCGCTCAGAGGATTGTCACCAAAGTCGTAACCAGCCCCTGCTGACGCCGGCAGTTCGAAGACGGCCTGTGGAATCTCGGTGATGTGATTGTTGTTGAGCACGATGGTTTCAATGGCCGGCAACTCCAACAGCCCTTCGGGCAGTTCGCTGATCCCGGTGCTCGCCAGATCCAGGTACTCGAGTGCCGCCATGTTTCGCAGATTGGGCGAGCGGCCCAACGGGTTGCGGTAGAGATCCAGGCTGGTGAGCCGGGTCAGTGCCGAAAGGGCCGTCTGGCCTTCACTGTCCAGGACCAGTGCGCAATTGCTCAGCACCAGCTCTTCAAGCGCAGGCATCCCGGTGATCGCGCGCGGGAATTGCCCCAAGGCCAGATCGCGTAACTCCAGGCCCTTCAGGCCGCTGAAGCACTGGAGGAAGTGTTCGTTGACTCGCAGTTGCGTGTTGCCATTGAGTGACAGGCTCAAGACATGGCTGAAGTCTGCGCGTATCGGCGGCAGATCACCGACAAATGGAATATTCAGGTTCAGCGTCTGTGACCTGGCCTCGGGCTGTTCCTCTGACCGTTCACGCCAGAAGGCTTCGATTTCCCGGCGAAACGTCTCGCGATCAGTCTGTTCTGCCAATCGCAGATCTTCACTGATTAACTCACCGGTGGCCGGAAAGCGCTCGGGTATATCGGCAACCCAAGAGGTGAGGTCTTCGTCAAGTCGCTGCCACTCCATCTCCCAGTTCCCGATCTGCGCCCGGCCTTCCTCAAGGGTGCCCGGCAACAGGTACAGCACGCGATTGGCGTCCTCGCGATCCAGGGTCGGAAAGAGCGACTGGGTCCGGTCAAGGTCTTCACGAGGCATGAAAACCCCGAAGTTCTGCCGTTTCAGTTGATAGCAGACTTTGATGCGTTCGAGGGTGGCCTCGCTCAACGGGTTGTCGGTAAAACTCAGTTGCGCAGGTTGTTGCGGCGGGATGTTGAACACGGCATCGGGCAGCTCGCTGATCAGGTTTTTGTCCAGGTTGGCGGCGACCAGTCGCGGGTGGTCGAGCAGGTCGTCCGGCAGGCGGGTGATGGCCGTGTCGACCATTCGCAAGTGAACCAGTGCCGTCATGCCCGAAAGCGATGGTGGAGCGCCCAATGGGTTGCGGCTCAGATTCAGATACTGCAATCGGCTCAGGGAAGAAAGGCTGGCCTGTGTTTGCGGGGTCAGCGTCAATGCGCAGTTTTCGATGATCAGGCGCTGCAACGCGGGCATGCGTTCGCAGGCGGCGGGAAATTGTGTGAAGTTGAAGTCATGCAGTTCCAGATGCCGTAACCCGGTGAACGAGTCGAGGAAGGTATCCATGCCGTTCAAGGCGGTATTGCCGCTGAATGAAAGCTCGGTGATGTGACTGAAGTTGGTCGACAGAGCAGGCAGATCACCGATGAGCGCGACGTCCATGATCAGGGTGTCGGTCCTTAGCCGCGGGGCTTGCGTCGTTCTCGCACGCCACAGGCGTTCGAGTTGCTGGGCAAATGCCTTTCGATGCGTGTGTTCCACGAACATTTGCATCGGGCTCATCCGCTCACCGGTGACCGGATGCGTGGCCGGCGTTGCGTTGATCCAGTGCGCAAGATCCGATGACAATTGTTCGATCTCCGCTTGCCAGTGCCTGAGTTGCGAGCGGCCGTGCTCGATATCGCCTGGCAAGCCATAGAACACTTCGCTGGCGTCTTCGTCGTCCAGGCCAGGAAACAGCGCCTTGGTGGCGTCGATGTCCGTCTTGTCGGCGAGTACGCCAAAGTCCGGGCCGTACTCGCGGGAGTAGGTCTTGATTTTTTCCCGCGTCTCGGCGCTCAACGGATTGGCGGAAAAGTCGAATCCTTCGCTGGCCCGCGCCGGGAGCGAGAAAAAGACGTCGGGAATTTCGCTGATCCGGTTTTCGCTGACGATGGCGGTTTTCAGCTTTGGATGGCCTGCCATGCCGACCGGCACTTCAGCAATGTCGGTATTGGACAGGTCGAGGTAAGTCAGTTCGCCCAGCTCGCTCAGGTCGGGCGTGCTGCCCAGGGGGTTGTCAGGCAACTCCAGCAGTTCCAGAGCGGGCATGGTTGCCAGCGCCGCTTGCGTCTCGGCGGTGTAAACCAGACCGCAATTCTTCAGGGTCAGTGTGGTGAGGGCATGTTGCTGTGCAAGGGCCTGGGACACTCCCTCAAGTGCGAAGTCTTGAAGAATCAGATGGGTCAGCCGTGGAAAGGTGCGCAGAAATGCAGGGACGCCACTGATGTCCTTCTTGCCGGTCATCGACAGAGTGGTGATGTGGTTGAGGTCTGCATTGACTACCGGCATGTCACCAACGAATGTCGGTTGCGCTGTAAACACGTCCGCTCTCGTCAGTGGATGAGCTGTCGAACGGTGGCGCCAGAGCCGTTCAAGGCGCCCGGCAAATGCTTCTCGCGCCGTGTGTTCGGCGAGTCGCTCCTCGAGGCTGAACAGTTCCCCGTTATGCGGATGGCGGTCTGGAATGTCCCGGACCCACGCAGCCAGGTCGGCGGTCATCCGTACAATTTCGGTTTCCCAGCGAGCCAGTTGTATCCGTCCCTGAACAAGCGAGCCCGGCAGTTGGTAGATCAGCTCGCTCGCCAGGCGATCATTGAGGTCGGTGAACAGTGCCTTGGTCCGATCAATATCGGATTGCTCCGCACGCACGCCCATGTCGTTGCCTGTCCGTTTGAAGTAGACCTTTATCTGTTCTCGCGTGGCGTTGGAGAACGGATTACCGGAAAAGTCGTATCCAGCGGTAGTGCCCGGGGAAAACTCGAACACGGCATCGGGAAGTGCAGCGATCCGGTTGTCGGCAAGCCAGGCACTTTTGATGCGTGGGTGAGCCAGCAGGCCGTGGGGCAGTTCGGATATTCCGGTGTCGGTCAGATTGAGGTGATGCAGTGTCGGCAGGGCATTGACGTCCATCGTGATGCCCAGGGGATTGCCCTGCAGGTCGAGTGATGTCAGCTCATTGAGCGATGACAGCAGCAACTGGTTTTGCGGTGTCAGGGTTATCCCGCAATGGCGCAGCCGCAGTTGCCGCAACGAGGTCATGGCCGTGATGGACTGTGGCAGGTCATCCAGGTCGAATTGATTCAATGCCAGTCGCCGCAAGCGTGTGAAACCTTGCAGGAATCGGTCGATCCCGCCACCGCTGTCGGTGCCTTTCAGATCCAGGTTGGTGACATGGTCGAAGTTCGCGCTCAAGACCGGCAGTTCACCCATCAGCGGCTCTGCAAACTGCAGTCGGAATCCACTCGGCTCCGGTGTTTCCCTGCGCCAGCAGCGACGCAATGCATGGGCGAACTGTTGGCGGTCGCGCTGGATGGCTGTCTTCTGGATCGGTGAAAGGGCGAGACGTGTAGCCGGATCGACTCGCGGGACATTGAGCGCCCAGTTATTCAGGTCGCTGTCCAGTTGCGCGTATTCGAGCTGAAGGCGCGACAGTTCAGTCAGCGGGCCATCAGGGTGGTTTCGAAGGTGGAGCGTCATGCTCTGCATATCGTCGTCCGCCATGCCTGGATAAACCTGCCTGATGCGGTTTTCCAGCGTGCGCGGGCTTTGCGGGGTCTCTCGGGCATAGCCTTGTGCGCCGACCAGTCGCAGCGTATCGACGACCAGCGGCTGTATGGCCTCGTCGGCAATCGCCAGGCGCAGGTCGCCGCGATCCACAGGGTTGTCACGAATGGCCTGCCTGAGTTTTGCGCCTTCCCCGATCTGCAGGTTCAGGGCCTGCCGTTGTGCGTCCGGCAATGCCTGCAGCACGCTGGTGTAGAAATCGGTGGGGGCGTGCAATTCCATTCCTTGATGGTCGAAAGGCTGCCAGGTGCCATCCATTCTGCGTACCAGCACTTTCTGGATGGCGGCTGATGGCGCACCGGTGCTGTCCAGCAGCGGCCCTTCGGGTGATCCGGCCCGGACTTCGAACCGCACGTCCCCCGACCAGCCCGGCAGTTTTTTCAGGCTGTGCAACGCCAGCGTATCGGTATCCGGGTTGCGCACCGAATCCAGCTCCAATCCTTCATAGGCGCGGGTTATGCGCAGTTCGTGGGTGGCCTGGGCGGCAAGGCTCTGTTGGCGCTCCGGCCACTCTCCGGCGTCGATTGCCAGCAATTCGGTGCCAGTGGCGGTGTGCAGCAATTCTTCAGTGATCCTGGCGGGCAGGTGCGGTTCGTGCCCGGCAACCTTTTTCGTCAGCGGCTCTTCGCGATGCTGAAGCGCCTGGTAGCGTGCCTCGAACAATGCGGTACGGCGCGAGGTTGCGATCTGAGCGATCCGGTTTCTCAGCCTGCGAGTGCGAACGTCCAGGGCGATCATCTGGCCGAACTCTTCCGCCAGCAGTGTGTTGATGTCTCGTTCGCCGAGGGATTGCAGCAAGGTCTTGAGCAGGTCGCCGTCGGCCAGACGATCCTGGTGAAGGTCAATCAGCGGCAACTGTTCATCGGCAGAGGATTGCCAGAGGATTTGTCCCTGCCCGTCAATCAGGCGCAGGCGTCGGTTGTCCGGCAGCAGCCCTTGATCATTGAGAAGCTGGAGTTGCATCAGCGGATCGGCATGAAGGTAATCTTCAGCCCTGTCACTGGCCATCCGGCTGATGAAGCCCTGCAGATCCTGATCGATTTTAAAGCGCTGGATCGTGTCGGCCAGCAGCGGTGGTACGCGCTCGCGATCGACGTGCATCTTGCGCAAGGCCTCTTCGTGGCAGCCGCTGACCTTGAGGATTCGCTCGCGACGGGCGGGAGAAAACGGCTCGATGCTCGGACCCACACGCTGCAAGGCAGCTGCTGTGTCCCACTCCAGCGGTCGTTCGAGTTCGGTATGGAAGGCGCCCTCGCCATTATGAAACGCGACAGGACGGTAGGCGTCCGTCCGGGTCGGGTGCTCGATCTGCAGCTTGTCGGGATGGATGTGATCGCTGACCGCGTAATGTTTCTGCTCGATTGGCATCAGTTTCTTGCCCTGCTGCCAGTGCAGTCCCTGCTTGTCCGGCACTGCGCGTTCTGGCGGTACGATCGGGCTTTCGTAGGGTTTGAGGTCGGGTTTCCAGTACAGGGTCTTACCGTTGCGCAGTTTGACGGGCCGGAAGCGATCGATGAAGGAGACGACGCTCGGCGGCAAGACCTTGGGCAGCTCCGTCATGGCGATGCCGCCGCCGATGCCGAAGGCTCCCAGTTCGACCAGTGATTCGAGGGCGCTGAACAATTGCTCGCCGGCCTCGGTGATTGCTCCTTCGGCCCAGTCGACGATACCTTCGAAGGCTTCGTCGAGAAATTGGTAGGTGATGTAAGCCATCATCATTTCGCCCAGGAACGGCACGAAGGGCAGCACGACAAACGAGGCGATCTGGAGAATCGAGGAGGCAATGTCGACGAAGGAGTCCCAGAGCGCCCAGCGCGCTTTTCGGTCGGCGTCGGCGGTCGGGACGGCCAGGGTGGCGGCGTCGTTGAGTACCTTGTTCAGTTTGCGTTGGTAGAGGTGTTCCCAGAGGTTGCCGGTGATGGGCGATACGGCCATTTGCAGTTTTGGCTTTTCGATCGGCGCTTCACGCCAGGGGGGCAGTTGGCTGCCTGACACCGGCTCATGCCATTTCACCTGACTCAGGCGCTGGTTCAGATCGGCCAGGAAATGTCCCTTTTGTTCATGGGCCACAAACTGGGTGAAAAAGTGCTGGTACTCCGGCGAACGCAACTGGCGGACCAGTTCCTTTTCCATGGCCGCACTCGAGGCGTACTCCTTGATCGGGTGTTCCGGGTCGCCCGGTATGTAGGCCACCACCCCGAGTGCAACGCGTGCCTGCTCCAGATCCGCAGCGAAAACCACGATGCCGGTGAGGGAGGCCGACATCATCGTCAGGTCCTGGCAGCGCAAGGTGTGACCATTGATGCGCATGCCTTCTATGCCGTCGAGCATCCCGTTGATCAGCCGCAGCCAGTTCTCGCCAATGTCTCCGTTGACTCGTGCCAGTTGCAGGTCTGCTTTCAGGGCAGTTTTCTGGCTCTCCTTGAGCCTGTCGGGCAGGAGGGCGGCAACGACCGGGTTGGAGATGCCCAGACAGTCCTCAAGGTAGGTCTTGTAGCCAGCCCCGATATCCAGTTCCCGGCAAAGGCTGATGAAGGCGGGGATGCTGATTTTTTCGCGGATCTGCGGCAGGGTTTCGAACTGACCGGTTTGTGACGGTCGGGTGATGAAACCGGAGTCGCGATCGTAGGCGTCCTGCCGGGCCTCGTCCTTCTGGAAGTTGTGCAGTGCCGCGTCCAGCAGGGAAACCGTCCAGCTGCGCACGCCTGTCCTGATGCCGAAAATGGGAGTGCTGGCAGGCAGGTAGAGGCGCAGGAAGATTTCCTTCACGTCCAGCTCAAGTCCGAATCGAGACTTGAGTACCGCCTTGAGCAAGGGTTCGGCATAAGCGCTGACGTCCTGCACTTGCGCGAGCCGCTGGTCGACGCTGTTTTGTACCTGCATGTGCCCGGCAATCGCGGCACGCAATTGATCGTGTTGTGCCGCTGAGGCTTTCCTGATGCTGTCGGTCACGGGGCGCCGGTTGTTCTTCAGTGCCGTGCGCCGGGTGGCAGAGGCCTGGCCCAGCCAGTCGGGGATTGCATCCACCAGCGGTTGATAATGTGAGGGGGGATTGCCGGGTATGACGTCCGGTTGTGGTTCGGTCGGTGATTGCATGGGATTGCGCCTTGGCGTCTGGAAATGAGCCAAGCAAATCAAAATGTCCCGAGCGGGGTGCGGTATATAGATATGACATTGCCGTGGCCTTCAATTGATATCCTCTCAGGCCTGCTGCAATTGTCGTCGACGGTTTAAACTGCGCCTTTGCGACGCTATATGTCGCATTGCCGTAAACCCGGGAAAATCCGGGGTTTGCGCTATAAGAAGTTGTCGCTTGGCGGCAAGGCCGGGCACAAAACTGTCCTTACAATCCCCCCATCGCTCGCCAGTTTCAGGCGAGTGGCCCTCATCAGGAGACTCCGATGTCCGTTGAGCACGCTGCGGTACAACGCGCCGATTTCGACCAGGTTATGGTTCCCAACTACGCGCCTGCCGCTTTCATTCCGGTGCGTGGCGCCGGGTCCCGCGTCTGGGATCAGGCCGGCCGCGAGCTGATCGACTTCGCCGGCGGCATCGCCGTCAACGTATTGGGCCACGCGCATCCGGCGCTGGTTGGTGCCTTGACCGAGCAAGCGAACAAGCTGTGGCACGTGTCCAACGTGTTCACCAACGAGCCGGCCTTGCGTCTGGCGCACAAGCTGATCGACGCCACCTTTGCCGAGCGCGTGTTCTTCTGCAACTCCGGCGCCGAAGCCAACGAGGCCGCCTTCAAGCTGGCCCGTCGCGTCGCGTTCGACCGTTTCGGCACCGAGAAGTACGAAATCATCGCCGCGCTCAACAGCTTCCACGGCCGCACCCTGTTCACTGTGAACGTCGGTGGCCAGTCGAAGTACTCCGACGGTTTCGGCCCGAAAATCACCGGCATCACCCACGTGCCATACAACGATCTGGCGGCGCTGAAGGCTGCTGTTTCGGACAAGACCTGCGCGGTCGTTCTGGAGCCGATCCAGGGCGAGGGCGGTGTTCTGCCGGCCGAACTGGCTTACCTGCAAGGCGCCCGTGAACTGTGCGACGCGAACAACGCGCTGCTGGTGTTCGACGAAGTGCAGACCGGCATGGGCCGCACCGGCAACCTGTTCGCCTACCAGCATTACGGCGTGATCCCGGACATCCTGACCAGCGCCAAGAGCCTGGGTGGCGGTTTCCCGATCGCGGCTATGCTGACCACCGAGGCGCTGGCCAAGCACCTGGTCGTCGGCACTCACGGCACCACTTACGGCGGCAACCCGCTGGCGTGCGCCGTGGCCGAAGCGGTGATCGACGTGATCAACACCCCTGAAGTGCTGAACGGCGTCAACGCCAAGCACGACAAGTTCAAGACCCGCCTGCAACAGATCGGCGAGAAATACGGCCTGTTCACCCAGGTGCGTGGTCTCGGTCTGCTGATCGGTTGCGTGCTGAGCGATGCCTGGAAAGGCAAAGCCAAGGACATCTTCAACGCCGCTGAACAAGAAGGCCTGATGATTCTGCAGGCCGGCCCGGACGTGATCCGTTTCGCCCCGAGCCTGGTGGTTGAAGACGCGGACATCGACGCCGGTCTGGATCGCTTCGAACGTGCTGCGGCGAAACTGACTCAAGCCTGATAGACCTTTCGGCGTCTGGAGTTTTTTCAGGCGTCGAGCTCAATTTTTAATGCCGGGCAAGTTTCATTGTGGGAGCGAGCTTGCTCGCGAAAAGGGAGTTTCAGTCGCCATCTATGCTGACTGATACACCGCTTTCGCGAGCAAGCTCGCTCCCACAGTGACCGGTGTTTTTTTCTGTGAATTTATAAGAGAAAGGAGTGACACCATGCTGGTGATGCGCCCCGCGCAAATGGCTGATCTGGGCGAGGTACAGCGTCTGGCTGCGGACAGCCCGATTGGTGTCACTTCCTTGCCGGATGACGTGGAACGCCTGAGCGACAAGATCGCTGCGAGCGAAGCCTCGTTTGCCGCCGAAGTGAGCTTCAACGGTGAAGAAAGTTATTTCTTCGTCCTCGAAGACACCGCCACCGGCAAACTGGTGGGCTGCTCGGCGATCGTCGCTTCGGCCGGTTATTCCGAGCCGTTCTACAGCTTTCGCAACGAAACCTTCGTGCACGCCTCCCGCGAGCTGAAGATCCACAACAAGATCCACGTGCTCTCGCAATGCCACGACCTGACCGGCAACAGCTTGCTGACCAGTTTTTATGTGCTGCGCGAGCTGGTGGGTTCGCCATGGTCCGAGCTCAATTCCCGTGGTCGTCTGCTGTTCGTCGCCAGCCACCCAGAGCGCTTTGCCGACTCGGTGGTGACCGAGATCGTCGGTTACAGCGATGAAAACGGCGACTCGCCATTCTGGGATGCCATCGGCCGTAACTTCTTCGACCTGAACTACGCCGAGGCCGAGCGTCTGTGTGGCCTGAAAAGCCGCACGTTCCTCGCCGAGCTGATGCCGCATTACCCGATCTACGTGCCGTTGCTGCCGGACTCCGCTCAGGAAGCGATGGGCCAGGTGCACCCGCGTGCGCAGATCACCTTCGACATCCTGATGCGCGAAGGCTTCGAGACCGATCACTACATCGACATCTTCGACGGTGGCCCGACCCTGCATGCGCGCGTTTCGGGGATCCGTTCGATCGCCCAGAGTCGTGTGGTGCCGGTGAAGATCGGCGAGCCGGTCAAAGGTGCCGGTCGCCAGTATCTGGTTGCCAATGCCCAGTTGCAGGATTACCGCGCGGTATTGCTTGAGCTGGATTACGCGCCGGGCAAACCGGTGACCCTGGATCTGGAAGCAGCCGAAGCCCTTGGCGTCGGTGAAGGTGCCAGCGTGCGCCTGGTGGCGGTTTAACGCCTTAGCGAGTTTCACGGGTGGCCACGGCGGCCCGTTTGAGGAGATAGCATGATTGTTCGTCCCGTACGCAGCAGCGATTTGTCCGCTCTGATCGACCTGGCCCGCAGCACCGGCACCGGCCTGACCACCTTGCCGGCCAACGAAGAGCGCCTGACCCACCGGGTCGGCTGGGCCGAGAAGACCTTTCGCGGTGAAGCCGGCCGTGGCGACGCGGACTACCTGTTCGTGCTCGAAGACGATGACGGTCGCGTGGTGGGGATTTCCGCCATCGCCGGCGCCGTCGGTCTGCGTGAGCCGTGGTACAACTTCCGTGTCGGCCTGACCGTCAGCGCCTCGCAGGAACTGAACATCTATCGCGAGATCCCGACGCTGTTCCTGGCCAACGACCTGACAGGCAACTCCGAGCTGTGCTCGCTGTTCCTGCACGCCGATTACCGCACCGGTCTCAACGGTCGCATGCTGTCCAAGGCGCGGATGCTGTTCATCGCCGAATTCCCGCAACTGTTCGGCAACAAGATCATCGCCGAGATGCGCGGCGTGTCGGATGACGCCGGCCGTTCGCCGTTCTGGGAAAGCCTGGGTCGTCACTTCTTCAAGATGGAATTCAGCCAGGCCGATTACCTGACCGGTGTCGGCAACAAGGCGTTCATCGCCGAACTGATGCCGAAATTCCCGCTGTACACCTGCTTCCTGTCGCCGGACGCGCGCAACGTCATCGGTCAGGTTCACCCGGACACTGAACCAGCGCTGGCGATGCTCAAGAGCGAAGGCTTCAGCTATCAGGGTTACGTCGACATCTTCGACGCCGGCCCGGCTATCGAGTGCGAGACCAGCAAGATCCGCGCAGTGCGTGACAGCGAAGCGCTGGTGCTGGCCATCGGCACACCGGGCGACGACGCCACGCCGTTCATCATCCATAACCGCAAACGCGAAGACTGCCGCATCACGGCTGCGCCGGCCCGTCTGGCCGCCGGCACCCTGGTGGTCGATCCGCTGACCGCCAAACGTCTTCAACTCAACGCTGGCGATCAGGTTCGCGCCGTGGCGTTGTCCGCTGCCCGGGAGTCGAAATAATGAATTCGCTATACATCGCAGGTGAGTGGCTGGCCGGCCAGGGCGAGGCCTTTCAATCGCTGAACCCGGTGACCCAGCAAGTGCTGTGGTCGGGGGAGGGCGCCACTGCCGCTCAGGTCGAATCCGCCGTGCAGGCTGCACGTCAGGCGTTCCCGGGCTGGGCCCGTCGTACCCTGGAAGAGCGCATCAGCGTGCTCGAAGCCTTCGCCGCCGCGCTGAAGAACCACGCTGACGAACTGGCCCGCACCATCGGTGAGGAAACCGGCAAGCCGCTGTGGGAAGCCGCGACTGAAGTCACCAGCATGGTCAACAAGATCGCGATCTCGGTGCAGAGCTACCGCGAGCGTACCGGCGAGAAGAGCGGCCCGTTGGGCGACGCCACCGCCGTGTTGCGCCACAAGCCCCACGGTGTGGTGGCGGTGTTCGGCCCTTACAACTTCCCTGGCCATTTGCCTAACGGCCACATCGTACCGGCGCTTCTGGCCGGTAACAGCGTGCTGTTCAAGCCAAGCGAACTGACCCCGAAAGTCGCCGAGCTGACGGTCAAGTGCTGGATCGAAGCCGGCTTGCCTGCCGGCGTGCTGAACCTGCTGCAAGGCGCCCGCGAGACCGGTATTGCTCTGGCGGCGAACGCGGGCATCGACGGTCTGTTCTTCACCGGCTCGAGCCGTACCGGCAATCACCTGCACCAGCAGTTCGCCGGTCGCCCGGACAAGATTCTTGCGCTGGAGATGGGTGGTAACAACCCGCTGGTGGTCGATCAGGTCGCTGATCTTGATGCGGCGGTGTACACGATCATTCAATCTGCATTCATTTCCGCCGGTCAGCGTTGCACCTGCGCCCGTCGTCTGCTGGTGCCGCAAGGCGCGTGGGGCGACAGCCTGCTCAAGCGTCTGGTGGACGTCAGCTCGACCATCGAGGTCGGCGCGTTCGATCAGCAGCCGGCACCGTTCATGGGTTCGGTGGTTTCCCTTGGCGCTGCAAAAGCGTTGATGGATGCCCAGGCGCATCTGCTGGCTAACGGTGCAGTGTCGCTGCTGGCGATGACTCAGCCGCAGGCGCAGTCGGCGCTGCTGACCCCGGGCATCATTGATGTGACGGCGGTTGCCGAGCGTTCGGACGAAGAGCTGTTCGGCCCGTTGCTGCAAGTGATCCGCTACACCGATTTCGCGGCGGCGATTGCCGAAGCCAACGACACCGCGTTTGGTCTGGCCGCTGGCCTGCTGTCGGATTCGGAAGAGCGCTACCAGCAGTTCTGGCTGGAAAGCCGCGCCGGGATCGTCAACTGGAACAAACAGCTGACCGGTGCTGCGAGCAGCGCGCCGTTCGGCGGTGTCGGCGCCTCGGGCAACCACCGCGCCAGCGCCTATTACGCGGCGGATTACTGCGCGTACCCGGTGGCCTCGCTGGAAACCCCGAGCCTGGTACTGCCGGCGGCCCTGACGCCTGGCGTGAAGATGGCGTGATGCCCATCGCTGGCAAGCCAGCTCCCACAAGGTCCGAATCGAACACAAAATCTGTGAACACTGTTGAACCTGTGGGAGCTGGCTTGCCAGCGATGGCCGCGACTCGGTCTTATTGAATTGTTACCCGATGCCTATAACAACAGATTCTCGTGGAGCCTCGCTGATGAAATCCTATGAAGTCAATTTTGACGGTCTAGTGGGGCCGACCCATAACTACGGTGGTCTGTCCTACGGCAACGTTGCGTCCCAGAGCAACAGCCAGCAGTCTTCGAACCCGAAGGAAGCGGCGCTGCAAGGCCTGGCGAAAATGAAAGCGCTGATGGAAATGGGCTTTCAGCAAGGCGTTCTCGCACCGCAGGAACGTCCGGACGTGGCTGCCTTGCGCCGTCTGGGTTTCAGCGGCACCGACGCTCAGGTGATCGAGCGCGCCGCCAAAGAAGCGATGCCGCTGCTGGTCGCCAGTTGCTCGGCGTCGAGCATGTGGGTGGCCAACGCCGCCACGGTCAGCCCGAGTGCCGACACCGCTGACGGTCGCGTGCACTTCACCGCCGCCAACCTGAACTGCAAATACCACCGCAGCATCGAACACCCGACCACCAGTCGCGTGCTGGGCGCGATGTTCGCCAACCAGCAGCACTTCGCCCACCACGCCGCCTTGCCGGCGGTGGCGCAGTTCGGTGACGAAGGCGCGGCCAACCACACGCGTTTCTGCCGTGAATATGGCGAGGCCGGCGTCGAGTTCTTCGTGTTCGGTCGCAGTGCGTTCGACACCCGTTACCCGGCACCGCAGAAATACCCGGCGCGCCAGACCCTCGAAGCGTCGCAAGCAGTCGCTCGTTTGCACGGCCTGCGTGACGACGGCGTGGTCTACGCGCAGCAGAACCCGGCAGTGATCGATCAGGGCGTGTTCCATAACGACGTGATCGCGGTGGGCAACGGCGAGGTGCTGTTCTATCACGAGGACGCGTTCCTCGACACCGATCAGATGCTGGCCGAACTGCAAGCCAAACTGGCCAAGGTCGGCGGCAAGTTCCAGTCGGTCTGCGTGCCGCGCTCGGCGGTCACTGTGGACGACGCAGTGCGTTCCTACCTGTTCAACAGCCAGTTGCTGTCGCGTCCTGACGGTTCGATGCTGCTGATCGTGCCGGAAGAGTGCCGTGGCAACGAGCGCGTGTGGAATTATCTGCAAGGCCTGACCAGCTCCGGCGGCCTGATTCGTGAAGTGAAAGTCTTCGACCTCAAGCAAAGCATGCAGAACGGCGGTGGCCCGGCGTGCCTGCGTCTGCGCGTCGCGCTCAACGAAACCGAGCTGGCGGCCGTCAACCCAGGGGTTATCATGACCGCCCCGTTGTACGGTTCGTTGACCGCATGGGTTGAAAAGCACTACCGCGACCGCCTGACCGAAAGTGATCTGGCGGATCCGCAATTGCTGCTTGAATGCCGGACGGCACTGGATGAACTGACGCAAATCCTTAAACTGGGCGCGGTTTATCCATTCCAGATCAATTGATGGCCGGCGCGCCGCTTGAACGCGGCGCGCGGCTTGTCTCCCCAACAGAGCGTAAAAAAGACATGAGCGATTCCCTGCGGCTGATCCTTGAAGACACCGACGGCAAGCAACTGGAAACTTCCTGCACCCGCGTCGCGGTCATGTGGCAAGGCAAAGAGCTGTGGATCCAGCAGGACGGCCGCGGCCAACTGCTGATCGGCGTGGACGTCGAAGAGGGCGACGAAGAGTACGCCAACCTGCTGTTGCGCCCATTGGCGACTAATCTGGTAAGTCTGCAACTGGAGATGGAACCGGCTGACCTCGGCGACGATGACGGCCATGTGCACGGCCCGGATTGCAATCACGACCACTAAGGAAACCGCTCTATGCTCGCCCTCGGCAAACTGCTTGAACTGACCCTCGCCGGCCGCGAACCGGCGGAGAAGACTCAACTGACTGTCGAAGGCGTGCGCATGCGCTGGTTGAGCGAGGGTGCGCTGGAAGTCCGGCCACCCGAAGCGCGCGACAATGGCCTGGACCTGCTGCTGTCGGCAGGCATCCACGGCAACGAAACGGCACCGATCGAATTGCTCGACCGGTTGCTGCATGACATCGCTCGCGGCGACTTGAAGCCGCGCGCACGCATTCTGTTCCTGTTCGGTAACCCGGAAGCGATTCGCAAGGGCGAGCGTTTCGTCGAGCAGGACGTCAATCGGCTGTTCAACGGCCGTCACGAACAAAGCAGCGGTTCCGAAGCCCTGCGCGCCTGCGAGCTGGAACGTCTGGCCGCGAGTTTCTTCAGCCTTCCTGACCGTCAGCGCCTGCACTACGACCTGCACACCGCGATTCGCGGTTCGAAGATCGAGCAGTTCGCCCTGTATCCGTGGAAGGAAGGTCGCCAGCATTCCCGTCTTGAGCTGGCCCGCCTGCGCGCCGCCGGTATGGAGGCGGTGCTGTTGCAGAACAAGCCATCGATCGTGTTCAGCTCCTATACCTACGACAAGCTGGGCGCCGAGGCCTTCACGCTTGAACTGGGCAAGGCGCGACCATTCGGGCAGAACGCCGGGGTCAACGTGTCACTGCTGGAAACCCGTCTGAAACAGATTATCGAAGGCACTGAGCCTGAGATGGCCGAGCAAGGGCTGGACGGTCTGCAACTGTTCAGCGTGGCGCGGGAAGTCATCAAGCACAGCGATGCGTTCCGCCTGAACCTGCCAGCGGACATCGAAAACTTTTCGGAACTGGATGTGGGTTATGTGCTGGCCGAAGACCTGGCCAATACCCGCTGGATCATCGAAGAGCAGGGCGCGCGGATTATCTTCCCCAACCCCAAGGTCAAGAACGGCCTGCGGGCGGGCATTCTGATTGTGCCGACCACTGACGAAAATCTTGCCTGATAGCACCGTATCACCAATGTGGGAGCGAGCTTGCTCGCGAATGCGATCTGATATTCAACACTGATGTTGACTGTCAGTCCGCTTTCGCGAGCAAGCTCGCTCCCACAGTTTTTATGATGCTTAGACCGCTACAGCACGCGGCTCGGTACGGCGCAACGCACGCACCTTCTGCAATGTATCGGCGCAGGTCTTCGCCGCTTCCTGACCCTTGTGCACGAAATGCTCGAAGAAGAACTTCTGGTGTTCTTCGCCGGCATGGAAGTGGTGCGGGGTCAGCGACACCGAGAACACCGGCACTTCGGTTTCCAGCTGAACCTGCATCAGGCCGCTGACCACCGACTGGGCGACGAACTCGTGACGGTAGATTCCGCCGTCCACCACCAGGGCGGCGGCAACGATACCGGCATAACGACCGGTCTTGGCCAGCAGCTTGGCGTGCAGAGGCATTTCAAAGGCGCCGCCGACTTCGAAGAAATCGATGTCCGATTCCTGATAACCCTGGGCGATCATTTCGGCGAGGAAGCCTTTACGGCTCTGGTCGACGATTTCCTTGTGCCAGCAGGCCTGGATGAACGCGACGCGCTCGCCGTGAGTGTGTTTGCTTTTGCTGTCGATAGCGGTGGGTTGCATGTTCTGACTCCTGTTTGTGTGAAAAACAGGGCGTTATGAATCGAAAGGGATTCAAGGGTACGCACGCTCGCGCGAACACGGCGGACGGCCCTTTGGCGTCAATCCCGTTCTCTCTTCATCCGGACTATGACCGTCGGCCCCGGAATCACACCGGGTCTGCTGACCTTGCCGCCGCTCACGGCTTTTGCCGTGCCCGTCACCAAGCGCTCGCGGGCTATGCGCATTGCGCGCAATTACCGCCGGTGGGGAATTGCACCCCGCCCTGAGAACGTTTCGCCGCCCTTTATCGGGCGGCGCAGCGTTTTTAACACAGATTGCCGGGCTGTGCATTGCGCCTTTGTGATGATTGCCATCGGATTTTTCGAAGCGCGGAAACGACTTTTCCTTGCGCGAGGGTTGAATAATCCGCGCCATGCCCGCAGTAATTCGTCTTCGAAAAGGGAATTCCCCTGCTGACTTGAGGCCAGGTTCATGAGCGTTATCGATCTTCGCAGCGACACCGTCACTCAACCGACTCCCGCCATGCTCGACGCGATGACCCGCGCCGACACCGGTGACGACGTGTATGGCGAAGATCCGACGGTCAATCGTCTGGAAGCCGAGTTGGCAAAACGGCTGGGTTTTGCTGCCGCGCTGTTCGTTCCGACCGGCACCATGAGCAACCTGCTGGGCTTGATGGCGCACTGCGAACGCGGTGACGAGTACATCGTCGGCCAGCAGGCACACACCTATAAGTACGAGGGCGGCGGAGCAGCGGTGCTCGGTTCGATCCAGCCGCAGCCGCTGGAGGTGCAGGCCGATGGCTCGCTGGACCTGGATCAGGTGGCCGCGGCGATCAAGCCTGATGATTTCCACTTCGCCCGGACCCGTCTGCTGGCGCTGGAAAACACCATGCAGGGCAAAGTGCTGCCGCTGGACTATCTGGCCCGGGCCCGTAAGTTCACTCAGGACAATGGCCTGCAACTGCATCTGGACGGCGCGCGGCTGTACAACGCGGCGGTCAAGCTCGGGGTCGATGCCCGGGAAATCACCCAACATTTCGATTCGGTCTCGGTGTGCCTGTCCAAAGGCCTCGGCGCGCCGGTCGGTTCGGTGCTGTGCGGTTCGTCGGCGTTGATTGCAAAGGCCCGACGCCTGCGCAAAATGGTCGGTGGCGGCATGCGTCAGGCCGGATTGCTGGCGGCGGCGGGTCTTTATGCGCTGGATCACCACGTCGAGCGCCTGGCGGATGACCATGCCAACGCGCAGTTGCTGGCCGAAGGCCTGCGCGAGGCCGGTTTCAACGTCGAGCCGGTGCAGACCAACATGGTTTACGTGCAGATGGGCGACCGTGCCGAGGCGATCAAGGCATTCGCTGCCGAGCGCGGGATCAAATTGAGCGCTGCGGCCCGGCTGCGGATGGTCACGCACATGGACGTCAATCGCTCGCAAATCGAGCAAGTGATCGCGACATTCGTCGAGTTTTCGCGCAAGTGACAGCGTTAGCCACCCAATTGACCGTTTCTATCGTATAAACACGCTGTACCCCGCGCGCAGGGCCGATATAATGCGGCCCTTTGCCGTCGTTTCGTCTGTTGACGTTTCGTACAGGCCTTTGGCCGCAGCCTCCGTGGAAGAACCTAATGAAAAGCGCAGAAATCCGTGAAGCCTTCCTTCGCTTCTTCGAAGAGCAAGGCCACACCCGTGTAGCCTCCAGCTCTTTGATTCCGGGCAACGACCCAACCCTGCTGTTCACCAACGCGGGGATGAACCAGTTCAAGGACTGCTTCCTGGGCCAGGAAAAGCGCGCGTACACCCGTGCGACCAGCAGCCAGAAATGCGTGCGTGCCGGTGGCAAGAACAGCGACCTGGAAAACGTCGGTTATACCGCCCGTCACCACACTTTCTTCGAAATGCTGGGTAACTTCAGCTTCGGTGACTATTTCAAGCGCGACGCGATTACCTTCGCCTGGACGTTCCTGACCGGTGTCCTGAAGCTGCCGAAGGAAAAGCTCTGGGTCACCGTCTACGCCTCCGACGATGAAGCGTATGACATCTGGACCCAACAAATCGGTGTGCCGGTCGAGCGCATGATTCGTATCGGCGACAACAAAGGCGCGCCTTACGCGTCCGACAACTTCTGGACCATGGGCGATACCGGCCCGTGCGGCCCATGCACCGAGATTTTCTACGATCACGGCGACCACATCTGGGGCGGCCCACCGGGTTCGCCGGAAGAAGACGGCGACCGTTACATCGAGATCTGGAACAACGTGTTCATGCAGTTCAACCGCACCGCCGATGGCGTGTTGCATCCGTTGCCAGCGCCGTCGGTGGATACCGGCATGGGCCTGGAGCGGATCAGTGCGGTGATGCAGCACGTCAATTCCAACTACGAAATCGACCTGTTCAAGAACCTGCTGAGCGCATCGGCTGAAGCAATCGGTTGCGAAAATGGCGACCAGTCCTCGCTCAAGGTTGTTTCGGACCACATCCGTTCGTGCGGTTTCCTGATCGCCGACGGCGTGCTGCCGTCCAACGAAGGCCGTGGCTACGTGCTGCGCCGGATCATCCGTCGTGCCTGCCGTCACGGTAACAAGCTGGGCGCCACCGGCAGCTTCTTCTACAAGATCGTTGCGGCACTGGTCGCCGAAATGGGCGAAGCGTTCCCGGAACTGAAGAAGCAGCAATCCAACATCGAGCGCGTGCTCAAGGCCGAAGAAGAGCAGTTCTCGAAGACTCTGGATCACGGCTTGAAGATCCTCGAGCAGGATCTGCTGGAACTCAAAGGCACCGTGGTGCCGGGCGACGTGGTGTTCAAACTCTACGACACCTACGGTTTTCCGATGGACCTGACTGCGGACATCGCTCGCGAGCGCAGCCTGACCATCGACGAAGTCGGTTTCGAACGTGAGATGGAAGCCCAGCGTGTTCGTGCGCGTTCGGCCAGCTCGTTCGGTCTGGACTACAACACGTTGGTCAAGGTTGATGTGGCCACCGAGTTCACCGGTTACACCGACACCAGCGGTTCGGCGAAAATTGTCGCTATCTATAAAGATGGCCAGTCGGTCGACGTCTTGAATGAAGGCGAAGAGGCGGTGATCGTTCTGAACCAGACCCCGTTCTACGCCGAATCCGGTGGCCAGGTTGGCGATTGCGGTTACCTGCAGGCCGGCAACAGCCGTTTTGACGTGCGTGACACCACCAAGACCGGCGGCGCGTTCCTGCACCACGGCGTGCTGGCGTCCGGCAGCCTGATCATCGGCGCGCCAGTGGAAACCCACGTGGATGCCGAGGTGCGTCACGCGACTTCGTTGAACCACTCGGCCACCCACTTGCTGCACGCTGCATTGCGTCAGGTGCTGGGTGAGCATGTTCAACAGAAGGGCTCGCTGGTAGACAGTCAGCGCCTGCGTTTCGACTTCAGCCACTTTGAAGCGATCAAGCCTGAGCAAATCAAAGCGCTGGAAGACATCGTCAACGCCGAGATCCGTAAGAACTCCGCCGTTGAAACCGAAGAAACCGACATTGAAACCGCCAAGCAGAAAGGCGCGATGGCGCTGTTCGGCGAGAAGTATGGCGACAACGTGCGCGTGCTGAGCATGGGCGGCGATTTCTCCGTCGAGCTGTGCGGCGGTATCCACGCCAACCGTACCGGCGACATCGGCCTGCTGAAAATCATCAGCGAAGGCGGTGTGGCATCGGGCGTGCGTCGTATCGAAGCGGTCACCGGCGCTGCGGCGCTGGCGTACTTGAACGCTGCTGAAGAACAACTCAAGGAAGCGGCCAGCCTGGTCAAGGGCAGCCGCGACAACCTGATCGACAAGCTGTCGGCTGTGCTGGAGCGCAACCGTGCGCTTGAAAAGCAGCTCGAGCAGTTGCAGGCCAAGGCTGCCGCCGCTGCGGGCGACGATCTGTCGGCCTCGGCCGTGGATGTCAAGGGCGTGAAAGTGCTGGCTGTGCGTCTGGATGGTCAGGACGGCAAGGCGCTGCTGGCGCTGGTCGATCAGCTGAAAAACAAACTCGGCCGCGCAGTGATCCTGCTCGGCAGTGTCCATGAGGAAAAGGTCGTACTGGTTGCAGGCGTAACCAAGGACCTGACTGGCCAACTCAAAGCCGGTGATTTGATGAAACAGGCTGCTGCGGCAGTGGGCGGGAAGGGCGGTGGTCGTCCGGACATGGCGCAGGGCGGCGGTGTCGACGCCGGCGCACTGGATGGCGCACTGGCGCTGACCGTTCCATTCGTCGAGCAGGGTTTATAAGACGGCCCGTCGGGCCCGCAGTCTCGTGGCGGGCCCGGCGGCTGTTCGAGTGATTATTGGGCGCCCTTCATGGGCAGAGGCGGCTTTGAAATGGCTTTGATCGTACAGAAATTTGGAGGCACCTCGGTCGGCACTGTCGAGAGAATCGAGCAGGTCGCCGACAAGGTTAAGAAATTCCGCGATGCCGGCGATGACCTGGTGGTTGTGCTGTCTGCAATGAGCGGCGAAACCAACCGTCTGATCGATCTGGCCAAGCAAATCAGTGGCGAAGATCAACCGGTTCCGCGTGAACTGGATGTGATCGTTTCCACCGGTGAGCAGGTGACGATCGCCCTGTTGGCCATGGCGCTGATCAAGCGCGGTGTGCCGGCGGTGTCGTACACCGGCAACCAGGTGCGGATCCTGACGGACAGTGCGCACAATAAAGCGCGTATCTTGCAGATTGATGACCAGAAGATTCGCGGTGACCTGAAAGCAGGTCGCGTGGTGGTGGTCGCCGGTTTCCAGGGCGTCGACGAGCACGGCAACATCACGACTCTCGGTCGTGGTGGTTCCGACACCACGGGCGTGGCGCTGGCCGCTGCGCTGAAGGCTGACGAATGCCAGATCTACACCGACGTCGATGGTGTCTACACCACTGACCCGCGTGTGGTTTCGGTTGCTCAGCGTCTGGACAAGATCACCTTCGAAGAGATGCTGGAAATGGCCAGTCTCGGCTCCAAGGTGCTGCAGATCCGCGCCGTAGAATTTGCCGGCAAGTACAACGTTCCGCTGCGCGTACTGCACAGCTTCAAGGAGGGTCCGGGCACCCTCATTACTATTGATGAAGAGGAAACCATGGAACAGCCGATCATTTCCGGCATCGCTTTCAACCGCGATGAAGCCAAGCTGACCATCCGTGGCGTGCCAGACACCCCGGGCGTGGCGTTCAAGATTCTTGGCCCGATCAGTGCCGCGAACATCGAAGTCGACATGATCGTGCAGAACGTCGCGCACGATAACACCACCGACTTCACCTTCACCGTGCACCGCAACGACTACCAGTCCGCGCAGACCGTGCTGGAAAACACCGCTCGCGAGATCGGTGCCCGTGAAGTGGTTGGCGACACCAAGATTGCCAAGGTCTCGATCGTCGGCGTCGGCATGCGTTCCCACGCAGGTGTGGCCAGTCGCATGTTCGAATCCCTGGCGAAAGAAAGCATCAACATCCAGATGATCTCGACTTCGGAAATCAAGGTTTCCGTAGTGATCGAAGAGAAGTATCTGGAACTGGCCGTGCGCGCCCTGCACACGGCTTTCGAACTCGACGCTCCGGCCCGTCAGGGCGAGTGAGTCGTTGTCTGAAGGGCGCGGTCTGACCGCGCCCTTTATTTTTTGAATGGCGCGAGCCCTGAACTGTTCTTTTGCTCGCGCTGGTCAATACTCAGGCATGTAGGGCTACGATCGCTCCGGTTGTAGGTCGGGTGCCTTTTTTTTGCAGACTGTTGTCCCTGAAATGATTCGCGTGAGGAGAAAGGTATGCTGATTCTGACTCGTCGGTGCGCAGAAAGCCTGATTATCGGTGATGGCGAAATCACCGTGACCGTGCTCGGCGTCAAAGGAAATCAAGTGCGTATCGGCGTCAACGCCCCGAAAGAGGTGGCCGTGCACCGTGAAGAAATCTATCTGCGTATAAAGAAAGAGAAGGACGAAGAACCAAGCCATTAATTTTTATCGATTTTTATGTTTGCAAACGGGGAAGAAGGTGGTTAATATACGCCCCGTGTTGCGGAGAGCTGGCCGAGTGGCCGAAGGCGCTCCCCTGCTAAGGGAGTACACCTCAAAAGGGTGTCGGGGGTTCGAATCCCCCGTTCTCCGCCATTATTTGCTTAGTACGTTGTAATCTGGCTTTTTCTGTAAGTTGTTGAAATTTATAGAAGAAGTGGTTGGAATAGAGATTAGACGGGCTATAATGCGGCGCAACAAATGCACTCGTAGCTCAGCTGGATAGAGTACTCGGCTACGAACCGAGCGGTCACAGGTTCGAATCCTGTCGAGTGCACCATTTAAGAGTCAATTGCAGCGATGTAAATGACTCGGCTTCAACCAGTTGTGATCTGGTCTAAAAACACAAAATGCACTCGTAGCTCAGCTGGATAGAGTACTCGGCTACGAACCGAGCGGTCACAGGTTCGAATCCTGTCGAGTGCACCATTTAAGAGTCAGTTGCAGCAATGCAGATGACTTGGTTACAGCCAGTTGTGGTCTGGTCTAAAAACACAAATTGCACTCGTAGCTCAGCTGGATAGAGTACTCGGCTACGAACCGAGCGGTCACAGGTTCGAATCCTGTCGAGTGCACCATATACCGAAAAGCCCGCGTTTAACGCGGGCTTTTTGCTGTCCGGGATTTGGCTTTTCCCGTCACACATCCTTTCTCATCAAAATCGATTTGAGCACTACGGCCTCGCTTGAGGTCGTAACGATAACTCGTTGCCGAATTACGGATGCTTACCTTGTCGGGTTTGCCCAAGGCGCTTTCAACGTCCTGTTGGCTCATGCCGGCGATGATTCGTTGATTGATGATCGCCTCGCGTTTCTGTCGTGCGTCGATCAAGTCTCCGCATTTGTCCTGGGTGCGCCCGACGACAGCCATTTCTCG
The DNA here is from genome assembly GCF_014863585.1 of Pseudomonas gozinkensis. Taxonomy (NCBI): domain Bacteria; kingdom Pseudomonadati; phylum Pseudomonadota; class Gammaproteobacteria; order Pseudomonadales; family Pseudomonadaceae; genus Pseudomonas; species Pseudomonas gozinkensis. The sequence goes on along the minus strand of NZ_CP062253.1, from coordinate 4,929,209 downwards.
TTTTCTGATATTCATACCGGATACTTCTTCGTGCCGGGCTTCGGGTATCAGTGCGACGGTTGAGCCAGGCGAGTAGGGGCGAACTTCCTGCAGTGAAAGGTGCTCATCATTCGCGCAGCTCAATGTCGTGAACGTGACGCTACCGTTAGATGCTTCGCAGCGATGAAGCGTGGTTGCGCTCCCGAGGGTGGGCAGGCAGAGCAGGGTGGTCAACATGAATCGGGATGTTTTCGATGGCATTCGGCGTCCTCCATGACGATTCTCATCAAGCCTAGCTGGCAGTTTTTTCACCGCCGGTGTGTTTTCTTTTCAGGATGAGTCGTCGCAGTGTGAAGGATCAGGACAGCGCTCAGCTTTGTCTCGCAAGCGCTTGTTTCAGCCGCGATTTTTTAACGTTTAAAACCGTCAGGCGGTGTATCATTGCGCCCGTCAGCCCCGCCGGGGCTTATGGAAAACCTCCATGGACTTACCCAGTAGTTACTCAGTAGCCCGTTTCACCAATCATGAATTGACTGATTGATCCTTCCGGCGTGCCCCGCTGCTGGGAGTGGAGTTCGCCTATGTCCGAAATCGAAGTAAAGAAAACACAGGAAAGCCTGCAGGATCGCCTGGCTCAGGTCGTCGAGCTGCTGCAGCGCCAGCGGGTCGTCGAAGACCTGACTCATCGCCAGGAAGGCCCGCATCATGATCGGGTCGAGAACCTGGTCCACCGGCAAAACCTCGTCGAGCTGCAACGCAAACTCGACGATCTGCACTCCGCCGACGTCGCCTATATTCTTGAAGCCCTGCCGCTGGACGATCGTCTGACGCTCTGGCAACTGGTCAAGGCTGATCGCGACGGCGACATTCTTCTCGAAGTATCCGATTCTGTCCGTGAAACGCTGATCGCCGACATGGACGATCACGAGCTCCTGGCTGCGGCCAAGGACATGGATGCCGACGAGCTTGCTGACCTGGCCTCCGAGCTGCCGCGAGACGTCGTCCATGAGCTGATGGAGACTCTGGACCAGCAGCAACGCGAACGTGTGCGTTCAGCCCTCTCCTACGACGAGGAGCAGGTCGGTGCGCTGATGGACTTCGAGATGGTGACCATCCGCGAGGATGTCAGTCTTGAAGTGGTTCTGCGTTACCTGCGGCGTTTGAAAGAGCTGCCGGGCCATACCGACAAACTGTTTGTGGTCGACTACGACGGCGTGCTCAAGGGCGTGCTGCCGATCAAGCGTTTGCTGGTCAATGATCCGGAGAAACAGGTTTCCGAAGTCATGGCGAGTGACCCGGTGAGTTTTCACCCGGACGAAGACGCCTATGACGCCGCTCAGGCGTTCGAACGTTACGACTTGATCTCGGCCCCGGTGGTCGACAAGAACGGCAAGCTGATCGGCCGTCTGACCATCGACGAAATGGTCGACCTGATTCGTGAGGAGAGCGAAAGCGAAGTCCTCAACATGGCGGGTCTGCGTGAAGAGGAAGACATTTTCGCTTCGGTCTGGAAATCCCTGCGCAACCGTTGGGCGTGGCTGGCGATCAACCTGATCACGGCATTCGTCGCGTCGCGGGTGATCGGCCTGTTCGAAGGTTCGATCGAAAAGTTGGTGGCATTGGCGGCTCTGATGCCGATTGTGGCGGGCATTGGCGGTAACTCCGGCAACCAGACGATCACCATGATCGTGCGCGCGATGGCCCTCGACCAGGTCAGCACCGGCAACACCTCGCGCCTGATGCGCAAAGAGCTGGCCGTGGCGTTGATCAATGGCCTGGTCTGGGGTGGGGTGATCGGCGTGGTGGCTTACTTGCTCTACGGCAGCTGGTCGTTGGGCGTAGTGATGACCGCCGCCATGACGTTGAATCTGCTGCTGGCAGCGTTGATGGGGGTGTTGATCCCGATGACCCTGGCGAAGATGGGCCGCGATCCGGCGATGGGCGCCAGCGTGATGATCACCGCCATGACCGACAGTGGCGGCTTCTTCATCTTCCTGGGATTGGCGACGATCTTCCTGCTCTGATCGATAGCATTGAAACAGCCCGCCGATTGGCGGGCTTTTTTTCGCCCATGAAAAGCCCGAATTGCAGGCAAAAAAAAGCCAGCATTCATGCTGGCTTGAGATGTTCGGTTTGACTCAGGATGCGTCTGCGGCCATTTCGGCGTCGTGGGCGATCAGAGAAACCAGCGCGTTCTGCTGGCGATGGGAGAGTTGGCGGAAGCGTTGCAGCAGCTCGCGCTCGTGCAGTGACAGCTCCGGACTGTCCAGGCGCATGCTCAGCTCTTCGCCCAGTGCACCTTCCTGAATAAGACTCTGCTCAAGGCGCGCAATGATCTCGGAGTTCATGCTGCGATGATGATTGCGAGCCACCTCGGCAATGCGTTCACGCATTCCGTCTGGCAGACGTACGACGAACTTGTCAGCCGTACGGCTGGAATAAATTGCCTGTTTCAATGGGCGCATATATTTAACCGGTTAGTTCAGGGGAGCGGTTCTCGGGATTGGCCGCAGGATGTGTGGTAGGACAAGCATCCGCGCCAAATGGTTCAACCTGAATTGTTCAGAGGCGCGCATCATGCCTCAAAATTGCCAGATCATTGGCGTCAATTCTGTGACAAATATTGATCCGGGTAAAGGCGTAATGCCAGCACCAATTATCAGAAATGCGGACTGGTTTGAAAAGAAAGCATCGGTCCGTATCGCTGACCGCGTCCTGAAGCACGTCAACTGATGCCCGAAGGCGTCAGAACGTGCATGCTATGCGGGTTGAATCGTTGTTCCTTACCTTGTACAGGATAGTGGCAAATGGCCGATTTACTAGGGGCAAATGCCCGCCGGAGGGCGTTTTCAGGATGGATGGCAGGCTGATTTACCTTATGGGACCCTCCGGCTCCGGCAAGGACAGTCTGATCGAGGCTGCGCGTGAACCCTTACGAGCGTTGAACTGCGAAATCATCAGGCGAGTGATCACCCGCTCGGCCGAATCCGTGGGCGAGGATGCGATCGGCGTGACGCCCCAGGAGTTCGAGCAACGTCAGCGCGCCGGCGAGTTTTCGCTGGCGTGGGAGGCCAACGGTCTGGCCTATGGAATTCCGGTAGAAATGGATCAATGGTTGAAAGCCGGTAAGCACGTCCTGGTGAATGGCTCTCGGGCGAACCTTCGGCAAGCGCTGGAACGCTACCCGGTGCTGTTGCCGGTGCTGCTGACGGTTCGGGATGATGTCTTGCGTGAGCGCCTGCTCCGGCGCGGTCGAGAGACGCTTGAGCAGATCGATGCGAGGCTGGCCCGCAATACGCTGTTCAAGGACAGGCGTTCAACTGACAGCCCTGTGCATCTGATCGACAATTCGGGCGACCTGGCCGACGCGGTCCATCATTTGCTGGAGCTGGTCAGGTTCAGCGCAATACCGGATCAAACTTGATCTTGCGCCCGGCCACCAGCGCCAAAACGAACAACGCCGAAAAAACGCCGCAACCGATCAGGGGCAGGGATATTTCGGTTTCCTCGAACAGTGAAAAATGTCCGAGGCCACTCAATAAGGCGAGGATAAGAAATCCTGCAGCTGACTTGGACATGCTGTACTCCTGAAGATATTTCAAAAAACCAGACGTTCAGTCGAATTCGCTGGCAACGCCTGTTCAGGCTCGCTGACCGCTTTCGGGGCGAAGTCCTGATCGCTCAACACCGCCCATTGCGGCGCCTTCTGCACTTGCAGGTAATGTGGCATGCGCCCGGCCACTTTTTCGTTATCCTCAGGGACAAAGTGAAAGCCCACCAGGACGGCCAGTGCGATTGCATTTGCGAACACCAGGGCGCTGCTCATGAGACGAGTCTCCGATTGTTCTTGTATAAGAACCGATAAAGCAGCCGTCGTGCCAATAGTCTAACTGCTGTTAAGTCCTTTAAAAACAAGCATTTAACAGGGTTTTTCGAGCGGGGCGCATTGCAATCTGCAATGATGGCTTTTTGCGGTGATGCAAATTGCACGGTAAAACGTCCGTCACCCTTGCGGGGCGCCTGCCTACACTTAAAAAGCCCTGCGGACGACATGACAAATCAGGGCCCGGCCGTTAACATGCACGCCGTCTGTCGCACCGACAGTCCTGTGTCCCAGTAGCTCAATTGGATAGAGCATCCCCCTCCTAAGGGGAAGGTTGGCAGTTCGAACCTGCCCTGGGACACCATCTATGAAAAAGCCCCACGCAGAGCAATCTGGTGGGGCTTTTTATTGCGATCGGATTTACAGGCGGAAGCGACTGACCATCGTGTTGAACGACGCCGCCAGGTTGGACAATTCCTGGGTCGAGGCGCTGGTCTGATGCGCACCTGCCGCCGTTTGGGTGGACAGATCCTGGATGTTGACCAGATTGCGATCCACTTCGCGAGCAACATGTGCCTGTTCTTCCGAGGCTGTGGCGATGACGAGGTTGCGATCATTGATCTGCGAGATGCCGTCGGCGATCAGTTCCAGTGCCTGGCCGGTCGCTTGTGCCAGTGACTGGGTTTCGCTGACCAGCGCCTGGCTTTTCCCCATGGCGCCAACGGCTTCGTCTGCACTGTTGCGCACATCGTTGATCATGCCTTCGATTTCCCCCGTCGAAGCTTGGGTTCTTGCCGCCAGGGCTCGTACCTCGTCGGCGACCACAGCAAAACCTCGACCCTGCTCACCCGCACGTGCGGCTTCGATGGCTGCGTTAAGTGCCAGCAGATTGGTTTGCTCTGCAATTCCCCTGATCACGTCCAGGACCTTGCCGATGTCTCGAACTTTCTCCGCCAGGTCTTTGACCATCGTGGTGGAGGTGGCGATTTCCGTGGTTGCATGGTTGATCGCGGCGACGGCGCTTCGCGCTTGATCGCGTCCATTGCCGGCTTCCCGGCTGGTGGCTTGGGAGGCCTCAGAAGTGGATACGGCGTTGCGCGCGACTTCCTCCACGGCGGAGGTCATCTCCGTGACAGCGGTTGCAGCCTGCTGGATCTCGTCGTTCTGACGTATCAGGCCACGGCTTCCATTGTCAGTGACGGCGGTGAGTTCTTCGGCAGCTGAAGCCAGTTGGTCTGCTGCGCTGGCGATCTGCTGGATAGTGCTTTTCAGGCTGCCCTGCATCTCGGCCAGGGCTGTTAGCAACTGCCCGGCCTCGTCGCGGCCGGTGCTGACGATGTGCTGAGTCAGGTCGCCCCCGGCAATGTTCCGGGCACTTTCAACGGCTTTGGAAATGGGGCGGCTGATCAGTCGGCTGATGAACAGACCCAGCAGAATTGCTGTGATGAAGGCCAGCACGATGCCGATATACAGAGACGTCTTGGCGGAGGACTCCGTCAGAACCGATTGCTTTGCGGCTTCGCTGACTTGCAGGTCGTTCGAATTGGACATGATGGTCAATTCGTCCATGACGACGCGGTAGGTTTTCTGCAGGTCGCCGAGCAGCAGTTCGCGGCCGTTTTCCAGGTCGCCAGCCTTCATCAGGGCCAGATACCTTTGCACGATCGCCTGGTAAACGGGCCAGGCTTTTTCCATTCGGTCACCGGCTGCACGTTCGTCGTCGGCAAGCTCGGTTTTTCGGTATTCGGCGAAGGCTTTTTCACTTGCCAACTGGTTGGCGCTCATCGAGGCGAGGAATTCGTCCTTGGTGCTCTGTGGCAGGTTGGCGGCAGTGGCGACGTAAAGCCGATACATGTCGCGGGTCTGTCCGACGGCCTTGATTTTGGTCTGCGCGATGTTGGCGACGGCGACGAGGTTGTTGCCAAACACCGATCTGAGGCTCGTCGAGAGCTCGGTCACTCCTCGGCTGCCCAGCAGGCCTACCCCCAAGGTGATGAAGGCGCACGCCGCAAAGGCCGTGATCAATTTCGTGGAGAGTCTTGCGTCATTCAACCAAGTCATAAAGGCATCCTGCTGACATGTTTGGGGGGCGGGACAATATCGAGCACAGCTCGTAGGAAAATGGATAGTCGTCGTACATCTTTCGGCTGCTGAGTCCACAACTGGAGGGTTACCAGTTGTTTCTTGTCCAAATATATTCTGCATTGAATCCCTTGTAACTACTGATTTAGAGCACTCAGCACACACATACAAAAGATGGCACTTGGCCTTTTCTATTTATTGCCAAGTGTTACATTGTGTGGAATATTCCAAAAAATACGTACGACATCGTACCTCTTCGTCCTTGGCTCCAAGATGGCGAGGATGCCGTGTTCGTGATTTCCAGAACCGTGAAAAAAAAGAACGAAGCAGCCTAGGGTAGGACTCATGTCGCGTCGCATTGATAAAGGGAAACGCAGGGGGTACGCCTTTGCCGGATTGGTTACGCTGTTGATCGCCACGGCCGGGGCAGCACATGGCGAGGCACTCGACAGCACTGCGTCGGTGGGCAAGCGTCTGGCGGTAGCGGCTGACTGTGTGGCTTGCCACACGGCGCCAGGCGGCAAGGCTTTTGCGGGCGGCTATCCGCTCAGTTCACCGATGGGCACCATTTATTCGACCAACATCACGCCTTCGAAAACGGCGGGTATCGGCGATTACACCTCAGAGCAATTCGCTCGCGCGGTGCGTGACGGGGTGGCGGCCGACGGCACTCGACTGTACCCGGCAATGCCCTACACCTCTTATTCGAAAATCACCGACAGTGACATTGCTGCGCTCTACGACTACTTCATGCATGAAGTGACGCCGGTCGATACGCAGAACCAGAAAACCGCGCTGGATTTCCCGTTCAATATCCGTGCATCGATGATTGGCTGGAACGCGCTGTTCCACAGCAAAACACGCTTCACTCCGGATCCGGCCAAGTCCGCCGAGGTCAATCGTGGCGACTATCTGGTCAACGGCCTGGCTCACTGCGATACCTGCCACACGCCGCGCAATGTCCTGATGGCGGCCGACGGCGCAAAACCGTTGGCCGGCGGATCACTGGGCAGTTGGTATGCCCCCAATATCACTTCCGACAAGGTCAGCGGCATCGGTGCCTGGTCGAGCGATGAGATCGTGGCGTATCTGCGCACCGGTCACGTCGAGGGCAAGGCCCAGGCAGCGGGGCCGATGGCCGAGGCGGTGGAAAACAGTCTGCAGCATCTGAGCGATGTGGATCTCAAAGCCATCGCGGCCTATCTGTTGCAGACGACGCCGATCAAGACCGGGGAGAGCAAGGCCCGGCATGAGTACGGTCAGGCTTCGGTCGATGAGCTGACGCTGCGCGGAGGCAAGCCGGGGGACAACCCGGGCTGGCATGTTTTCAGTGGCACTTGCGCCAATTGCCATCAGCCGGACGGTCAGGGCACCCGGGAATATCCATCACTGTTTCACAACACGGCCACCAGTCGCAGCGACAACCTGATCGCGGCCATCGTGTACGGGGTGCATCGTGAAGTCGACGGTGTGGCCATCGACATGCCGGCATTCGGCCCGGACGCACTGTTCACCGACCGCCTGAACGACCAGCAGATTGCCGACGTCAGCAACTACGTGCTGTCGCGCTACGGCAATGCCGACACCATTGTCACGGCCGCCGATGTGGCACAGGTACGTAACGGTGGACCCCAGGCGCCATTGGCGGTGATGGCGAAGTTTACGATCCCGGTCATCATTCTCGCGTGCTTGCTGATCGGCCTGGGCGCATGGGCCTTGATTGCACGTCGGCGCAAGGAGGCTTGAGCAATGGACACTTCAATGACGCACAAACACGTAACAACTCAAACCGAAAGCTCGACCGGGCTCACTCGTCGCAATCTGTTGCGCGGTTCCGTGACGCTGGGGCTGGCGGCGATGATCGGCAGTGCGATGCCCTGGCAGTCGGTGCTGGCAGCCCAGGTCTCCAGCGACGATTTCATTGCGCTGTCGCAGTTTCTGGTCAGCCGTGCGGTCAATCCGGTTCTGGCCGGTCGTTATTACGCTGCGCTGGACAAGCGCGCACCGAATTTTTCGACCAATGTAATTGCGCTTAAGCAATTGATCAGCACTCAGGGTTACAGGCATGTCGATGAATATCTCGCGCAGCCGAACCCGGATCCATCGCTGCGGGCGACGGCCACCAGCATCATTTCCGCCTGGTATCTGGGCATCGTCGGTGAGCCGGCGGATGCGGAGCTGATCAGCTATTCACTCGCCATGATGTATCAGCCCACTCACGGCATTCTCATCATTCCAACCTACGGTGGCGGCCCGGATTCATGGGGTCCCAAACCCGCAGTCATTCAGGACTCGACAGTATGAGCAGCGATCAATTCGATGCCGATGTGGTGATCATCGGTTCCGGTGTCATGGGCGGTCTGATCGCCACGGGCCTGGCCAAGGCGAACAAGTCGGTGATCGTGCTCGAGGCCGGTCCCCGGGTGAATCGCCGTGATGTGGTGGAAACGTTCCGCAATGCGCCGGTGAAACTCTCGCTGGCCAATGCCAAGCTGCAGGGCGCCGGGTCGCCCTACCCGAGCCTGCCACACGCGCCGTCGACCTACGGCGACTATTTGCAGCAGATAGGGCCGGTGAAATACAACACCTCTTATCTGCGAGTGGTGGGTGGCACCACCTGGCATTTCGGTTCTTCGCTGTGGCGCATGCTGCCCAACGATTTTCGTCTGAAGTCGCTGTATGGCCGTGGTCGTGACTGGCCGATCAGTTATGACGAACTCGAACCCTATTACGCTCGGGCTGAAATCGAACTGGGTGTTTCCGGTGTCGACGGCCAGGACGAAAGCGGGCAGGGCGGCGAGGCCTATCCTCCGCGCTCGATTCCCTATCCGATGGAAGGCCTGAAACCGAGCTACATGTTCAAGCGCCTTTCCGAATTGCTCGGCAAGGGCGGGTATAACCCGATCCTCGAGCCGAATGGCCGGGCGACCCGCCCCTATGGCAAGCGACCTCCCTGCGCTGGCAATAACAACTGCAACCCGGTGTGTCCGATTGCCGCCAAGTACGACGGTTCGATGCATATCGATGAAGCCGAGCGCCATGGCGCCAAGGTGCTGGACAACTCCGTCGTCTACAAGATCGAGGCGGGCGATGACGGCAAGATCACCGCGATCTGGTACATGCGCCCCGACAAGTCCAAACACAAACTGACCGCGCGGGCCTTTGTGCTGGCGGCTTACGGTATCGAGTCGCCGAAGTTGCTGTTGATGTCGACCTCGCAAAAGTATCCGAACGGGATCGCCAACTCGTCGGATCAGGTCGGACGCAACCTGATGGATCACACCGGCATCAGCATGAACGTCATGACCAAGGAAGACATGTGGCCGGGCGAGGGGCCGACGCAATTGCTGGTCTATCTGAACAGTCGCGATGGCGCGTTCCGCAACGATTATCCGAGCTACAAGATCAAGGTGCGCAACACCGTGCCGACATCACAAATTACCTCGAACCTGATCGCCAAAGGCGTGCTGGGCTCGAAGCTCGACGAGCAGATCCGACTGCAATCGGCGCGCTCCCTGAACTGGGCTGTGGACTTCGAAACCCTGCCATTGCCGGAAAACCGGGTCACCCCGAGCAAGACCAAATTCGACGCAATCGGCCTGCCGGTTCCCGAGATCTATTACAGCGTTCCCGACTACTGGCACGCCGGTAAAGAAAAGGCGCTGGAGGATTTCAAACAGTTTGCGAAATTGCTCGACGCCGACATCCTCAGTACGGACACGGGTTTCCAGAACCGTCAGCACATCATGGGCACCACCATCATGGGCGATGATCCGAAAGACTCGGTGGTGGACCGCGATTGCCGCAGTCACGACCATTCGAACTTGTTCATCGCAGGGACCAGCGTCATGCCATCGTCCTCCTGCGTGAACCCGACGTTGACAGGTGCGGCGTTGAGCATTCGGATCGCTGATGTGTTGGTGGCGGAGGTCTGAGGGACGCCGTCGATTGGAGAGCCCCATGCAGAGAAATCTGGTGGGGCTTTTTTGTTTTTGGCGCAGTCCAATCCGGCGGTTGGAGCGAGCAGGCTGAAGGCAAGCGTATAGGCCGACGCGATGCCGTGTTCTTTGAAATAACCGCATTTGAAGTTGAGACCAGCCGCGCAGGCTAATCCCGCGCAACGAATCTTGAACCCCCGCTTCAAGAGAACCGCTGATCCGGCCGATAACCCGTTCGGTGACTTCAGAGTCGCGCGAAATCGCTTGATAGCATTTGGCCGGCAGCTATCATCTGCGCGCCTGAAAATGGTCCATCCTCTTCAATTGCCTGGAAATCCTCGATGCTGTCGTATCACCAAAAGAGTTTTCTGATCGTCGATGATTTCTCGGATTTCCGCAGTTCCGTGCGTTCGATGTTGCGCGAGTTGGGCGTCAAGGATGTGGACACCGCCGACACCGGTGAGCAGGCGCTGAAAATGTGTGCGCAGAAGTCCTACGATTTCATCCTCCAGGATTTCCATCTCGGTGACGGCAAGAAGAACGGTCAGCAGGTGCTGGAAGACTTGATGCTGGAAAAGCTGATCAGTCACGAAGCGGTATTCGTGATGGTCACCGCCGAGACCAGTCAGGCGATGGTGCTCAGTGCCCTGGAGCACGAGCCGGACGCGTACCTGACCAAGCCATTCAACCGCTCCGGCCTGGCTCAGCGCCTGGAGCGTCTGGAGCAGCGCAAGACGCTGCTCAAGCCGATTCTGCAAGCTCTCGACCGTGGCAAACCGGTCGAAGTGCTCAACGCCTGCATCGCCTTGTGCAAACAGGACATCCGTTATTCGCCGCTGTGCCTGCGCTACCGCGCCGATGCGTTGCGCGACATGAACCAGAACGAAGCGCTCGAGCGCCTTTACGACAGCATCATCGCCGATCGGCCGTTACCGTGGGCGTTTGCCGGGTTGGGCAAATTGCTGTTCAAGCGTGGGCAGGTGGCCCAGGCCAAGGGCGTTTACGAAAAAGCCCTGAAGGTCTTCCCGATGATGCCGGCGCTGTATGACGGCATGGCCGACGTGCTGGTCGCCGAAGGCGATACCAAAGGTGCGCAGCAAGTGCTGGAGGAGGCGATTCGCCTGTCGCCGCTGGCGGTACGTCGTCAGGCGTTGCTGGGCAAGCTGGCGATGGCCAACGAAGATTTCGACACCGCTTCCCGGGCTTATCGTCAGGCGGTGAGTCAGGGTGCGCAATCGCGGTTCAAGGATCCGGAAAGCAATCTGGGCCTGGCCCATGCCTTGATCAGCAAGGGCAGCGAGCGTGGTCTCGATACGCGTACGCGCCTGGAGATCAACACCACCCTCAGTGCAGTGGCCAAGGAAAACCCGACCGATCCGGGCCTGCAGATTCGCGCGCGTCTGATGAAGGCCACGAGCCTGTTGCTCAACGACGCCGAGACCGCCGAGAAGCTCACCGAACAAGCGCTGATGCGCCTCGACGGCATGGAGCAGTTCATGAGCCCCGAGGCGGCGTTGCTGGTGGCCAAGCAATTGCAGATGCTCGGTCAGGCCGAGGCGGGCACCTCGATGCTCAAGAGCTGTGCGGAAATCTACGGCGATGACCCGACGGTGATGAAAGACATCGCCAAGCTCACCGACGACCCGACTATTCTCAGCTCCAGTAACGCGGCCGCCGATCTCAACCGTCAGGGCGTGCGCGTGTACAAGACCGGCAACCTGGTGGAGGCCCGCGAGGTGTTCCGCAAGGCGCTGAAGATGCAACCAAAGAACATCAGTATTGCGCTGAACATGGCCCAGTCGCTGCTGCACGGCACCGACACCAATGTGCCGTCGGCGGAGCTGGAAGAATGTCGGGCCTGCCTGAAACTGGTGGGCATGATGCCCGATACCGACGCGCGTTATCCGCGTTATCAGAAGCTGAAAAGCAAGGCGTTTGGCGAATGAACCAAAACGAGCAGGCACTGGATTTTTCCACGGTGATCGCCTCCACCGTGCACGACATGAAGAACTCCCTGGCGATGCTGATGCAGGCCCACAGCCAATGGCTGGCGCGCCTGCCCGAGGCCCAGCGCCAAGGGCCGGAGCAGGGCGTGATCGACTTCGAGTTCGCCCATCTCAACGGCATGCTGGTGCAACTGCTCGGGCTGTACAAGCTCGGGGTCAATCAGATGCCGTTGCAGCCGGCCTACCACGAGCTGGACGATTTCATCGAAGCGCAACTGGCGGCGCATCAGGAAGTGTTCGCCAGTCGTGGAATCATCGCCACTTACGAAGTCGACCCGCTCAGTCCCCTGGGTTTCTTCGACCGCGAACTGATCGCCTCGGTGCTGGGCAATTGCATCAACAACGCCATCCGCTATGCCCGCGAATCGTTGCTGATCACTGTCAGCGACGAAGCCGGGCAACTGGTGCTGAGCATCAACGATGATGGCGACGGTTACCCGGCCGAGATGCTCGAGCGTCAGGCCGATTATGTGCAGGGCATCAACCACAGCAGTGGCAGTACCGGCCTTGGTCTGTACTTTGCCGGGCGGATTGCCGCTTTGCATCAGCGCAACGGTGTTGGCGGGCGAACCGAAATCCGCAACGGCGGCCCTTTGGGCGGCGGCGTGTTCAGTATTTACCTGCCCTGAATCACGGATTCATCGACCGGAATTCTTTTTGTTGGCTGCTGCTTGATATTCCGAACAGCCGAAGCCTATTTTGTCCGGGTCGCCGTTCGCGGCTCGCACAATAACAAGGATTGCGTCATGACAACCGATGGCCAGCGTTCACTCGCGCAGCGATTGACGGGCATTGATGAGATTGAATGTGTCACGCCGGATTTGAACGGCGTGCCACGGGGCAAGGTAATGACCGCCGAGGGTTTCCTCGAAGGGCGGCGTCTGCAGTTGGCCCGGGGGGTGCTGCTGCAATGCATCATGGGCGGTTATCCCGCCGCCAAATTCTATGGCAGTGATGACGGCGATCTGGCGCTGGTGGCCGATCCGGCGCAGATTCACCCGTTGCCATGGAGTGACGAGCCGCGGGCCTTTGCAATCTGCGATGCCGATGAATTGACCGGCGAAAGCTCCAACCTGTCGACTCGTGGCCAGCTCAAGAAAGTCATTGCCCGCTACGCAGCTCTCGGCCTGGCGCCAGTAGTGGCGACCGAACTCGAATTCTTTGTGTTCGCTCCGAATACCGACCCGACCCAGCCGTTCCAGCCGCCAGTGGGCCTCGACGGACGTCGCGAGGACGGTCATTCGGCGTTCAGCGTCAGTTCCAATAACGGACTGCGGCCGTTCTTCAGTGAAGTCTATAAATGCATGGCGGCTCTCGGCCTGCCGCGCGATACGTTCATGCACGAAATGGGCGTCAGCCAGTTCGAGATCAACCTGCTGCACGGCGATCCGCTGCTGCTGGCCGACCAGACCTTCCTGTTCAAACACTTGCTCAAGGAAGTCGCGCTCAAGCACGGCCTGACCGTGGTCTGCATGGCCAAGCCGCTGGCGCACACGCCGGGCAGTTCGATGCATATTCACCAGAGCATCGTCGAGATCGGCAGTGGCAAGAATGTGTTCAGCGACGCCGACGGTCAGCCGACCGCGATGTTCCGCCACTTCATCGGCGGACAGCAGGCGGGCATGGCTGATTTCACCGCGCTGTTTGCACCGAACGTCAATTCCTACCAACGGCTGTGTCATCCGTTTGCGTCGCCGAACAATGCCTGCTGGTCCCACGACAACCGCGCCGCCGGCCTGCGCATTCCGGCCAGTTCGCCGGTCGCACGCCGTGTCGAGAATCGCTTGCCGGGGGCCGATGCCAACCCCTATCTGGCGATTGCCGCGAGTCTGGCCGCCGGCTTGTACGGCATCGAGCATGAGCTCGAGCCAAGCGAAGCGATTCAGGGCGAGTTCGAAGTGCCGGACAATCTTTCGCTGCCGTGTACCTTGCACGCGGCGCTCGAACGTCTGAAACGCAGCCAGCTTGCAAAGGAACTGTTCGGCACGGAGTTCATCGAAGGCTACATCGCTTCGAAGACCATGGAGTTGACCAGTTTCTTTGATGAAATCACTCCCTGGGAACGCCGTGTTCTAGCAGCCCAGGCCTGACGAAATGTCGCCGTCGGGCTATCGTTTGATAGCCCGATACTTACCGCAAGGAGCCGCTCGGAACGCCGATGCGCCAAATCTGGAAATCCTTTCGAGCGCTGTATTTCGCCTCGCTGATGATGTTGATCGGCTCGGGCCTTCTTTCTACTTATCTGGCTTTGCGTCTGGCTGCCGACCATGTTGACGGGTTGTGGGTCGGTGCGTTGATGGCGGCCAACTATTTCGGTCTGGTGCTGGGCGGCAAGATCGGTCACCGTCTGATCGCCCGGGTCGGGCATATCCGTGCCTACTCGGCGTGTGCTGGGATCGTCGGCGCGGCGGTGCTCGGTCATGGGCTGGTGGACTGGTTGCCGGCCTGGCTGGTGCTGCGGACCATCGTCGGCCTCGGCATGATGTGCCAATACATGGTCATCGAGAGCTGGCTGAACGAGCAGGCCGACGCCAATCAGCGCGGTCTGGTGTTCAGTGGCTATATGATCGCGTCGTACCTGGGCTTGGTGCTTGGTCAACTGATTCTGGTCATGCATCCGGGTCTTGGCCTGGAACTGCTGATGCTGGTCGCGCTGTGCTTCGCCCTGTGTCTGGTGCCGGTGGCGCTGACCCGGCGGATTCACCCGGCGCCGCTGCATCCGGCCCCGATGGAACCGCGCTTCTTTATCAAGCGCGTGCCGCAGTCCCTGAGCACGGTGCTCGGCGCAGGGCTGATCATCGGTTCGTTCTACGGTCTGGCGCCGCTGTATGCGTCCCAGCAAGGGCTGTCGACCGAGCAGGTCGGTCTGTTCATGGGTAGCTGTATTTTTGCCGGCCTGTTGGTGCAGTGGCCGTTGGGCTGGTTGTCGGATCGTTATGACCGGGCCTTGCTGATCCGCTGTTTCGCGTTGTTCCTGGCGGTTGCCGCGTTGCCGCTGGCGATCCTGCCGCAGGTGCCGCTGGAGGTGCTGTTCGTGGTCGGTTTCCTCTGCTCGCTGGTGCAGTTTTGCCTGTATCCGTTGGCGGTGGCGTTCTCCAACGACCACGTCGAGGGCGAGCGTCGGGTGTCGCTGACGGCGATGTTGCTGGTGACCTACGGCGTGGGCGCCAGTATCGGGCCGCTGGCGGCGGGGGTACTGATGAAGATGTTCGGGCCGCAAAGCCTGTATGCGTTCTTCACCTTTTTCGCGCTGGTGCTGGTGTGGCGGATCCGGCCGAAAGCCGTGACCAATCTGCACCAGGTCGACGATGCACCACTGCATCACGTGGCGATGCCGGACAGCATGTCCAGTTCGCCGTTGGTGGCAGCGCTGGACCCGCGAGTTGATGAACAAGTGGTGCAGGAGCAGATGCAGAATACGGTCGCTCCAGAGCCTGAACCGGAGCCCGAGCCTGTTGTGCCAACCGATTCGACAGTCGAGGGCGAGGGGCCCGACATCAGCACTGCCAGGCCTTGATCCAGGCATAAAAAAAACGGGCAGTCACCGCAGTGACTGCCCGTTTTTTAATGCCTGCCGATCAGAGATCGTCTTTATCGAACCGACGCGCTTCGCGTTGCAGTTGATAAACGAAACGCTCGACGTTGCGGGCAGCCGGGCCGCTGATGTTGTGAAAGCGCAGGCCGGCGAAGGTGATGTTGAGTTTTTCTTCGAAGTGCAGGTAACGCAGCTCGACCGATACCGGTTGGTTGCCGAATAGCGGCGCGGCGATCAGGCGATCATAGACCTGGCCCAGTTGCAGGCGGTCGGTGATATCGCCTTCAAAGCGCAGCTTGCAACCCGTGGCCGAGATGTCCAGCAATTTGCCATCCAGCGGTGCCTTGAGCTTTTCGCCGCCGAGCACGACGCTGACCAGGTCGGTCAGTTTCAGTGCGGCGCGAAAGGCATTGCGGCGCTGGTGATAAACCACTTCGGTGGGCAGGTCGCCGGTGTAGAAGCGGTCGCCGTCGGAGTCTTTGATGCTCAGCGTCCCTGTGCATTCCCAGGCAATGCGCACGCCATCATGAAAACCTTCAACCTTGAACGGTTCGCCTGCTTCCAGAAAACGTTCGCCGTCCCGCGGAATCATTTCATCAAGCTTGATCGAACCGTTTTCGCGATCGACTTCAATCAGGTAGCTCTGGAAGCGCTGGCTGCGCTCGTGGAACGTAATGATCAGCGGATCGTGGCTCTCTTGCAGCTGGCGCAGATTGCTGGAGATCTCCAGGGGCGTGGTGAGCACCTTTGGGGGCTGCGGAGCGTCATCGTTGGACACGTTAAATCAATCTCCAGACAAAATTTGACTACGGCTGGCCAGTATTTTGCCAGCATGTTTCGCACGTTGATAGGGCGCAAGCATAGAAGAAAGCATCACGCCTGGCTGAGCGCGCGCGGTTTCTGCAGTTTGGAGAAGGTGCCACTGGCATCGTAGAGCGCAGGTGGCTCGCCGCCGGTGAGGATTTTCAGCTGATTGGCCGTGGCGGCCTGCTGCATGACGATCGACTGGCCATTCCTGGCATTGGCTGCCTGGCACTGGGCGATCAGATCGGTCAGGACATCGCTCTGGCTGAGCAACTGATCGCCGATGCTCGACTGGCTGGCCAGTTGTTCGAGGCCGGCGCGGTCGAGGGACAGATTGAGACTGGCGAGGATTTCGCTGCGCTTGCGGCCATGCTGTTCGAGCAGAATGATCAATGCCTGCTTGTTCGCCAGAATTTCTTCCAGCAGAGGCATGTCGCGACCGTGCAAGGCGAGGGACTCGGTTTGCAGTAACTCCAGCAATTGTTGAGCTGGAGCAAAGTCGTCGGTGATCAGTTGCAATAAATTAGTGTCGTGCATGGCTGGCCTTGGGTTTTAAGCGTCCAAAAGCCTGGCGCTGACCGAGGCCTAGCGCTGGGCTTCGAAATTGAGCAGTTTGCTGGCTACACGGTTGCTGTCGACCTTGTAGCTGCCATCGGCAATCGCTGCTTTCAACTCGGCCACGCGGGCCTTGTCGACGGCAGGCTGATCGCGCAGCTTGTCAGTGACCTTCTGCAACTGTTGAGCCTCATTGCTGAGGTGTACCGATTCCCCGCTTTTTGCGGCACTGGCCTGTTCGGCCGGGGTATTCAGCGGCGCGGAGGTGCCGGTTTCGGCGGTTTCCTTGGCGTTGCTGGTACGTGTACTGCCCGTAAGTGACGAGGAGCTGTTCAAACGGCTGAAATCGATGACCATGTTAAAAACCTCTGGGAATTTGGACGCTTGCCATGTTTTCGGCCATCCCCTGGAAAACTTTAGGCCCATTTAGCAATGAGCTTGCATGCGCCGTTGCAGATCCTGCTGCGGCACAGTTTAGGGAACAGCTCTGGTCAGCGCCAGTTTTCTGCCAAAAGCTCAGGGGCTTTTCAAATATCCGTTCATCTTGCCGCTCACTCGCCGCTTA
The DNA here is from genome assembly GCF_014863585.1 of Pseudomonas gozinkensis. Classification (NCBI taxonomy): domain Bacteria; kingdom Pseudomonadati; phylum Pseudomonadota; class Gammaproteobacteria; order Pseudomonadales; family Pseudomonadaceae; genus Pseudomonas; species Pseudomonas gozinkensis. The sequence continues at coordinate 4,911,922 of NZ_CP062253.1, read as the reverse complement.
CATCGCTACTTCCACCTGGCCGGGCGCCACAACCTGCGCCTTGATGACCCGCTGGGAGTTGAGGTTCTTCACTCGAATCTGTTCTTTCAGGCCGCCGTTGGCCAGCGCTTCGCCCGGCATGCGTACGGCGAGGGTACCGCTGCGGGCGGTGATCACCACTTGATCGCCCTTGCGCACCACTTCCGCCTGTTCCAGATGCACCAGGGTAATGACTTGATCGGCGACCGTTGGTCGGGTCAATTTCTGTCCGATGGCTTCATCCACCGACGTCAGGAAGCCCTGATTGATCGTGCTGACGTCGCGTTCGCGCAAGGTCACGTCCTGAGGCTCGATGATGCCGGCGCGCTTGAGCGGGCGAGTGGTGGTGACAATCTCGCGAAACAGGCGGACTTGAGCGGGCACGAACACCGTCCAGGGGGAGGCGCCTTCGCAGCGGACCTTGACCGTGACACGGCCCAGAGGACGTGCCGGACTCTCCAGTGTCGCTGTCAATTCCTTGTCGCACATAGGCATGCGCATGCGCGGATCGAGCTGGTTGACCTCGATTTCATAACGCCCTTCCGTTTGACTGGTAGCCAGATAGTCTTCTACGGTGAATTCAAGAAAGCCCTGAGTGACGCCGATAAGCATGTCAGGCAAGGTAACCGCATCAGCAATGGCAGGGCTGCCAGCGAAAAACAGGCAAACGGCGGACATCGCGCAAAGCCCTCTGCGGAGGGGAGATGTCAGGCGTCGGAAAAATGTCGTTTGAGCGTTCATACGAGTTAAAAAGCAAGCGCCGTGCCGTTTAGCAATGAATGTGCGTCGCAACAACACTTGGCGTTGGTGTAGGAGTCTGGGCATGGCTGGTGTAATGGATTCGGTGAACCAGCGCACGCAACTGGTGGGGCAGAATCGCCTGGAGCTGTTGTTGTTCCGTCTCGACGGCCAGCAGCTCTACGGGATCAACGTGTTCAAGGTTCGGGAAGTGCTGCAATGCCCGCAATTGACGGTGATGCCCAAGTCCAGTCCTGTCGTGTGCGGGGTGGCGAATATCCGGGGGGCGACCATTCCGATCCTTGATCTGGCGATGGCGACCGGCTCCGGTGCTTTGAAAGACAAGAACAGTCCGTTCGTGATCATCACGGAATACAACACCAAGACCCAGGGTTTCCTGGTGCGCTCGGTGGAACGTATCGTGAACATGAACTGGGAAGAGATTCATCCGCCGCCCAAGGGCACCGGACGCGATCATTACCTGACCGCTGTGACTCGGGTCGACAATCAGTTAGTCGAAATCATCGACGTCGAGAAGGTGCTGGCGGAAGTCGCGCCGACACCGGAAGCGATTTCGGTCGGCGTGGTGGATGTCGAGACCCAGAGCAAGGCGTTGTCGTTGCGGGTTCTGACGGTCGATGACTCGTCAGTGGCACGCAAGCAGGTGACGCGTTGCCTGCAGACGGTCGGCGTCGAAGTGGTGGCGTTGAACGACGGCCGGCAAGCGCTGGATTACCTGCGCAAACTGGTCGACGAGGGCAAGAAGCCGGAAGAAGAGTTCCTGATGATGATCTCCGACATCGAAATGCCGGAGATGGACGGGTACACCCTGACGGCCGAGATCCGCAGCGACCCTCGCATGCAAAAGCTTCATATCATCCTGCATACTTCGTTGTCGGGTGTGTTCAATCAGGCGATGGTCAAGAAAGTCGGTGCCGATGACTTCCTGGCCAAATTCCGTCCTGATGACCTGGCATCCCGGGTAGTCGACCGGATCAGAGCAGCAGATATCAGCTAAGGGCCTTCTGCCCCTGGCGTTCAACACGATTTAAGAGGCGGCATCATTTGTCTACGGGTAATTTGGATTTCGAACAGTTCCGGGTCTTCCTGGAAAAAGCCTGTGGCATTTTGCTCGGTGAAAACAAGCAGTACCTGGTGTCGAGCCGTCTCAACAAACTGATGGAGCAGCAAGGCATCAAGTCCCTGGGTGAGCTGGTACAGCGCATCCAGACCCAGCCGCGCAGCGGTTTGCGCGAGCAGGTGGTCGATGCCATGACGACCAACGAAACCCTGTGGTTTCGCGACACCTATCCGTTTGAAGTCTTGAAGAACAAGGTGCTGCCCGAGGCCATCAAGGCTGCTCCCAACCAGCGTCTGCGGATCTGGTCGGCGGCCTGCTCGTCGGGGCAGGAGCCCTATTCGCTGTCGATGTCGATCGACGAGTTCGAGCGGACCAACATCGGCCAGTTGAAGATGGGCGTGCAGATTGTGGCCACCGATCTGTCCGGCAGCATGCTGACCAACTGCAAGACCGGCGAGTACGACAGCCTGGCGATCGGTCGCGGTCTGTCCGCCGATCGCCTGCAGCGCTACTTCGACCCGAAAGGGCCGGGGCGCTGGGTGATCAAGGCGCCGATCAAGAACCGGGTGGAGTTCCGCTCGTTCAACCTGCTCGACAGCTACGCAAGCCTTGGCAAGTTCGACATCGTGTTCTGCCGCAACGTGCTGATCTACTTCTCCGCCGAGGTGAAGAAGGACATCCTGTTGCGCATTCACAGCACACTGAAGCCGGGCGGTTATCTGTTCCTTGGCGCTTCCGAAGCGCTGAACGGTTTGCCGGATCATTACCAGATGGTTCAGTGCAGCCCGGGGATCATCTACCAGGCGAAGTGATCAAGACCGGCAACACAAGAAACGGGAGTCCTCAGGGCTCCCGTTTTTTTATGCCTGCAGTTTTTCCGGTGGCAGCAGGCGGCAGAAAAGCGGCATGTGGCGGAAACCGGTTGCCGCTTTTCTGGCATTGCCGTGTTGCCGACTCCGTTCAGAGCCCCGTAATCCGGGGCTTTTTGAAACTGGCACGACGCTTGCTATAACCCTGTTACGAAAAATCCGGTCACCTGAAGGTTCCCGACATGAGCATCAGCTTCGATAAAGCGCTCGGCATTCACGAAAAGGCTCTGGGCTTCCGCGCCCAGCGTGCCGAAGTGCTGGCCAACAACATCGCCAACGCCGACACCCCGAACTACAAGGCGCGGGATCTGGAGTTCTCCAAAGTGCTCGAAGCACAGAGCCAGAAGAGCGCCAACGGCACCATCGCCCTGAACATGACCAACAGTCGTCACATCGAAGCTGAAGGCCTGGGCAATGGCGACGAGTCGCTGATGTATCGCACGCCGATGCAGCCGTCGATCGACCAGAACACTGTGGACGCCCAACTGGAACAGTCGAACTACGCGGAAAACGCCGTCGGCTTCCAGGCCAGCTTCACCCTGCTCAACAGCAAATTCAAAGGGCTGGTGTCAGCCCTGCGCGGAGAGTAATCCATGTCCCTGTCCAGCGTTTTCAACATTGCCGGCAGCGGCATGAGCGCCCAGACCACCCGTCTCAACACCGTGGCTTCGAACATCGCCAACGCCGAGACCGTCTCGTCGAGCATCGACCAGACCTACCGCGCCCGTCACCCGGTGTTCGCCACCATGTTCCAGGGCGGTCAGAGCGGCGGCAGCAATTCGCTGTTCCAGAACCAGGATGCAGCCGGTCAAGGCGTGCAGGTCATGGGTGTGGTCGAAGACCAGAGCAACCTTGAAGCGCGCTACGAGCCGAATCATCCGGCAGCCGACGCCAAGGGCTACGTCTACTACCCGAACGTCAACGTGGTGGAAGAAATGGCTGACATGATTTCCGCGAGCCGGTCGTTCCAGACCAACGCCGAAATGATGAACACCGCCAAAACCATGATGCAGAAAGTACTGACCCTCGGTCAGTGATAAGGGGCGACTGCCATGAGTGTTTCCGATACCACCAGCAGCCTGACGATGAAGGACATACTGGCCAACTCTTCGAAGAAGACCAGTAGCACCACCACCGGCGGCATTGCTTCGGCGACCAACAGCGCGACCGGCGGCCAGGCCCTGGGCAAGGATGCGTTCCTGCAACTGCTGGTCACCCAGCTGAAAAACCAGAACCCGCTGGACCCGCAGGACAACAGTGCATTCGTTGCCCAGTTGGCGCAGTTCAGCAGCCTCGAGGGAATCACTACCCTCAACAGCACCGTCAGTTCGCTGGCCGGCAACTACAACTCGTCGCAAGCCCTGCAGGCTTCTTCGCTGGTTGGCCGCAATGTGATCGTGCAGACCAACACTGCGCAGCTCGATGATCCGAGCAAGGGCCTGACCGGTACGGCAACTGTTCCGTCTTCCATCGCCGGCGGTACGGTGACCATTACCGACAGCAGCGGCAAAACCGTACGCACCATCGATCTGGGCAGTCGCGCCGCCGGCCCTGCCAGCTTCACCTGGGACGGCAAGGATTCGTCCGGCACCCTGGTGCCAGTCGGTACTTACACCTTCAAGGCCAACGCGTCGATCAACGGCACCGCGACGGACCTGGCAACTTACCTGCCGGCCACTGTCAACAGCGTGACCATCAGCCAGACCGGCGGCGAGCTGATGCTCAACCTGTCCGGCAAGGGCACGGTCGCCCTGTCCAAAGTACAAACCATTGGTATATAGAGCCGACTAACCGGCACAAAGGAGTGGAATATGTCTTTCAATATCGGCCTTAGCGGTCTCTATGCAGCCAACAAGCAACTGGACGTGACCGGCAACAACATCGCCAACGTCGCGACCGCCGGTTTCAAATCCTCCCGCGCGGAATTCGAAGACGTGTACTCGTCGACCCGTCTGGGCAGCGGCAGCAAGGTCATCGGTAACGGTGTGCGTCTGGCCAACGTTTCCCAACAGTTCACCCAGGGTGACATCAACAACACCGGCAACGTGCTGGACATGGGCATCAACGGTTCCGGCTTCTTCACCATGAGCAACAACGGCTCGATCTCCTACACCCGTGCCGGTACGTTCAAGGTCGACAACGCCGGCTACATCACCAACACCGACTACACCTCGCGCCTGCAGGGTTACGGTGTGGATTCCAACGGCAAGATCATCAACGGCGTGTTGACCGACCTGAAGATCGACACCTCGAACCTGGCGCCGAAGTCCACGTCGTCCGTGACGTCGACGATCAACCTGAACTCGTCGGAAAAACCGATCGACCAGACCGCTTTCCCGTTCGATCCGGCCAAGCTCGAGTCGTACACCAAGTCGTTCAGCACGCCGATCTATGACACCCAGGGTAACTCCCACGTCATGGATCAATACATGGTGAAAACCTCCGACAACACCTGGAAGGTTTACACCCTGGTCGACGGTCGCAACCCGGACGCAACCGGTAGCAACCCGGTCACTACTCCTCCTGTCGCGTCGACCCTGACGTTCGACAGCTCCGGCAAGCTGCTGCAAGTCAGCACGCCAAGCACGTTGCCGCCTCCTGCGCCGAACCCGATCATCAGCAGCGATTTGAAGCTGACTGGCTGGGTACCGGGCACCGTGACCAACGGCGTCTTCACCCCTAACGGCGCGGCAGCAAACCCGGCTGGTGTGACCATTTCCCTGGCCAAGACCACTCAATACAACGCTGACACCGCGCGTTCGATCCCGACTCAGGATGGTTACGCCACTGGCCAGATCACCAACCTGACCATCGACGGCACCGGCACGCTGTTCGCCAACTTCAGCAACAACCAGAGCAAGGCCATCGGCCAGGTTGCACTGGCCAGCTTCACCAACGAGCAAGGCCTTCAGCCGATCGGTGGCACCAGCTGGAAAGAGACATTCGCTTCGGGTGTTCCGGGCTACGATGCCCCGAAAACCGGCACATTGGGTGAAGTGGTATCCAACTCTCTGGAAGAGTCCAACGTTAACCTGACCAACGAGCTGGTGGACCTGATCAAGGGCCAGAGCAACTACCAGGCGAACGCCAAGACCATTTCCACTCAGAGCACCATCATGCAGACCATCATTCAGATGACCTGATTCTGGTAGCCGGCTGTGAAGGAGCCCCTCTTGTTGAGGGGCTTTTTTATGCCTGTGTTTTTTGATTGGAAGCAGGGGAAGGGCGGGGCAAAGGGAGCAATCAGACTAATGCTCATCCTTTGGTTTGCCGAGGCAGGTGGGGAGGCTTTTCTCTCGGGCAAAAGAAAGCCCCCGACAAACCAGAGGTCTGTCGGGGGCTTCTCGGATCAGGCGTTTCGCAACGCCCGATTCAGCTCAGCTTATTGGCAAGCTTCGCAATCCGGCTCGTCGATGGCGCAAGCCTTCGGTACTGGAGCCGGGCCGGCAGGGGCTGCCAGGACCGAATCGTCACCGTGGTTGCCGCCGCTGGAAACAGCGTTCAGCTTGCCGGTGTTGATGGTCGACTTCTCGGTGCTGGTCGCGGCCAGGGCACGGAGGTAGTAGGTGGTTTTCAGACCACGGTACCAGGCCATGCGGTAGGTCACGTCCAGCTTCTTGCCCGATGCGCCGGCGATGTACAGGTTCAGCGACTGGGCCTGGTCGATCCACTTCTGACGACGGCTGGCGGCGTCAACGATCCACTTGGTGTCCACTTCGAACGCGGTCGCGTAGAGCTCTTTGAGTTCTTGCGGGATGCGCTCGATCTGCTGAACCGAACCGTCGTAGTACTTCAGGTCGTTGATCATGACCGAGTCCCACAGACCGCGAGCCTTCAGGTCGCGAACCAGGTACGGGTTGATAACGGTGAATTCGCCCGACAGGTTCGATTTCACGTACAGGTTCTGGTAGGTCGGTTCGATCGACTGCGATACGCCGGTGATGTTGGCGATGGTCGCGGTCGGTGCGATGGCCATGATGTTCGAGTTACGGATGCCTTTCTGTACACGGGCGCGAACCGGTGCCCAGTCCAGGGACTCGGTCAGGTCGACGTCGATGTACTTCTGGCCACGTGCTTCGATCAGGATCTGTTGCGAATCCAGCGGCAGTACACCTTTGGACCACAGCGAACCCTGGAACGTCTCGTACGAACCGCGCTCGTCCGCCAGGTCGCAGGAAGCCTGGATCGCGTAGTAGCTGACAGCTTCCATCGACTTGTCGGCGAACTCGACGGCAGCGTCGGAACCGTAAGGGATGTGCTGCAGGTACAGCGCGTCCTGGAAGCCCATGATGCCCAGACCGACCGGACGGTGGCGGAAGTTGGAGTTCTTCGCTTGCGGCACCGAGTAGTAGTTGATGTCGATCACGTTGTCGAGCATGCGCACGGCTACATCGATGGTGCGCTTGAGCTTGGCGGTGTCCAGCTTGCCGTCGACGATGTGGTTCGGCAGGTTGATCGAGCCCAGGTTGCAGACCGCGATCTCGTCCTTGTTGGTGTTCAGGGTGATCTCGGTGCACAGGTTCGAGCTGTGGACCACGCCGACGTGCTGCTGCGGGCTGCGCAGGTTGCACGGGTCTTTGAAAGTCAGCCATGGGTGGCCGGTTTCGAACAGCATCGACAGCATCTTGCGCCACAGGTCTTTGGCCTGGATGGTCTTGAACAGCTTGACCTTGCCCGGGTACTCGGTCAGGGCTTCGTAGTACTCGTAGCGCTCTTCGAAGGCCTTGCCGGTCAGGTCGTGCAGGTCCGGTACTTCGGACGGCGAGAACAGGGTCCACTTGCCGTCATCGAAGACGCGCTTCATGAACAGGTCAGGAATCCAGTTGGCAGTGTTCATGTCGTGGGTACGACGACGATCATCACCGGTGTTCTTGCGGAGTTCGATGAACTCCTCGATGTCCATGTGCCAGGTTTCCAGGTAGGCACAGACAGCGCCTTTGCGCTTGCCACCCTGGTTAACGGCAACGGCGGTGTCGTTCACCACTTTCAGGAACGGAACCACGCCTTGGGACTTGCCGTTGGTGCCCTTGATGTAAGAACCCAGTGCACGCACCGGCGTCCAGTCGTTGCCCAGGCCACCGGCGAATTTCGACAGCATGGCGTTGTCGTGGATCGCGTGGTAGATGCCAGACAGGTCATCCGGCACGGTGGTCAGGTAGCAGCTCGACAGCTGTGGACGCAGGGTACCGGCGTTGAACAGGGTCGGAGTCGAAGCCATGTAGTCGAACGAGGACAGCAGGTTGTAGAACTCGATCGCACGGTCTTCTTTCTGCTTCTCTTCGATCGCCAGGCCCATGGCCACGCGCATGAAGAAGATCTGCGGCAGTTCGAAGCGCACGCCATCCTTGTGGATGAAGTAACGGTCGTACAGGGTCTGCAGGCCCAGGTAGGTGAATTGCTGGTCGCGCTCGTGGTTGATCGCCTTGCCCAGTTTTTCCAGGTCGAAGGAGGCCAGCACAGGGTTCAGCAGTTCGAACTCGATACCTTTGGCAACGTAGGCCGGCAGCGCCTTGGCGTACAGGTCGGCCATTTCGTGGTGAGTGGCGCTCTCGGCCACGCCCAGGAAGCCCAGACCTTCGGCACGCAGGGTGTCCATCAGCAGGCGGGCGGTCACGAACGAGTAGTTCGGCTCGCGCTCGACCAGGGTACGGGCGGTCATCACCAGCGCGGTGTTGACGTCGTTCAGGGCCACGCCGTCGTACAGGTTCTTCAGGGTTTCGCGCTGGATCAGGTCGCCGTCGACTTCGGCCAGACCTTCACAGGCTTCGGTAACGATGGTGTTCAGGCGGCCCATGTCCAGCGGCGCGAGGCTGCCGTCGGCGCGGGTGATGCGGATCGACGGGTGCGCCTGTACCGGAGCTTCGGCGGTGGTGCGAACGGCGCGTTCCTTGGAACGGGCGTCACGGTAGATCACGTAGTCGCGAGCCACTTTCTGCTCGCCGGCACGCATCAGGGCCAGCTCGACCTGGTCCTGGATTTCTTCGATGTGGATGGTGCCGCCCGATGGCATGCGACGCTTGAAGGTTGCGGTGACCTGTTCGGTCAGGCGGGCAACGGTGTCGTGGATTCGCGACGAAGCAGCAGCGGTGCCGCCCTCAACTGCGAGAAACGCTTTGGTGATAGCGACGGTGATCTTGTCATCGGTGTAAGGAACGACAGTGCCATTACGCTTGATCACACGCAGTTGGCCAGGCGCGGTGGCAGCCAGATCCGAATTCGAATCGGCGGCCTGCGGCAAGGTGCCCTGCGGGTTCTCGCGAGTTGTGTCGGTTTGCATGGGTGTCTCCACGTTCTCTATGTTTGTTTGGGCACCATCACGGTGCCCACCGTTCCGTCCTGAAGCACTACGACCGGCAGTTGCCGGGTAACGACTTCGGGACAGTTCAGGAAGGGGGCCTTGTGGGCGCCGCTTCCATGCCGAAGTCTTCGGTTCGCGCGATACGCGTGAAACCGCATTCCTTTCGGGGAGCAGTTTGGGACTGCAACACCCGTACCGTTTACGCCGTGATCGGCTGAAAAACGGTAGCCATCCGCAGGCGCGGTTTGGGCTTCTGAAAATACGTTTGGTTCAACCCGACAATGGCAATAAAAAGCCTTGAATTCACTGTCCGGTTTGTGTTTGGTTTTTTGGCCTCAACCCCTACATGTAGGGTTTTTTCAAGCGCGGGCTACAAGATAATGCGTTTTGGGGGAGGATTGCAACGGACAGCCTGTGGATAACCCTGTGCGTAAATTGTGTGCGAAATGTCGAATTCACGTGTAGGCCGCGAACCTGCTGAGCTAGACCGTTTGTCACTGTTTTCCACCGCAAAAAAATGCCGCGGCGGAATTTTGAGGGCGCGAACCCTATCACAAAAATCCGCCTTGTCCGAACGCATTTACCGACTTGTGTTCTGGTTGTTCGCCGTTTATACAATCGGCCCATGCGCATGCATTCTTATCCTCCTTAAAGATGACAAAAAGACGGGAGGATCCTTCCTTTATATGTATCGGCAAGCAGAGGTCACCCGTGGAGCAAGAAGCCTGGCAGGTATTGATAGTCGAGGACGACCAGCGTCTGGCCGAACTGACCCGTGAATACCTGCAAGCCAACGGATTGCGCGTGGAGATCGAAGGCAACGGCGCGCTGGCGGCGGCGCGGATCATCAAGGAACAGCCGGACCTGGTGATCCTCGACCTGATGCTCCCCGGCGAAGACGGCCTGAGCATTTGCCGCAAGGTGCGCGACCGCTACGACGGGCCGATCCTGATGCTCACTGCGCGCACCGATGACGCCGACCAGATTCTCGGTCTCGACCTCGGCGCCGATGACTACGTGTGCAAACCGGTGCGCCCACGGCTGCTGCTGGCGCGCATCCAGGCGTTGCTGCGACGCAGTGACACACCGGAGCCGTCGGCAGGTAATCCGCGTCGGCTGCAATTCGGCCCGCTGCTGGTGGACAACGCGTTGCGCGAAGCCTGGCTCAGTGACAGCGGCATCGAGCTGACCAGCGCCGAATTCGACCTGCTCTGGCTGCTGGTGTCCAACGCCGGACGGATCTTGTCCCGAGAAGAAATTTTCACCGCACTGCGCGGCATCGGTTATGACGGTCAGGACCGTTCGATCGATGTGCGTATCTCGCGAATCCGGCCCAAGATCGGTGATGACCCCGATCACCCGCGCCTGATCAAGACCATCCGCAGCAAAGGCTACCTGTTCGTGCCGGAAGCCTGCGCAGACCTGCCGCTGTGAATTCGATCTTCCTGCGCATCTACGGCGGCATGTGCGCGGCGCTGATTCTGGTGGCGGTGCTCGGCGTGCTGGCGTTGCACCTGCTCAATCAGGTGCGCAGCGAGCAATACCGCGAACGTCTGGCCCACGGCACGTTTTCGCTGATGGCTGACAACCTGCAACCGATGAACGAAACCGAGCGCCATCGCGCCTTGTTGGTGTGGGAACGGCTGCTCGGGATTCCGTTGGCGCTGAAGACCTTCGCACAGACCGACCTCGACCTGACCCAGCGGACCCGCGTGCAGCGTGGCCAGGCGCTGGTCGAACAGACCGGCCCGCACGCGGCCAAGGTCTATCGACTGGTCAGCGACAAGGAACAACGGGTGCTGGTGGGCGAGGTGCAGCAGATCAGCGAGCAACTGGCCCGGGCAACCATTTACCTGTTGGCCGATGAACTGGTGCGGGTGCCCGTGGGTGAGCAACCCAAACGGCTGGCGCAATTGAAGGAAGACAAAGGCTTCGGCTTCGATTTGCGGCTGGTCACCGTCAGCGATGCCGACATGGACGAAGACCAGAGCCGTCGGGTGTCCGAGGGCGATACGGTGATGGCGCTGGGCAAGGGCGGCGATTCGATCCGGGTGTTCGCCGGCATGGTCGGCACGCCGTGGGTGCTGGAAATCGGGCCGCTGTATCAGATGAATCCGTACCCGCCGGAATGGCTGGTGCTGATCGCCGCCCTCGGCCTGACCCTGATCGGCCTGATCGTCTATTTATTGGTACGTCAGCTCGAACGGCGTTTGCGCGGGCTCGAAGCCGCGGCCACGCGCATCGCCAAAGGTAGTCTGGAAACCCGGGTGCCGGCCCGTGGTGCCGACTCGGTGGGCAAACTGGCGGCGGCGTTCAACGGCATGGCCGAGCACTTGCAGCAGCTGCTCGCGATCCAGCGTGAACTGGTGCGCGCGGTGTCCCACGAATTGCGCACACCGGTGGCGCGCCTGCGTTTCGGTCTGGAGATGATCGGCTCGGCCACCACGCCGCAGGCGCTGGAGAAATACCGCGAGGGCATGGATCACGACATCGAGGACCTCGACAAACTGGTCGACGAAATGCTCACGTACGCCCGGCTGGAGCAGGGCTCGCCAGCGCTGACGTTCCAGCGCATCGACCTGGATGCACTGGTCAATCAGGTGATCGAAGAACTGGCGCCTCTGCGCGCCGAAGTCACGGTGCAACGCGGTCTGTGCCTGTCGGCGGCCGATTGCGATGACGCCTGGGTCGAGGCTGAGTCGCGTTACCTGCACCGCGCTCTGCAGAATCTGGTGAGCAACGCCATGCGCCATGCGCGCTCGAAGGTCACGGTCAGTTATCAGGTCGGGCAGATGCGCTGTCGGGTGGATGTCGAGGACGACGGCCCCGGTGTGCCGGAAACCGCCTGGGAGAAAATCTTCACGCCGTTCCTGCGCCTGGACGACAGTCGCACCCGGGCGTCCGGGGGGCACGGCCTGGGTCTGTCGATCGTGCGGCGGATCATTCACTGGCACGACGGCCGGGCGCTGATCGGCAAGAGCAAGAGTCTGGGCGGGGCGTGTTTCAGCCTGAGCTGGCCGAGGAATCAGGAGCGGCGCTGAAGGTTGTGTGGGTTTCACTGGCCTCATCGCTGGCAAGTCGAATCGTCGCACCGCAGCTCCCACTGTGCCTGCGATGAACTCAGACTTTGTGTACACCTTCGAACCTGTGGGAGCTGGCTTGCCAGCGATGAGGCCCGAACAGGCGCTAAAAACTTCAGGCAGGGATGCTGACCAGGCTCAGCAACTGCCCGTCCTGCACGCCGAATTGCGCATCGAGCTCCGTGCCGTTGCGCCATTCGCTGGACAGATCCGTCAGCAGCCGCAGCCGGATCTGACCCTGTTCATTCCACTCCAGCACTTCGGCGTGTTCGAAGTAGAAGCGCTGCTGCACAATCGGGTACAGCGCCTTGAACAGGCTTTCCTTCACCGAAAAGGTCAGGGTCACGCAGAGCGCGATCTGATCCCGGGAGCCGGCGGCCATGCGCTGCATTTCCGGCGGGGTCAGGATCTCTCCGGCCAAACGCTCGGCGCGTTCGGCGTTGAGCAGGTTTTCCAGATCCATGCCCAGCCCCCGCCAGTGCTGTTTGTTGGCGACAATCGCCGCCGCACGGCCGGTGCTGTGGGTGATCGACCCGCAGATGTGCGCCGGCCACACCGGGGCGCGGTCCTCGCCGATGGCCGGAACACTGCTTGAGCCTTCCAGTTGCTGCAACGCCGCCCGGGCGCAAATCCGCCCGGCAAGGAATTCCGCCTGCCGTTTGGCCACCGAGCGCTGGATGCTCGGCGGCGGCTCGATGGCGCTGCGGCGAAAGTCATCGCCGAGCAGTTGCGACGGATCGAAATGGGTGCTCAGCAGCACAGTGTCAGGCAACACCGTCGGCAGCGGCCAATGGGCATTGAGCGGGGTGCAGCAGGCGGGGAGGAAAGGGCTGGCAGTCATGTCGGGCATTTTGCCGGGTTGTCTTCGGGCTGGATAGTGTCGACGTGATCGCTCCTACGCCGAACCGTCGAACCGTGATCGTTCCGACGCTGCGGCCTCGGCCTGTGATCGTTCCCACGTCGAGGCGTCGAACCCTCCGCGTGGGAATGCCGCCCGGGACGCTCCGCGTCCCTTCGCTGTGTGACGCGGAGCGTCACTGTATGCATTCCCACGCAGAGCGTGGGAACGATCAGCAACAGGGGTTCAGCCAAAGATCTTCTTGAAGAACGCCTGCATGTCCGCCCAGGATTTTTCATCGGCGGCCTTGTTGTAGCCGATATCCGGGCCACCGTGATCGCCGTGGCTCAGGCGATCCGCGTCGGGATTGCTGAAACCGTGCTTGGCGCCGTCGAGGCTGACAAATTGATAGTCGGCACCGGCCTTGTCCATTTCCGACTTGAACGCCGCGACGTTGTCCGGGGTGACCATGCTGTCCAGCGCGCCGTGTTCGACGAGGATTTTCGCCTTCACGCTGCCCGGCGTCGCCGGAGTCTTGGTGGCCAGCGCACCGTGGAAACTCACCACGCCGGCCAGCGGCACACCCTGACGCGCGGCATTCAGCACCACGCCACCGCCGAAGCAGTAACCGATGGCGGCGATTTTATCCTTGTCGGTCTGCGGCTGTTTCTTCAACAGATCAAGGCCGGCCTGAAAGCGCTTGCTGGCCGCATCGGCGTTCTGCGTGGCCGCCTGCATGAAGGCCATCGCGTCTTTCGGGTGCTCGGTGTTCTTGCCTTCACCGTACATGTCGATGGCCAGCGCGCTGTAGCCGAGCCCGGCAAGGTCCCGGGCGCGGCGCTTGGCGTAGTCGTTCAGTCCCCACCATTCATGCACCACCACCACGCCGGGGCGCGGGCCCTTGATCGCATCGTCGTAGGCGTAGTAACCGATCAGCTTCGTGCCGTCGGCGCTCTGGTAGGGAATTTCCTCGGTCTTGATCGCCGCCTGGCTGAGGCCGCTGAAGACAAGGAGGGCGAGGGTTAGAAGCAGGCGCATGATCGGGTCTCCTGACAATAAGGGGTCAAACCAGCCTAGTTCATTTCATTCAGGCCAGGTTCAGAGAGCGTTCAGGGGCGGTACAGGGGAAGCTCAGTAACCTTGCGCCATACCCGAAGAGCACAACTGAGGAACACTCAATGACTCGTTTGAACAAACTGCTGCTGGCTTTCACTGTCATGAGCGCAAGCATCGCCGCCCATGCCGACACCACCACCAACTTCGCCGGCCTGACCTTTGGCCAGACCAGCGACAAGATCAAGAAATCCAACGCGCTGAACGACAACCTCGGCCACCCGGACGCCACGGCGGCCATCGACGGTAACAACACCTACGGCGTGCGTCTGGGCCAGCAAAACAGCCAGGGTCGCTACTACGCCACCTACGACAATGTGTCCGGCTCGCACAATGGCATTAAACTGCGCCAGGAAAACCTGCTGGGCAGCTACGATCTGTTCTACCCGGTGGGCAGCAGCACCAAGCTGTTCGGCGGCGCCACGGCCGGTCTGACCAAGCTGACCCAGGATTCGCCGAGCTACAGCCGCGACAGCGACATCGGTTACGCCGTCGGCGGCCAGTTCGGTGTGCTGCAGCAAGTCTCGCAGAACACCTCGGTCGAACTCGGTTACCGTTACCTGCGCAGCAACGCCAGCACCGAGATGAAAGAGAGCGGCGGCAGCAAGCAAGGCTCGCTGGATTTGACCAGCAGCGCCCAGACTTACCTGTCGGCCAACTACGCTTTCTAAGCGATTGGCGTCAGGCCCGCGCCGGGTCGTCCTTCGAGGGGCGACCCGGCGCAGCCATGTGAGGCGAAAGCCTTTGGAGTTGTCGATTTACCCGGGAGAGCGTCATGAAACTGTTGGTCGTCGAAGATGAAGCGCTGTTGCGCCATCACCTGCAAACCCGCCTGACGGAGAGCGGTCACGTGGTCGAGTCCGTGGCCAACGCCGAAGAGGCGTTGTACCAGACCGGCCAATTCAACTTTGACCTGGCGGTGATCGACCTTGGCCTGCCGGGCATGGGCGGGCTCGACCTGATCCGCCAGTTGCGCTCGGGCGGCAAGACCTTTCCGATCCTGATCCTCACCGCGCGTGGCAACTGGCAGGACAAGGTCGAAGGCCTGGCCGCCGGCGCCGACGATTACGTGGTCAAGCCGTTCCAGTTCGAAGAGCTCGAGGCGCGGCTCAATGCGCTGCTGCGCCGCTCCAGCGGCTTCACCCAGTCGACCATCGTCGCCGGCCCACTGTTGCTGGATCTGAATCGCAAGCAGGCGACCCTCGACGAACAACCCCTGGCGTTGACCGCCTATGAGTACCGGATCCTCGAATACCTCATGCGTCATCACCAGCAAGTGGTGCCCAAGGATCGGCTGATGGAGCAGTTGTACCCGGATGACGACGAGCGCGATCCGAACGTGATCGAAGTGCTGGTCGGCCGACTGCGCCGCAAGCTCGAAGGCCCGGCCGGGTTCAAGCCGATCGACACCGTGCGCGGCCTCGGCTACCTGTTCAATGAGCGCTGCACTTGATCCGTTCCCTTCGCGTTCGGCTGATGCTCGCCGCCACCACCCTGGCGGTGTTGTTCATGCTCGCGTTGCTCCCGGCGATGCAGGGCGCGTTCAGCCTCGCGCTGCAGGACTCGATCGAGCAGCGCCTGGCGTCCGACGTCACCACGCTGATCTCCGCCGCGCGGGTTGAAAACAACCGCTTGATGATGCCGGCACAGTTGCCCGACGAGCGCTTCAACCTCACGGACAACCGCTTGCTCGGCTACATCTATGACCGCGAAGGGCATCTGGTCTGGCGTTCGAAGGGTACCCAGGAAGAGAAGATCAACTACACGCCGCGCTACGACGGCCTCGGCAACGAGTTCGCGCGGATCCGCGAGGCCAACGGTCAGGAATTCTTCGTCTACGACGTCGAAGTCAAACTGCTCGGTGGCAAGAGCGCGGCCTTCAGTATCGTGGCCCTGCAACCGGTGCGCGAGTACGAAATCACCCTCGAAGGCCTGCGGGAAAATCTCTACCTCGGTTTTGGTGCGGCGCTCCTGGTGCTGCTCGCGCTGCTGTGGATCGGCCTGACCTGGGGCCTGAAAGCCTTGCGCCGGCTCAGTCAGGAACTCGACGAAATCGAAGGCGGCACCCTCGAAAGCCTTAGCGAACAGCACCCACGTGAACTGCTGCGCCTGACCGGTTCCCTCAACCGCCTGCTGCACAGCGAACGCCAGCAGCGCAGCCGTTACCGCGACTCCCTCGACGATCTGGCCCACAGCCTGAAAACGCCATTGGCGGTGCTGCAAGGCGTCAGCGAAGACATGGCCCAGCGCCCCGAAGACCGCGATCAGGCGTGGGTGCTGCACACCCAGATCGAACGCATGAGCCAGCAGATCGGCTACCAGTTGCAACGCGCCAGCCTGCGCAAAAGCGGTCTGGTGCGCCATCAGGTGCGCCTGCGCCCGGTGCTGCAAAGCCTTTGCGACACCTTGGACAAGGTCTACCGCGACAAACACGTGCGCGTCGCCTTCGATCTGCCGGAGCACTGCTACGTGCCGATCGAGCAGGGCGCCTTGCTGGAGATGATGGGCAACCTGCTGGAAAACGCCTATCGCCTGTGCCTGGGCGAAGTGCGCATCAGCGTGCGTGAAAGCCATTCCGGAATCGAACTCTGCATCGAAGACGACGGCCCCGGCGTACCGCCGGATCAGCGCGCACGGATTCTCGAGCGCGGCGAACGCCTGGACCGCCAGCATCCGGGGCAGGGGATTGGTCTTGCGGTGGTCAAGGACATCATCGAGAGCTACAGCGCCAAGCTGACCCTGGGGGATTCGCCGATGGGCGGGGCGGCGTTCAGGATTCATTTCCCGGCGGTTTAGGTGGTGGCCTTTCGGGCCCCATCGCTGGCAAGCCAGCTCCCACAGGTTTTGAGGTACGGCTTGGACATTGTGGGAGCTGCGGTGCGACGACTCGACTTGCCAGCGATGGGGCCAGTGACTTCACCACAGGATTGTTGATTGCCTTACTGCTCCTGCGCCCGATAAGCCCCCGGCGTCAGCCCCGTCCACTTCTTGAACGCCCGATGAAACGCCGACGGCTCGGAAAAGCCGAGCTGCTCGGCGATCTGTTGCAATGACAGATCCGCCCGCCCCAAGTGATAAATCGCAATGTCCCGCCGCAACTGATCCTTCAATTCCTGAAAACTGGTGCCTTCCTCGCGCAAATGCCGGCGCAGGGTTTGCGGGCTGATGTGCAGGTGCGCGGCCACGGCTTCGAGGTCCGGCCAGCGTGTGCTGTCATGGCTGAGCAAACGGCGCAGCCGGCTGCTGAGGCTGTTGCCGTCATCCGGGCGGGACAGCAGGTCGGCGGGGGAGCGCTCGAGAAAATGCTTGAGGGTGCGTTCGTCCTGCAACAGCGGCATGTGCAGATAGCGGCTGTGAAACACCAGGCTGCTTTGCGTTGCCGAAAACTCCAGCGGGCAGGAAAACAGCAGATCGTATTCCGCCCCGTGCGCCGGTTTCGGGTAGCTGAAACTTGCCTGTTCCAGACGAATCCGCTGGCCGATCAGCCAACTGCCGAGGCGGTGCCAGATCACCAGCAGGCTCTCGCTGAGAAAGTGATCCGGGTCCCACAATTGCGCATCGTCGAGGCTCAGGCGCACCCATTCGTCTTCATGGGTCAGGGTCAGGCGCGGGGCTTCCGGGAATAGGCTATAAAACAATAAGCCGCGTTGCAGAGCCTTCTCCAGGCTGCGGCAATGAATGATGGCGTGGCACATCATGGCGAAGCTGCCGGGTTTGCTCGGCGCGTTGCCGAAGCCCAGGTATTCGTCGTCCAGGGCCAGCCACAGGTTCTGGATCAGTTGGGTGAATTGCTCCGGGGCGATCCGCGCGCGCGGCTCGTCGAGCAGTTCGGGGCTGATGCCCAGTTGCTGCAGCAGGTCCGAATAGTCGTAACCCGAGCGCCGCGCGCCACCGAGGGCGGCGCGGGCAAAGTGACTGGCGATGGTGCGTTCGCGCATGAGCGGCAGATCCTTCCTCTGGCGACCGATGGTAGCGGCTGCCTTTGATCGGTAACAAGGCGGATTTCCGCCAAATTGTAGGACGAGGTCGGGCGAGTTGGCGGAAATCCGCCACACTTGAGTAACCGAACGGTGACACAGAAAAACCCGTATCCCCTGATATCAAAAGGCTTGCAGCGATTTGCACCAAAGTGGCACGACGTTTGCGATAAGAGCGACAGAAGCGTGCGCCGAGCCGGTCCGGAAAAGCGCCGTTCGACACAACAAATCCCTCCAGTGCAGGAGGGTTCGCAATTCAAGTGTCGCGTACAACAGATGGATGTTGCCGCGCGGGACTCTTGAGGAACTTTGCAATGACGACTCGTCAGCCACTGTACAAATCCCTGTATTTCCAGGTGATCGTCGCAATCTGTATCGGTATTGCGCTCGGCCACTACTACCCGCAGTTCGGCGTGGCCGTAAAGCCGCTGGGTGACGGGTTCATCAAACTGATCAAAATGATCATCGCCCCGATCATCTTCTGCACCGTGGTCAGCGGCATCGCCGGCATGCAGAACATGAAATCGGTCGGCAAGACCGGCGGTTACGCACTGCTGTACTTCGAAATCGTTTCGACCATCGCCCTGCTGGTCGGCCTGATCGTGGTCAACATCGTGCAACCGGGCAACGGCATGCACATCGACGTCAGCACCCTCGACGCCTCGAAAGTCGCAACCTATGTGGCTCAAGGCGCAGACCAGAGCGTTGTCGGCTTCCTGCTCAACGTGATCCCGACCACCATCGTCGGCGCGTTCGCCACCGGTGACATCCTGCAAGTGCTGATGTTCTCGGTGATCTTCGGTTTCGCCCTGCACCGCCTGGGTGCCTACGGCAAGCCGATCCTGGACTTCATCGATCGCTTTGCCCACGTGATGTTCAACATCATCAACATGATCATGAAGCTCGCGCCAATCGGTGCCTTCGGTGCGATGGCGTTCACCATCGGTGCCTACGGCGTCGGCTCGCTGGTGCAGCTGGGTCAACTGATGATCTGCTTCTACATCACCTGCCTGGCGTTCATCCTGATCGTGCTCGGCGGTATCGCCCGCATGCACGGTTTCAGCGTGCTGAAGATGATCCGCTACATCCGTGAAGAACTGCTGATCGTGCTGGGTACTTCCTCTTCGGAATCGGTACTGCCACGCATGCTGATCAAGATGGAGCGTCTGGGTGCGAAGAAATCGGTAGTGGGTCTGGTGATCCCGACCGGTTACTCGTTCAACCTCGACGGTACCGCGATCTACCTGACCATGGCTGCGGTGTTCATCGCTCAGGCGACCGACACCCACATGGACATCACTCACCAGATTACCCTGCTGGTGGTGTTGCTGCTGTCCTCCAAAGGCGCAGCCGGTGTGACCGGTTCGGGCTTCATCGTGCTGGCGGCCACCCTGTCGGCGGTCGGTCACCTGCCGGTTGCCGGTCTGGCGCTGATCCTGGGTATCGACCGCTTCATGTCCGAAGCCCGTGCCCTGACCAACCTGGTCGGCAACGCCGTTGCCACCATCGTTGTGGCCAAGTGGGTCAAGGAGCTGGACACCGACGTACTGGACGCCGAGCTGGCCTCGGGCGGTCGCGGTATCGCCGATACCCGTCCTGAAGATGACCTGGGCGTGGCCGAAGGCCCAACCCCAAGCAATGTGAAGTAAGCATCGCTTGAATGGAAAAACCCGCTTCGGCGGGTTTTTTCTTGCCTGCGATTTAAATGCACGATTTGAGCGCAACGGTCAGCGCAACGGATGGATCCGGTAATTGCCTCATCGTCGATGGCTGCCTAGGCTGCATGCATCGTTGATGGAGATCGCCCATGTCTGCACCGCTGGCCTCACTGAAGATTCTGGATTTCTCGACCCTGCTGCCGGGGCCGTTCGCCTCGCTGTTGCTGGCGGATATGGGCGCCGAGGTGCTGCGCATCGAGTCGCCGACCCGACTCGACCTGGTGCGAGTGTTGCCGCCCCACGATCACGGCGTCTCGGCCAGTCACGCTTATCTCAACCGCAACAAGCGCAGCCTGGCGCTGGATCTCAAGCAACCCGAGGCGCTGGAGCTGGTGAAGCAATTGCTGATGGATTACGACATCGTGCTGGAGCAGTTTCGCCCCGGTGTCATGGAGCGGCTGGGGCTGGGTTACGAGGCACTGAAGGCGATCAATCCGAAGCTGATTTATGTCTCGATCACCGGTTACGGCCAGACCGGCCCGTACAAGGATCGCGCCGGCCACGACATCAACTATCTGGCGCTGGCCGGGCTCTCCAGTTACACCGGGCGTGTCGACAGCGGGCCGTTGCCGCTGGGCATGCAGGTCGCGGATGTCGCTGGCGGCTCGCTGCATGGGGTGATCGGCTTGCTGGCAGCGGTGATTTCCCGCCAGCAAACCGGGCAGGGCACCCATCTGGACGTGAGCATGACCGACTGTGCATTCAGTCTGAATGCCATGGCCGGCGCCGGGTATCTGGCCTGCGGCGAGGAACCGGGCTGGGAGGAGCAGATGCTCAATGGCGGCAGCTTCTACGATTACTACCGCTCCCGGGACGGGCGCTGGATGTCGGTGGGCAGTCTGGAGCCGGCCTTCATGCAGCAACTGTGTGCGGCGCTGGGCCGGCCGGAACTGGCGGCGCAGGGCTTGTCACCCAAGCCTGAGCAACAACGGGCGCTCAAGGACGCCTTGAAGGTCGAATTCGAGAAGCATGACTTTACTGAACTGTGCGAATTGTTCGCCGGGATCGATGCCTGTGTCGAACCGGTGTTGAACCTGGGCGAGGCGGTGCAGCATCCGCAATTGCAGGCGCGGGAACTGGTGACCCAGGTGCCGCGTGGGGATGGCTCGGTGCAGGCGCAGATCGCCTGCCCGCTGAAGTTTTCCGAAGCATTACCGGCGCCGCGGCATGTTGGTGCGGCGTTGGGGCAGCATACGGATCAGGTGTTGACGGAGTTGGGGTTGAGTCCTGAGCGAATTGCCGAACTGCGTGCCGCGAAAGTCGTCGCGTAGCTCGCAGCTCCCGGTCAGCAGATCGTTCCCACGCTCTGCGTGGGAATGCCGCCATGGACGCTCCGCGTCCACTGTGACGCAGAGCGTCACGGGATACATTCCCACGCAGAGCGTGGGAACGAGATGGGGAATTACTCGACCCGCATCTCGCCACTGAATACCAGGGTGTTGCGACAGCGCCGGCACAGATACCGCCGCCCTTGCCGGACCAGGCTATGGCGCTGCGCCGAAAACGGAAAATCGCTATCCGCACACGGACATTTGTAGATATATCGGGTCACGCTACGCCGTTTGACTTCATAGGTGTGGCAACGGTCCGGCGGCAATTCGTAGACGCCACGCATGATCAGTTGCCACTCCTCGCCGTGAGGCTGGATGCGGTCGCCGAACAGTTGATGGGCGATCAGGTGCGCGACTTCGTGGGCCACGGTCTGCTTGAGGAAGTGTTCGGTGTTTTCCCGGTACAGCTGCGGATTGAAGCGCAGCAGGTTCTCGTGCAGATGCGCGACCCCGGCTTTTTGCCCGCGCAGCTTGAGGCTCACCACGGGGCGTTTGAAAGGACGTTTGAAAAAGGATTCAGCGAGTTGGAAACAGTCTTCGACGCGGGTATTGAGTTGCTCGGGCATGCTTGATGGATCTCCAGAGGCGTCGAGTATGCCGCAACCCCGCAGCGTTGCGAATCGTCGAGCTGCCGAATGGTCGTCGCTCTTTTTCAACCGGCACGAGAAGGCCGCCTCGCGGCGGCCTGTGTTGGCGGATCTTGTTCTTCTCGGGAGAACCCGGTCGCTAATTGGTGTAGACGGGACCCACGCCCAGTCCCCAGACAATCACGGTAAACGCCATGATGGCGACCAGCACCACCAGACCCACCGCCAGCACCGAGCTGGAAAACAGGAAGCCCTCGTCGGACGGAATGTTCATGAAGGTCGGCAGCCCCACATACAGCAGGTACACCGTGTAGCAGATGGCCGCCGTGCCGACGATCATCCCCAGCCACATGTGCGGATAGAGCGCCGCCAGCCCGCCGACGAACAACGGTGTCGCGGTGTAGGTGGCAAACGCCACGCAACGGGCCAGGCTCGGGTTGGCGTCATAGGTGCGGGCCATCCAGTGCACGAAGGCACCCATGACCGCGACCCCGCCGAGCATTGCCAGATAAGACATGATCGTCATCCACAACGCGCTTTCGACGGTGAGCATCACCGGTGCGCGGTTGCCGATCACCCAGCCGACCTGAGTCGTGCCGATAAACGCCGAAACAGCGGGGATCGCCGCCAGAATCAGTGTGTGCGTCAGGTACATGTGGCTGATGCTTTCTTCCTGGTCGCCACGGATTTCTTTCCATTCCTGATCGGGGTGGGTAAAAAGTCCCACTACGTGATGGATCATGCCAGTCACTCCTCTCGTTATTGCCATCGCCCCCCAGCGGAGCGCCTACGGGCCAATGCGGCCGAGCAAATACAGGTCTTCAGATTGTGTGCGACCTTATGTCGCAGTATAGAAAGGTCTTAACCGCACAGGTGATAGGGGCTTAGAGCAAATCGCGCTGTAAAATCTCGGGGTAATCGCGTCGGGGTCTGTGCAAACGGGCATTCGAGGGGGCGACAACCTGTGGCCACAACCCCGGTGTTTTTGCGTAAAATGCCCGCCTTTCGTCACACCTCACGGATTTCGCGTCATGGGCACTCTTACGGTCAACCAGAACAAACTGCAAAAGCGCCTGCGCCGCCTGGCCGGCGAAGCCGTCACCGACTTCAACATGATCGAAGACGGCGACAAGGTCATGGTCTGCCTGTCCGGGGGCAAGGACAGCTACACCATGCTCGACGTGCTGATGCACCTGCAGAAGGTTGCACCGATCAAGTTCGAGATCGTCGCCGTGAACATGGACCAGAAGCAGCCGGGTTTCCCCGAGCACGTGCTGCCGGCCTACCTGAAAGAGCTGGGCATCGAGTACCACATCGTCGAGAAGGACACCTACTCGGTGGTCAAGGAACTGATCCCGGAAGGCAAGACCACCTGCTCGCTGTGCTCGCGCCTGCGTCGCGGCACGCTGTACACCTTCGCCGACGAAATCGGCGCGACCAAAATGGCCCTCGGTCATCACCGCGACGACATCGTCGAGACGTTCTTCCTCAACATGTTCTTCAACGGCAGCCTCAAGGCCATGCCGCCGAAGCTGCGCGCCGACGACGGCCGCAACGTGGTGATCCGTCCGCTGGCCTACTGCAACGAGAAAGACATCCAGGCCTACTCGGACTTCAAGCAATTCCCGATCATCCCGTGCAACCTCTGCGGTTCCCAGGAAAACCTGCAGCGTCAGGTGGTCAAGGAAATGCTGGTGGACTGGGAGCGCAAGACCCCGGGCCGTACCGAAAGCATTTTCCGCAGCCTGCAGAACGTGATCCCGTCGCAGCTGGCTGACCGTAACCTGTTCGACTTCACCAGCCTGAAGATCGACGAGACGGCGGCTTCGCGATTCGTCAACGTCGTAAACCTGTAAACACCGTCACTGTGGGAGCGAGCTTGCTCGCGAAAGCGTCGTGTCAGCCGGCATCAACACTGGATGACACACCGCAATCGTCGGATCGCCGCCCGGAACAAGCCCGCTCCCACATTGGTTTTTCGTTTCATTCAAAAGGAGAGGGCATGCGCGACTACAAGTGGCTGCACGAATACTGTCTGAACCGCTTCGGTTCGGCGGCTGAACTGGAAGCCCATCTGCCCGTTCCCAAGACCCCGGCGCAATTGCGCAAGATCAGCGACGACCGATATCTCTCGACCATGGCCCTGCGGGTGTTCCGTGCCGGGCTCAAGCACAGCCTGGTGGACGCCAAGTGGCCGGCCTTCGAAGAAGTGTTCTTCAAGTTCGACCCGGAAAAAGTCGTGCTGATGAGCGCCGAACACCTTGAGCGGCTGATGCAGGACGCGCGGATCATCCGTCACTTGGGCAAACTCAAAAGCGTGCCGCGCAATGCGCAGTTCATTCTGGACGTCGAGAAAGAGAAGGGCAGTTTCGGCGCGTTGCTGGCCGACTGGCCGGTGACCGATATCGTCGGCCTGTGGACCTACCTGAAAAAGCACGGCCACCAATTGGGCGGCCTGTCGGCGCCACGTTTCTTGCGGATGGTCGGCAAGGATACGTTTGTGCCGAGCTACGACGTGGTCGCGGCGCTGAATGCACAGAAGATCGTCGACAAGGCACCGACCAGCCTGCGGGATCTGGCGACGGTGCAGAACGCGTTCAATCAGTGGCATGAAGAAAGCGGCGGACGGCCGATGAGCCAGATCTCGATGATGCTGGCCTACACCGTCAACCATTGAGACCTGGTCGCTCCAATCGTCGGAACGCCGCCCGGAACAAGCTCGCTCCCACAGTATTCGAGGTGTTCACAACCTCTGTGTATTACCTAAAAATCTGTGGGAGCGAGCTTGCTCGCGAAGGCGTCCGCTCAGGCGACGCTGATCTCGCCTTCGCCCGCCAGTTTGCGGTTCAACTGATACCGCCACCGCACATACAACAGCGCCGAGCAGAACACCGCCAGACTGGCGATCATCTCCAGCACGCCGAACAGCTGCCGGCTCGGGTCATACGCTGCCAGTGCGCCCTTGATGAAATACAGGTTCACCACAAAGCACATCCACGAATGTCCGCGTGCGCTGCCCATGATCATGCCCGGCGCGAGCACGATCCACGGAATCAGCTCGATCAGCAGAATCACCCACGGCCGCGCGCCATGCAGGTCGGCGAACACCAGGTAATAAGCGGCGAGCAGTCCGGCCAGGCCGAAAAAGCACAGCAGACTGATCACCCGCATCGCCCGCACCCGTGGCTCCAGCCAATCGACGGCGGGCAGGACTTTCGGCTTTCTGGCCATCTCAGTTCCCCAGTTTCTGGGCCGTCTTGGCCAGGCGTGCGCCGAGGGCGCGGCACAGCGCCACTTCGTGTTGATCGAGGCCGCTTTTGCCATCGGCCCCGGCGTGATGGCTGGCGCCATACGGCGTGCCGCCGCCCTGGGTTTCCAGCAGCGCCGATTCGCTGTAGGGCAGGCCGGTGATCAGCATGCCGTGGTGCAGCAGCGGCAGCATCATCGACAGCAAGGTGGTTTCCTGACCGCCGTGCAGGCTGGCAGTGGACGTGAACACCCCGGCCGGTTTGCCGACCAGCGCGCCGGTCAGCCACAGGTTGCTGGTGCCATCAAGGAAGTACTTGAGCGGCGCGGCCATGTTGCCGAAACGGGTCGGGCTGCCGAGGGCCAGGCCGGCGCAGTTCTTCAGGTCATCCAGCGTGGCGTACAGTGCGCCCTCATCCGGAATGTCCGGTGCCACGGCTTCGCATTCGGTGGAGATCGCCGGCACGGTGCGCAGGCGCGCTTCGAGGCCGGCCTGCTCGACGCCCCGGGCAATCTGCCGGGCCATCTCGTTGGTCGAGCCGCTGCGGCTGTAATACAGAACCAGAATGTACGGCGCACTCACGGCAGCAGCTCCAGGATCTGCTCCGGTGGACGGCCGATGACGGCTTTGTCACCGGCTTCGAGAATCGGTCGCTCCATCAACTTCGGATGCGCCGCGATGGCTTCGATCAATTGTTTCTCGGTGAGACTGGCATCGGCCAGGTTCAGGGTCTTGTATTCGTCTTCGCCGGTGCGCAGCAGTTGCCGTGCGCTGATGCCCAGCTTGCCGAGCAAGGCCTTGATCTGCGCGGCGTCCAGCGGGGTTTCGAGGTAGCGCACCACGTTCGGTGTCAGGCCACGGGCTTCGAGCAGTTCGAGCGCACCGCGGGATTTCGAGCAGCGCGGGTTGTGATAAAGCGTCAGATCGGTCATGGGCGGGTCGCTTCTTGCGTAGAGTGGCGGCTATTCTAACTGTGCAGCGCGCAATCCAGAACCTTGGGAGGCGATGGGTCGCAGGCGCATTCAATTTTTCACAAGGAACACGACATGACACGGGCACTGGCAGCGGCATTGACGATCATCGGGGCGTTGATGCTGGGGGGCTGCGGTAACGACTACGGCATCGACCAGAACGGGCAGAAAGTGGCGTCCGAGCGCCTCGACAAACAATGGGTCGTGCTCAATTACTGGGCCGAATGGTGCGGCCCGTGCCGCACGGAAATCCCGGAACTCAATCACCTGGCCGACGAGCTCAAGGGCAAGAAGATCGGCGTGTTCGGGGTCAACTTCGACAACGTGCAGGGTGAAGAACTGAAGAGCGCCAGCGAAAAACTGGGCATCAAGTTCACCGTGCTGGCGCAGGATCCGTCGGAACTGTTCGAACTGCCGCGCAGTGAAGCCTTGCCGGTGACTTACATCATCGACAACAAGGGCAAGGTGCGGGAACAGTTGATGGGCGAGCAGACGGCGGCGGGGGTGATGGCCAAGCTTGAGGCGTTGCAGGCGACCAACTGATTCGCCTTGGCTGATCGTCGCTGATCGTTCCCACGCTCCGCGTGGGAATGCATCCCGTGATGCTCTGCGTCAAAGCGGACGCGGAGCGTCCGGGGCGGCGTTACCACGCAGAGTGTGAGAGCGATCACGCGCTGTGCGTGGGAACGATTCGAAGGCTCAGCCTTCTTCCAGCCACCAGCGCAACGGCTTGCCTTCGGCAGGCCAGAAGCGCATCTGCTCGATCGGCGAAATGTCCCAGCGTTCCACGTGTTCCAGGGCCTGGAGGAAGCGTTGTTCCTGCTCCATCAGCGCCGGTGCGCAGAGTTTGCGGGTCTTGCCGATCTTGCCGAAGCTCAGCTTGTCGCCTTCCAGGGTGTACGGCGCAAACCAGTGGTTGCAGCCGCCATTGCCATACGCCCGGCCATCGTCGCCGAGGGTCACGGTCAGGTGGCTATAGTCCATCAGCGGACGCTCGCCGATCCATTCCAGAATGTAGCTGCGGTTCTGTTGCAGTTGCACAGGCTCCGCGGCGCAACCCATCAGGCCAGCGCCGACAGCGGCGGTCAGGGCCAGGTGTTTCATCACGCCGGCTCCTGGCATTTCGGGCACAGGTGCTTGTCGCCGACGGCTTTCCAGCCCAGCTCCGCAATACGTGCCGTGGCGGCCGGTTTTTCCGCAGGCTTGCCCAGTTTGGCGTCCACGGCGAATTCGAAGCTCAGCTCCTTGGCGCAGCTGTCGCAGTTGACCTGCCAGGTGTGGATCGCCAGTTCACCGAACACCGGGCCGGTGGTCATGGCAGTCCATTGACCCGGCGGGTTGATCAGGTGGCGGACGGTGTCGACGGTCAGGCGCATGGACAAGTCCTTGCTGCCTTTGAGGGTCACGACCAGCACATCGCCGATGCGGATCGAGCCACCGTTGCCGGTGACCTGATAGCGGCCCGGAACAAGGGCGCGGCATTCGGTGAGAGTGTGTTGCGGGTTCATCAGGGTGTAGCGGAAATCGTGTTCGACCATGGGTCCTCCAAATATGCGCGACATGCTAGCACGGGCCGGATTGCAGAATGATGCGCGCGTGCGACCTTCGATCCGGTTCAAATCGACACCGCAGTCGTGGCAAACTGCCGCCTTCATTTGCAAGGAACGGAACATGGCGCTGATCGAATGTTATGAATGCAAGCGGAGCATCAGCTCCGAAGCCACAGCGTGCATTCATTGCGGAGCTCCGCTGGCAGAGGCGCAGGCTCCTTACGCCGAAAAGGGAACGTCGACGATTTCCTTTGGCAGCCTGCCGCGCAACAAGGCAGTGCCTGAAGCTCACGTTCCGCCGCCGGCCCCCGAGCGGCCGAAAGTGATGCCGGCTGCTGCGGGGCGACGCCGCCGTACCCAGCCCGTCGAGCCGGTGGTGAACCCGGACGGCTCGCGCCCGGTGGAAGGCTGGCTGAAGATCATGGTGTTCCTGATGCCTATGGTGTTTGTCTGGTTCCTGCTGCGTAGCGGGCACTCCCTCAAGCAGCGCTTCCTGGGGTTCGGCTGGCTGGCGCTGTTGATCCTGTGCGTGGCGATCTCTCCGACGCCGCCCCCGGTCTGAGTCCGATCGTTCAGCCTTCGACCTGGTTCTGCGGCTTGCCTGCCGCCCAGGTCGCGATGTTGTGCAAGGTGGTCGCGGCAATCGCGCCCAGCGCTTCATGGGTCAGGAACGCCTGATGCGCGGTGACGATCACATTCGGGAACGTCAGCAGCCGCGCCAGCACGTCATCCTGTAGCGGCAAGTCGGAGCGATCCTCGAAAAACAGCTGCGCTTCCTCTTCATACACATCCAGTCCCAGATAACCGAGCTGACCGTCCTTCAGGGCGTCGATCAGCGCCGGCGTGTCCACCAACCCGCCGCGCCCGGTATTGATCAACATCGCCCCCGGTTGCATGTGCGCCAGCGAGTCGCGGTTGATCAGGTGTTTGCTCTGTTCGTTGAGCGGGCAGTGCAGGCTGATGATCCGCGACTGTGCCAGCAGCTCTGGCAGACTCAGGTAGCGCGCGCCCAAGGCTTCGACGGCGGGATTCGGGTAAGGGTCGTAGGCCAGCAGTTCGCAGCCGAAGCCGTGCATGATTTTCGCGAAGGTCGCGCCGATCTGCCCGGTGCCGACAATGCCGACCGTTTTGCCCACCAGATCGAAACCGGTAAGACCGTGCAGGCTGAAATCGCCCTCGCGGGTGCGGTTGTAGGCGCGGTGCAGACGTCGGTTGAGGGCGAGGATCAACGCCACCGCATGCTCGGCCACCGCGTGGGGCGAGTAGGCCGGAACGCGCACGACGGCCAGCCCAAGGCGTTTGGCGACGGCCAGGTCAACATGGTTATAGCCGGCCGAGCGCAGGGCGATCAGGCGTGTGCCGCCGGCGGCCAGACGTTCCAGCACCGGCGCGCTGAGGTCATCGTTGATGAACGCGCAGACCACCTCGTGATGTTCGGCCAGCGCCGCCGTGTCGAGGCTGAGCCGGGCCGGCTGGAAGTGCAGTTCGATCCCGGCCGGGCAGTCGGCGGCGAGGAAACTGTCGCGGTCGTAGGTCTGGCTGCTGAAAACGATCGTGCGCATGAAATCCTCCTGGAGCATCGACGCGGGCGCAAATCACCCGCGACAACTGTAGCCGCGCCGGCGTTGACCGGCATTGCCGTGGATCAGGCGCTGATCTTCGCCTGGGCCGCCAGACGATTGATCGCCCGCTCCAGCTCGTCCAGCGCGGTCGAGGCCTTGGGATCCTGCTGTTTGAGCAGGGTTTCGCTGCGCTGGCAGGCAGCGCGCAATTGCGGCACGCCGCAGTAACGGGTGGCGCCATGCAGGCGGTGCACCCGTTCGAGCAGACCGTTCTGATCCTGATTGTCGCGGGCGTTGCGGATGGCCTCGCGATCGGCCTCGAGCGAAGCCAGCAGCATCGCCAGCATGTCCGCCGCCAGATCCGCCTTGCCGGCAGCCAGGCGCAAGCCTTCTTCGTGATCGAGAATTGGCAGTTCCTGATTGCCCAGCAGACTTTCACCGCCACGGTCCGGCGCCTGATTGCGCAGCGCCAGGCCCGTCCACTTCAACACGACCTGCGCCAGTTGGCGTTCGCTGATCGGCTTGGTCAGGTAGTCGTCCATGCCGCTTTGCAGTAGCGCACGTTTTTCATTGGCCATGGCGTGGGCGGTGAGGGCGACGATCGGCAGCGGCGTGCAATGCCGCTCGCTTTCCCACTGGCGAATGGTCTCGGTGCTCTGGCGTCCGTCCATGCCGGGCATCTGTACGTCCATCAGCACCAGATCGAAGGTTTCGTTCTGCACCGCCTTGACCGCGGCATAACCACTTTCCACGGCCAGCACCTTGGCGCCCATGTCTTCGAGCAGCGTCTGCACCAGCAACAGGTTGGCCGGATTGTCATCGACGCACAGCACTTTCGGCGCGCGGCTCGACAACGGTTCGCCCGGTTCGCTGCGCGACTGGCGCGGGTTGACCATGTCCGACAACGCCCGGCGCAGTTTGCGGGTGCAGGCCGGTTTGGACTGCAGTTGGCTGTGGGGGTTGGGCACGGACAGGTGATACAGCGTCAGCTCGGTGGTCGGGCATAACACCAGCACCCGGCAACCGAGGTGCTCAAGGTCCCAGATGTGCTGATTGAGGCGTTCCGGCGGCATGTCGTTGCTGGTGATACCGAGCACCGCCAGATCGATGGCCTGATCGGTCTGATGGGCGCCGGTGACGCCATTGGTCAGGCTTTCCAGGGTATTGAACGGCGTGACATCAAGGCCGCAGTCTTCCAGTTGATGCTGCAGGGCCTGACGCGCCAGTTCGTGGTTTTCCAGCACCGCCACCCGGCGCCCGAGCAACGGCGCGGCGGGCAGGTCTTCGGCGTCGTCGCGGGTCTTGGGCAGGTTCAGGCTGATCCAGAATTCCGAGCCTTCGCCCGGCGTACTGTCGACCCCGATTTCGCCGCCCATCTGTTCGATCAGGCGCTTGGAAATCACCAGCCCCAGACCTGTACCGCCGGGCTGGCGCGACAGCGAATTGTCGGCCTGGCTGAAAGCCTGGAACAACGCGCGCACGTCCTGGTTCGACAGGCCGATGCCGGTGTCCTGAATGCTGATGCGCAATTGCACGCTGTCTTCGTGTTCTTCTTCGAGCATGGCGCGGGCGACGATGGTGCCCTCGCGGGTGAACTTGATCGCGTTGCTCACCAGGTTGGTCAGGATCTGCTTGAGCCGCAGCGGATCACCGACCAGCGACAACGGCGTGTCGCGGTAGACCAGACTCACCAGTTCCAGCTGCTTGGCGTGGGCGGCGGGGGCGAGGATGGTCAGGGTGTCCTGCAACAGGTCGCGCAGGTTGAACGGTATATGGTCGAGCACCAGTTTGCCGGCCTCGATCTTCGAGAAATCGAGGATCTCGTTGATGATCCCCAGCAGGCTGTCGGCGGACTTTTCGATGGTGCCCAGGTAGTCGAGCTGGCGCGGGGTCAGCTCGCTTTTTTGCAACAGATGAGTGAAGCCGAGAATGCCGTTGAGCGGCGTGCGGATCTCGTGGCTCATGTTGGCCAGGAACTCGGACTTGATCCGGCTCGCTTCCAGCGCTTCCTTGCGGGCCAGGTCCAGCTCGATGTTCTGGATCTCGATGGTTTCCAGGTTCTGGCGCACGTCTTCGGTGGCCTGATCGACGCTGTGCTGCAACTCTTCCCGGGCGTTTTGCAGGGTGCCGGCCATGCGATTGATGCCGGACGCCAGTTCATCCAGCTCCTGACTGCCCAGCGGTGGCAGGCGGGTTTCCAGGTGACCGTCCTTGAGCTGCGCGACGGCCTGTTTGATCTGGCTCAGCGGGCGGTTGATCGTGCGGCCCATGCGCAAGGCCAGCAGTGCGGCGCCGGCCAGGCCTGCGCCAATCAGCAGCAGGCTGGCGAACAGGCTTCGATAGCCGCGCAACAGCATGCCGTTGTGCGACAGCTCCAGTTCGACCCAGCCGAGCAGGCGGTCGGATTCTGCGGGGATCAGTTCGCCGGCAAGGTTGCGGTGTTTGCCGAAGACCGGCAGCAGATAGCGAGTGGCATCGTTGCCGCTGCGTCGCAGCAAATGCGCGCTGTCGCCGCTCGGCGCCTGATTGAGCATGGTCGGGCCGGCGTGGGCGAGGGGCGAGCGGTCGGGCGCGAGGAAGGTCACGGCGCGCACGTCCGGTTGTTCGAGGGACTGGGTGGCAATGCGTTCGAGCAGTTCGGCATCGCCGTGGCCCATGGCCGGTGCCACCAGCGGAGCCAGTTGCTCGGCGATCATTTCGCCGCGCTGCATCAGTTGGGCTTGCAGGTCGGACTGCTGCGTCCAGGTGAAATACCCGCCCAGCACCAGTGCCATCAGGCTGGTCGGCAACAGGGTCAGCAACAATACGCGACCTTTGATTCCCAGTTTCTTGAGCACGCCTTTCTCCTGCATCCCGCTGATCGTTGACTCACACGTGCGTCCGGCACGCGGTATCGGCGCAGTGTAGCGATTTGCTTGCGGGCAATCTTGGGAAAAATGATGTCGTGGTTGTTCACTCGCAGGCCGGTCATCTGTCCGACAGGTCAAGCTTGGGTTGCCGGGCGCCGGGCAATCTTGAATAATCGCCCAACTGAGAATTATTTGCAGATAGTCATGACTCCTGTCTCTATTGGCCAGCCCCGCATTCTTTCCATCGAGGACGATCCCGTCCTCGGTGCCTATGTCCATGAACAACTGGGCCGCAGCGGCTTTCAGGTCACCTGGTGCCAGAACGGCAGCGAAGGCCTGAGCATCGCGCGACGCCAGCCGTTCGATGTGGTGCTGATGGATATTCTGTTGCCGGGGCTGGACGGATTGAATGTCCTGACCCAACTGCGTCAGAGTCATTCCACGCCGGTGCTGCTGATGTCGGCGCTGGGAGCCGAGGCCGACCGTATCAGCGGATTCCGCCTCGGCGCCGACGACTATCTGCCCAAACCCTTCAGCATGGCCGAGCTGCATGTACGGATCGAAGCGATCCTGCGCCGCGTCGCCCTCGACCGTCGTCCGGCTACTGTCACCCCGGTGGTGCCGGTCGGCGGGCTGCGTTTCGACGACGAGCAGTGCGAGGTGTTTTACCTCGATCAACCCGCCGGCCTGACCCGCAGCGAATACCGCCTGCTGGAAACCCTCAACCGCAACGATGAGGAAGTGCTGAGCAAGGCCTTCCTTTATCAGCACGTTCTGCAGCGCGGTTATGCGGCCCACGACCGCAGCCTCGACATGCACATCAGCCAGATCCGCCGCAAACTCAAGTCGGTCGGTTACACCGAGCGTGAAGTGCGCACGGTGTGGGGCAAGGGATACGTACTGAGTGCCGTCGATGAAAGTGTCTGACCTGCCGGGCCGGTACTCGCTGTTCTGGAAACTCGCCTGTCTGCTGGTGGCGTTCTGTCTGTTGATGATCTGGCTGAGCTGGTCCTGGGGCCGGTACATGGAGGAGCGCAACCAGTTCCTCTCCGACGAGGCCCGTGGCACGTTGACCCGTTACGCCGCCGAGGCAGAGCGAGCCTGGCAGCAGGGCGAACGCAAAGGCATCGATAGCTGGTTGCAGAGCATGGAGATGCGCGAAGCCGGCTGGGTTGGCGTAATCAGCGGTAACTTGCAGTCGCTGAGCAGTGATCCGCTGAACGAACAGGAAATCCAGCACCTGACCTTTCTACGCGGCCTCGACTGGCCGATTCACAAGAAAGGTCGGCCATGGCTGCGTGTGCCGTTCCCGACTGAGCCTGCCGCCGGAAGTCTGGTCATCGAATTGCCCGAAAGATTCCTGCCGGGAAAATACCGGGTGTTCTGGCGGGTCATCACCAACGGTGTGATTCCCGGTCTGTTCACCTTGCTGCTGTGCGTCGGCCTGTATCGCCTGCTGGTGGTGCCGCTGAACAATCTGCGCGAGCAGGCCAATGCGTGGCGCGCCGATCAACTGAATGTGCGGTTGTCGAGCGGCATCACCCAGCGCCCCGATGAACTCGGCGAACTGGCCCGTGCCTTCGACTCGATGTCCGAACGCCTGCAATCCACCGTGGCCCTGCAACAGCAATTGCTGCGCGATTTGTCCCACGAACTGCGCACACCCTTGAGCCGGCTGCGGGTCGCCAGCGAAAGCGAGCAGCAGCTGCAACCGTTGCGCGAACGCATCGGTCGCGAAGTCGACGTAATGCAACGGCTGGTGGAAGACACCCTGCAACTGGCCTGGCTCGACACCGAACGCGCACCGTTGCCGGACGAGGCGATCCAGATTCAGGCGCTGTGGGAAATGCTCACCGAAAACGCCTGCTACGAAAGCTGCTGCCCGGTCGGGCAGTTGCAGTGCGGCGTTGAAGCTTCCTGCTGGGTGCGCGGCAATCTCAACACCCTGGCCCAGGCCCTGGAAAACATTCTGCGCAACGCCATTCGTCATTCGCCACCGGGCGGCATCGTGCGGCTCGACGGGCGACGAGATGGCGATTACTGGCACCTGTGGCTGGAGGACGAGGGCGGCGGCGTGGCCGAAGCGGATCTTGAGCGGATCTTCTCGCCCTTCACCCGACTCGATGGTTCGCGGCCGGGGGATGGTGGATTTGGTCTGGGGCTGAGCATCGCGAGGAACGCGGTGCAACGTCAGGGCGGAACCCTGTGGGCCGAGAACGGCCCGTCGGGATTGCGCTTGAATCTTCGGTTGGTGGCGGATGACAGTGCTGTCAGTCCCGACGTCTTCGCTGGCAAGCCAGCTCCCACCGTGCACATGACTCGCCCGCAGATTGTGTGAATACCGCAAAAGTCTCACCACTGGTGAGACTTTCCATCAACGGCACTTCCCCTTGTGGGAGCTGTCTTGCCAGCGATGAGGCTTTTTGCATCACCAAAAAGTCTCACCACTGGCGCGACTTTTATTGCTTATTCCAAGAAACCATAAGCACCACACTTTGCGTGATATGGCCTGCGCAGGTTTGCCGGTATGATAGGCGCCCCCGCTGTCCGGATTGCGAAAAACGCCATGACCTTGCAGTACCCAACCATCGCCGATTGCGTCGGCAACACGCCGCTGGTGCGTTTGCAGCGCCTGCCCGGTGTCACCAGCAACACCCTTTTGCTCAAGCTCGAAGGGAACAACCCGGCGGGTTCGGTCAAGGATCGTCCGGCGCTGTCGATGATCACTCGTGCCGAGTTGCGCGGGCAGATCCACGAAGGCGATACGCTGATCGAAGCGACCTCGGGCAACACCGGGATCGCCCTGGCGATGGCCGCCGCGATCAAGGGTTACAAGATGATCCTGATCATGCCGGACAACTCCAGCGCCGAACGTAAAGCGGCGATGACCGCTTATGGCGCTGAGCTGATTCTGGTCAGCCAGGAAGAGGGCATGGAAGGCGCTCGCGATCTGGCCCAGCGGATGGAAGCCGAAGGCCGTGGCAAGGTGCTGGATCAGTTCGCCAACGGCGACAATCCTGAAGCGCACTACACCACTACCGGCCCGGAAATCTGGCGTCAGACCCAGGGTTCGATTACCCATTTCGTCAGCTCCATGGGCACCACCGGCACCATCATGGGCGTGTCGCGCTACCTCAAGGAGCAGAACAACAACGTGCAGATCGTCGGTCTGCAACCGATGGAAGGCTCGGCCATTCCCGGCATCCGCCGCTGGCCGCAGGAATACCTGCCGAAGATCTATCAGGCCGAGCGCGTCGACCGTATCGTCGACATGGCGCAAAGCGAAGCCGAAGACGTGACCCGACGTCTGGCCCGCGAAGAAGGCATCTTCTGTGGCGTGTCCTCGGGCGGTGCGGTGGCAGCGATGCTGCGCCTGTCCAAAGAAGTTGAAAACGCGGTGATCGTCGCGATCATCTGCGACCGTGGCGACCGTTACCTGTCGACCGGCATTTTCGACGCGCCCAACTGATGGCCAAGCATGAGAGAGGCCTGCGCTTCCAGCCCACCGGCGGCAGCAAGGCCCCGCAAATCCCGACCGGCAAAAAGCAGCGCCTGAGCATCGAGCGCCTGGCCAATGACGGTCGCGGCATCGCGTTTTTTGAAGGCAAGACCTGGTTCGTCCTCGGCGCCCTCGCCGGTGAAGAGGTCGAAGCCCGGGTGCTCGGCGCTCACGGCAAAGTGGTCGAGGCGCGCACCGAGCGCGTGTTCACCGCCAGTGAACTGCGTCGTCCCGCACCTTGCCAGCACGCCGGCCGTTGCGGCGGTTGCAGCGTTCAGCATCTGCCCCACGACGAACAGCTTGCCCTGAAACAGCGCATGCTCGCCGAGCAGTTGTCGCGAGTCGCCGGTGCCGAACCCGAGGAGTGGGCGGCGCCGTTGACCGGTCCCGAATTCGGCTACCGTCGCCGCGCCCGAATCGCCGTGCGCTGGGACAGCAAGGCCAAAAAGCTTGAAGTCGGTTTCCGCGCCGCCGGCAGCCAGGACATCGTCGCGATCAGCGAATGTCCGGTGCTGGTACAGCCCTTGCAACCGATCATGACCCGCTTGCCGGAGATGCTGCGTCGCTTGAGCAAACCTCAGGCGCTGGGGCATGTCGAATTGTTCAGTGGCTCGTCACTCGCCGTTCTGCTGCGTCACATGGCGCCGCTGTCCGAGGCCGATCTGACGATCCTCAAGGATTTCTGCGCGTTCCATGAAGCGCAGCTCTGGCTGCATGGCGAAGGCGAACCGCAGCCGGTGGATGAAGCACAGTCGCTCGGTTACCGCCTGGAACAATGGGACCTGCAACTGGCCTACCGGCCGGGGGATTTCATCCAGGTCAATGCTGGCGTCAACGAGGCCATGGTCGCCCAGGCGCTGGACTGGTTGAAACCGACTGCCGATGAGCGCGTGCTCGACCTGTTCTGCGGCCTGGGCAACTTCGCCCTGCCACTGGCGAAAGCCGCGTGTGAAGTGGTGGCGGTCGAAGGCGTACAGACCATGGTCGATCGCGCGGCGGCGAATGCCGCTAGCAACAATTTGCATAACACAAAGTTTTTTCAGGCCGATTTATCCCAGCCTTTGACCGATGCCCAGTGGATCGGAAACGGCTTTTCTGCGGTACTCTTGGACCCACCGCGCGACGGTGCTTTCGAGGTGGTGCGCAAGCTGGCGACCCTGGGCGCCAAACGGTTGGTGTACGTGTCGTGCAACCCTGCAACTCTGGCGCGCGATACGGTCGAATTGATCAAGCAGGGCTACCGGTTAAAACGTGCCGGGATTCTCGATATGTTTCCTCAAACGGCACATGTCGAGGCCATGGCGTTATTTGAAGCGAGCCAGGATGGCTCGTCTGATCCGACTGGTCGTCCGTAGCGCTCGCATTGGCCCTGCGAGCGCGAGCGGGCATTGAAGGTCAGTGATTTGACGCATTGAATCTGCGTCGTAGGGAAGGTAAAGCAAGATGGTACAGGTGAGAGCACACCAGCCGATCAACACTGACGGCAGTATCAATCTCGAGGCTTGGCTCGATCATGCGGTCAGTGTCGATCTGGCACTGGATCGCGAAGCCTTGAAAGAGGCCTGCGAGTACGCTCGCCAGGCCGAGCAACAGTCCAATGCGGCGAAGAATCTCTGGTCCGAAGGCAGCGGCAGTTTCAGCACCGGCCTCGAGATCGCCGAGATTCTTGCCGACCTCAAGCTCGATCAGGATTCGCTGGTGGCCGCGGTTCTCTATCGCGGTGTGCGCGAAGGCCAGATCGAACTCGCGGCCGTCAGCCAGCGCTTCGGCACGGTGGTCGCCAAACTGATCGACGGCGTGCTGCGCATGGCGGCGATCAGTGCCAGCCTTAGCCCACGTCAGTCGATGGTGCTCGGCACCCAGGGCCAGGTGGAAAACCTGCGCAAGATGCTGGTGGCGATGGTCGACGACGTGCGTGTCGCGCTGATCAAGCTCGCCGAACGCACCTGCGCGATCCGCGCGGTGAAAACCGCCGACGACGAAAAGCGTAACCGGGTCGCCCGGGAAGTGTTCGACATCTATGCGCCGCTCGCGCATCGACTCGGCATCGGTCATATCAAATGGGAACTGGAGGATTTGTCCTTCCGTTACCTGGAACCCGATCAATACAAACAGATCGCCAAGCTGCTGCATGAGCGGCGGCTCGACCGCGAGCGATTCATCGCCGACGTGATGACCCAGCTCAAGGACGAATTGCAGGCTACCGGCGTCGAAGCCGACATCAGCGGCCGGGCCAAACACATCTATTCGATCTGGCGCAAAATGCAGCGCAAGGGTCTGGAATTCAGCCAGATCTACGACGTGCGTGCGGTGCGCGTGCTGGTGCCGGAAATGCGCGACTGCTACACCGCGCTCGGTATCGTCCACACATTGTGGCGGCACATCCCGAAAGAATTCGACGACTACATCGCCAACCCGAAAGAGAACGGCTACCGCTCGCTGCACACGGCGGTGATCGGTCCGGAAGGCAAGGTGCTGGAAGTCCAGATCCGTACCCATTCGATGCACGAAGAGGCCGAACTCGGCGTCTGCGCGCACTGGCGTTACAAGGGCACCGACGTCAAGTCGGGCTCGAACCACTACGAAGAGAAAATCTCCTGGCTGCGTCAGGTGCTCGAGTGGCACGAAGAACTGGGCGACATTGGTGGCCTCGCCGAACAGCTGCGGGTCGATATCGAGCCGGACCGGGTCTACATCTTCACCCCTGACGGTCACGCCATCGACTTGCCGAAGGGCGCGACGCCGCTGGACTTCGCCTACCGCGTCCACACCGAAATCGGTCATAACTGCCGTGGCGCGAAGATCAACGGGCGCATCGTCCCGCTCAACTACAGCCTGCAGACCGGTGAGCAGGTCGAGATCATCACCAGCAAGCACGGCACTCCGAGCCGTGACTGGTTGAACCCGAACCTCGGCTACGTCACCACGTCCCGGGCGCGGGCGAAGATCGTGCACTGGTTCAAGTTGCAGGCTCGCGATCAGAACGTCGCGGCGGGCAAGACCCTGATCGAACGCGAACTCAATCGCCTCGGCCTGCCGGCGGTGGATTTCGACAAGCTGGCCGACAAGGCCAACATGAAAACCGCCGAAGACATGTTCGCCGCCCTGGGCGCTGGCGATCTGCGTCTGGCGCAACTGGTCAACCTGGCACAACAACTGGTCGAGCCGGAACGCGGCAACGAACAGCTGGAACTGATCCCGCGCAAGGCGACCGGCTACAAGCCGGGCAAGCGCGGTGACATCCAGATCCAGGGCGTCGGCAACCTGATGACCCAGATGGCCGGCTGCTGTCAGCCGTTGCCGGGCGATGCGATCGTCGGCTACATCACCCAGGGCCGTGGCGTGAGCATTCACCGTCAGGACTGCGCCTCGGTGCTGCAACTGGCCGGGCGCGAACCGGAGCGGATCATCCAGGTCAGCTGGGGCCCGGTGCCGGTGCTCACCTATCCGGTGGACATCGTCATCCGCGCCTACGACCGTTCCGGTCTGCTGCGTGACGTCTCGCAGGTGCTGCTCAACGAGCGGATCAACGTGCTGGCGGTCAACACCCGCTCGAACAAGGAGGACAACACCGCGCTGATGTCCCTGACCATCGAGATTCCGGGGCTGGACGCACTGGGGCGGTTGCTGGGGCGGATTTCCCAGTTGCCGAACATCATCGAAACGCGGCGTAACCGTACTCCTTGATGAACGACCCCGATCAACTGTGGGAGCTGGCTTGCCAGCGAATGCATCACCTCGATTATCCTGAACACCGAGGTGCTTGCATCGCTGGCAAGCCAGCTCCCACAAGGTTTTGTGGTGAGACAGAATATGATGTATAGCCTTGAAGACCTGCTGCACCTGATGAACCGTCTGCGCGACCCGCAGTATGGTTGCCCGTGGGACATCAAGCAGACTTACGCGACCATCGTCCCGCACACCCTTGAAGAGGCCTACGAAGTCGCCGACGCCATCGAGCGCGGCGACTTCGACCACTTG
Organism: Pseudomonas gozinkensis; assembly: GCF_014863585.1. NCBI lineage: Bacteria > Pseudomonadati > Pseudomonadota > Gammaproteobacteria > Pseudomonadales > Pseudomonadaceae > Pseudomonas > Pseudomonas gozinkensis. Next base: position 4,872,615 of record NZ_CP062253.1, on the reverse strand, counting down.
CAGGGCGAGTTGGGCGATCTGCTGTTTCAGGTGGTGTATTACAGCCAGTTGGCACGGGAAGAGGGGCGGTTCGAATTTGCCGGGGTGGTCGACAGCATCACCCGTAAACTGATCCGTCGCCATCCGCACGTGTTTCCCACTGGCGATCTGTATGCGCCGCTGGACGTGCCGCGTCTGAACGAGGAGCAGGTCAAGCAGCGCTGGGAGGAGATCAAGGCCGAAGAACGCGCCGAGAAATCCACCGAGCCGCAGCAACTGTCACTGCTCGACGATGTGCCGGCCGCATTGCCGGCACTGTCCCGCTCGGCCAAATTGCAGAAGCGCGCCGGGCAAGTCGGTTTCGACTGGCCGGACGCGTTACCGGTGCTGGACAAGGTGCGTGAAGAGCTCGATGAAGTGCTTGAAGCCATGTCCGAAAATGACCCGCAAGCGGTGGCGGACGAGATCGGCGATCTGCTGTTTTCCGTGGTCAATCTGGCCCGGCATCTGAAGGTCGATCCGGAAACCGCACTGCGTGGCGCCAACGGCAAGTTCGAACGACGTTTCCGTTTTATCGAACAGGCATTGCGCGACACCCACCGCCCCATGGAAGATTGCACCCTCGAAGAGTTGGACGCCCTGTGGGGCGAAGCCAAACGTCAGGAAAAGAATTTGCCCAGCTGCGGCTGAGCTGTTGCCTAAGTGAGTAAGCATCAATGAGCCTTTCCCTTCGCGACCAGTTGCTCAAAGCAGGGCTGGTCAACCAAAAGCAGGCCAAGCAGGTCAGCAAAGACAAACAGAAACAGCAGCGCCTGGCCCACAAGGGCCAGATCGAACTGGACGACTCCCAGCAGCGTGCTGCCCAGGAAGCCCAGGCCGAGAAGGTCAAGCGCGACCAGGAGCTGAACCGTCAGCAGCAGGAGAAGGCGGAAGCCAAGGCCCGCGCCGCCCAGGTCAAGCAGTTGATCGAAGTCTCGCGTCTGCCGAAGCTGACCACCGAGGACTACTACAACTTCGTCGACGACAAGAAGGTCAAGCGCATCTCCGTCAACACGCTAATGCGCAACAAGCTCAGCAGCGGTTCGCTGGCGATCGTGCACCATGCCGGCGGCTATGAAGTGATTCCTCGTGAGGCGGCCCTGAAGATCCAGGAACGCGATCCACAGCGCATCGTGCAGCTCAACGAGAAGGTCGAAGAGGTCAATGCCGAGGACGATCCGTACGCGGCCTATGTGATCCCTGATGATCTGATGTGGTAAAGACTTTACCTGGCTGCGAAGTGGCCCTGAGGTAGAACGACAAACCCCGCTCATGGCGGGGTTTGTCGTTTTCAATGCTGTGGTTTTGCTTCAGGCGGATTTCAGATCCCGCTGGCGTTCTTGCAGTTCCAGTTCGGCCTTGTAGTTGTGGGCGTCGATCTCGTTGTGGAACATGCCGACCAGCAAGTCTTGTTGATGCACATCCCAGATCCGTACGCCGGCGGCTACGCCTTCATGGGACATGTGTGAATCGTCGCGTTCAGTTACTTTTACAGTCATCTGCTAGCTCCAATCTCTGTTATCTGCAGCAAGGCGTGTGCAGGCTTCATTTATAGATTTTGTTAGCCTGCTAAGTAAACGCCCGATTTATGCAATGTATTCTTGCGAAATCTGCAACAGCGCTGGAGCCCGCAGAATCCGCGACATTCAGTCGCAGGGCGGTAAGTTGCATGACAAACGTTTCATCTTCAGACGCTCCAAAGAACCCTGTGGGAGCTGGCTTGCCAGCGATTGCGGAGTGTCAGTCGGCAGGGATGTTTGCAGTGCCGACGTCATCGCTGGCAAGCCAGCTCCCACAGGGACAAGCGCTTTTCTCCAGGCGAAAAAAAACGCCCCGAACCAGTCGGGGCGTTTTCATGTGCGGCTGAGCGGGAGGGAATTACTTGCCTTCCCAGCGCTTCAGCACGAGGGTGGCGTTGGTGCCACCGAAGCCGAAGCTGTTGCTCATCACGGTGTTGATGGTGGCGTTCTCGCGGGTCTTGGTCAGCACCGGCAGATCGGCCACTTCAGGGTCCAGTTCGTCGATGTTGGCGGAACCGGCGATGAAGTTGCCTTCCATCATCAGCATGCAGTAGATCGCTTCGTGAACGCCGGCGGCGCCCAGGGAGTGACCCGACAGGCTCTTGGTGGAGCTGATGGCCGGGGCCTTGTCGCCGAACACTTCACGCACACCTTTCATTTCCGCGACGTCGCCGACCGGAGTCGAAGTGCCGTGGGTGTTCAGGTAGTCGATCGGGGTGTCGACGGTGGACAGCGCCTGCTGCATGCAGCGGATTGCGCCTTCGCCGCTTGGAGCCACCATGTCGTAGCCATCGGAAGTCGCGCCGTAGCCAACGATTTCCGCGTAGATCTTCGCGCCACGGGCCAGAGCGTGTTCCAGCTCCTCGACCACCACCATGCCGCCACCGCCAGCGATGACGAAACCGTCACGGTCGGCGTCGTAGGCACGGGAGGCTTGTTCAGGGGTGTCGTTACGCTTGCTGGACAGAGCGCCCATTGCGTCGAACAGGAACGACTGGCTCCAGTGCTCTTCTTCACCGCCACCGGCGAAAACGATGTCCTGCTTGCCCATCTGGATCTGTTCCATGGCGGTACCGATGCAGTGAGCACTGGTGGCGCAGGCAGAAGCGATGGAGTAGTTCAGGCCCTTGATCTTGAACGGCGTGGCCAGGCAAGCCGAAACGGTGCTGCTCATGGTCCGCGTTACGCGGTATGGGCCGACGCGCTTGACGCCTTTCTCGCGCAGGATGTCCAGCGCTTCCATCTGGTTCAGGGTCGATGCGCCGCCGGAACCTGCGATCAGGCCGGTACGCGGGTTGGACACCTGCTCTTCGGTCAGGCCGGAGTCGGTGATGGCGTCTTTCATGGCCAGGTAGGCGTAAGCCGCTGCGTGGCCGACGAAGCGATAGATCTTGCGATCGATCAGCTCTTCAAGGTTGAGGTCGATGGAGCCGGAAACCTGGCTACGCAGACCCATTTCGGCATATTCCGGGTTGAACCGGATGCCAGGGCGGCTTGCACGCAGGTTAGCGGAGACGGTCTCTTTGTCATTGCCCAGGCACGAAACGATGCCCAGACCAGTGATAACGACGCGGCGCATGCGAATAACCCTTAGAAGTTGTCAGTGGAGGTGAACACGCCGACGCGAAGGCCTTCGGCGGTGTAGATTTCGCGACCGTCGACAGTCACCGAACCGTCGGCAATGGCCAGGTTCAGCTTGCCCTTGAGGACGCGCTTGATATGAATGTTGTAGGTGACTTTCTTGGCGGTCGGCAGGACCTGGCCGAAGAATTTCACTTCGCCCGAACCCAGCGCACGGCCACGGCCCGGCAGGCCTTGCCAGCCCAGGAAGAAACCGACCAGTTGCCACATGGCGTCCAGACCCAGGCAGCCCGGCATCACCGGATCGCCTTCGAAGTGGCACGCGAAGAACCACAGGTCAGGGTTGATATCCAGCTCGGCGACCAATTCACCTTTGCCGTACTTGCCGCCTTCTTCGCTGATCAGGGTGATGCGATCCACCATCAGCATGTTCGGGGCGGGCAGTTGCGCGTTACCAGGGCCGAACAGCTCACCGCGACTGCAGCGCAGCAGGTCTTCCCGAGTAAAGGCGTTTTGTTTGGTCATGCGAGCTCCTCAATAATCCCATGCGGCAGGTGGGGCAAATCTTCCCGGCCGATCGACGCGTTCATGCCTCGTACCGGCAGCCTACTCATAGACTATTGCGTTGTGGTGAAAGTCACAGCACCAAGGACATGAATGTACACTTGTGCACTGAAATTTTTATTCAAGCCCCTTTTGAGGCCCGTTCGGGTGCCTAAGACTGCCGCACTTTCGCTTTTCACGCCAGTCACAGATGGTCGAAAGGGCCTCACTACTGCACCCAACGCTGCAGAATCTGCTGCAGATCATTGCGTTTGAATGGCTTGGCCAGGTAATCGTTCATGCCCGCCGACAGGCAGTTTTCGCGGTCGCCCTGCAACGCATTGGCGGTCAGGGCGATGATCGGAACATGGCCGCAGCCGGGCAGACGGCGGATCTGTCGGGTCGCCTCGTAACCGTCGATGAGCGGCAAGCGGCAATCCATCAGGATCGCTTCGAAACGACTGTCGCCGGCACTGCGCACCGCCTGCACGCCATCGGTGGCGACGCTGACGGTAAAGCCCAGGCTGCGCAACATCGCTTCGATCACCGTCTGATTGACCGGGTTGTCCTCGACCAGCAGCACATTGCGTCCTTCGCCGTGACCGTCGCCGATCAGCGTGCGCGGTGCCGCCAGCGCAGGCAGTGCCTGCTTATATAAAGCCAGTGGTATTTCCAGAGTGAATACCGATCCGCGACCTTCTTCGCTCTGGGCACGCAGGGTGCCGCCCATTCGTTCGGCGAGGGTGCGGGCAATCGGCAGGCCCAGACCGGTGCCGCCATATCGACGGGAAATCGAGCTGTCGGCCTGCTGGAACGCGTTGAACATCAGCTCCAGGCTCTCTGACGAAATGCCGATGCCACTGTCACGCACCGCGCAGGTGAACCACAACAATTCGTGATCCAGCGACTGCCACTGTGCCTCGATGCTGACGCGTCCCTGTTCGGTGAACTTCAAGGCGTTGCCGACCAGGTTGACCAGTATCTGCCGGATCCGTGTCGGGTCGCCCTGCACCTGCAAGTCGCGCATGTCTTCGGGGATCCGCAGTTGCAGGGCCAGCCCGCGTTGCGCGGCGCTGTGCTGGAACGACTGCGCGCAGGCGCCGATCAGGTCGGCGAGGTTGAACGGAATGTGCTCCAGTTCGAGCTCCGAACGCTCGATGCGCGAGAAATCCAGAATGTCGTTGATCACCTTGAGCAGATGCTCGGTGGACTCGGAAGCCAGCGCCGCGTACTCGACCTGCTCCTCGGTCATGTCAGTGGTTTCCAGCAATTGCAGCATGCCCAGCACGCCGTTCATCGGGGTGCGCAGTTCATGGCTCATCATCGCCAGGAAATCCGATTTGGCATTATTGGCTTTCTCCGCCTCTTCGCGGGTCTGGATCAGTTGCGCCATCGCCTGATGCTGTTCACGGCTGGCCTGTTCCAGCGCCTGGGCCAGGTTGTTGATGTGCTGGGACAGGGCGCCCAGTTCGGTGTCATCAACAATCGGCAGCGGGGTCTTGTAGTCGCCGTCCTGAATCGCCTTGACCGCATCACCGATGTCGCGAATCGGTTGCGACAGGCTGCCGGCCAGTCGCCGCGCCAGCACAAACGTGAAGAGCAGGGCGAACAACGCCAGGATCCCGGCCTTGAGCAAAATTTCCTGTTGGCGCTGACTGAAGGCGTCGTTGGACAGGCCGACGATCACCCGCCCCAGATAATCCTCGCTGGCCACGCCGGGGGTGCTCTTGCCGTCCTGAAAGAAATCGTTGTGCAAGGCGATGCGTTGCAGCCGCACCGGTGCCTGGAACACCTCGACCTGATGTGGACGATTGTGCGCATCCGCCGGTTGTTCGACGTAGGCCAGAATCCGGTTGGCGCTGTCCTGCACTTCCAGAAACCGCACGTTCGGCGTGGCCAGCGTGGCCTTGAGCAGGCTTTCCAGCACTTCGTTGTTGCCGGAAATCACTCCGTATTCGGTGGCCGGTGCGAGTTGGTTGGCGATCAATTGGCCGGTGTGGTTCAGCTCCTGACGCAGATCCTGAATGCGCACGAAGGTGAAAAAGCTGATCAGCAGCAAGGTCAACAACAGCGCAGGACCCAGGCTGATCAACTGGGTGCGGGTGTTGATGTCCCAACGGCGGAATATCATGGGCGGCGCTCTCCTTCGGCCAGCTCTGCGGCGACAGACGCTTCATTCATCGGTTCTATCCCTAAGGAACGAGCCACCTGCGCATTACTTGAGACTTTAAAACGCCCGGGGTAGAGCGTGCGCGGCCAGGTGGCCGGTGGTCGGTCGAGCAATTCGTCGAGGACTGCCAGCCAGTCGTTCTGATCGCTGTAGGTACTGGCCAGGCTACCGGCGCGGACGAAAGCGACATTCGGCCCGACCAGCGCAAGTTGCCGAGAGTAACTGCTGAGCAACAGGTTCTTCGCGGTTTTCGGGTTGTAGAGGTCAGGGTCGTCGAGGCCCAGCAGCACGTCGCTGTTTTTCAGCACAGCTTGCAAGGGGCGGCTGTCGTGGGTGTTGTCCCAGCGTTGCGGGACGATTTGCAAATTCAGTGACTGGGCGGCCGATTGCAGCTCCTTGAGCAGGAACTCACTGTGCTGATCGAACAGCACGCCGACTCGCCCGGCCTGGGGCAGAACCCGTCGGATCAGTTGCAACTGACGACTCAGCGGCGGATCGGCCCACAGCAGGCTCAAGCGGGGCGGTTGCGTGTCGCCGAAGCGTTGGCGGGCTTGCAGGCGGCTGATGCGCAGGACCAAAGTCGCCGGCCCCTGGCTTTCCTGCATGCGCCAGTCGAGACTCGGCAGATCCAGCAGAATCAGGCGCAGGCTCGACGGCAACTTGCCCGGCGCCGGCAGGCTGGCCAGCGGCTGGAAATGTACGCGGTCGGTGGGGCGCAGTTCGCTCAGGGCCTGGACGAAGGACTGCACGCCGGGACTTTCTTCGGCGCCGGTCAGCAGAATATCGGCCGCCTGCACCGCCACGCCATGCAGCCATGCTGTCAGGAACAGACAGAGCCCGGCCAGCCATTGGCCGAGCGTTGGCATCTTCCGTGACATGGCGTAACGCATCTAGAACTCCAGCTCGGCGCTGAAATACACCACGCGGCGTTCGTCGTAATTGTTGTCGACGAAAGTGGTTGGTTCATGGTCGAGGCGTTGTTGCAGCACACCGGCCAGTTGCAGTTGGGCCTTGCCCAGGGCGAGGCGTTTGGCGATCCGCGTGTCGACCCGCTCGAAGCGGTAACCGTTGAGCGCGTTGTCACCGTAATAGAAGAGGGCGCTGTTCCAGCCGTGGCCCCAATCGCGCAGCCAGCCCGCCGAGCCGCTGTTGCGCGCGGTGAATTGCTGATCCAGCGGATTGCTCGCCTCGGCGTCGACGAAGGCGTAGGTCAGGCGCAGGCGGTCGGCCGCACTCAGGCGCCAGTCCAGTTGCGTCTCGGTGCCGCGAAAGCGCGAATCGTTGGCGTTGCTGGCGATGTACTGATTGTTGCGCAGCGGCTCGCTGATCATCCCGGTGATTTCGTCGTAGAACAGCTTCACGTCCAGCGCCAGGCCCCATTCCGGGAAATAGCCGTTGTAGCCCAGTTCCCGCGAGCGCATGTGCTCCTGGTCAAGATCGCCGGGGCCCCGTGTCTTGACGAAGTAGCGGGCCGAAGACTGGCCATAGGCGGCGGGACGCAGGTTGGTCACCTGATAACTCCAGTTGACGTTGTTCTCGAACATGTCCGGCGAACGGATGGCTTCCGAGTACACCGCGCGCAGGCTGTGGCGCGGGTTGAACAGGTAGTTGACCGCAAACCGGGGCGTCAGCGAGCTGCCGATCAATTGCGTGTTTTCGAACATGGCGCCGCCCTGCAACAACCAGTGTTCGCTGGCGCGCCATTCCAGTTGGCCGAAGGCGCGCCAGGTGGTGTCGTCCAGCGTGCCGTTGAAATAAGTCTCGGAATCGGCCCGGTCGTAACGATAGTTCAGGCCGCTGACCAGACGCAGGCTATCGGACAGGCTGAGGGTATCCTGCAGTTCCAGGTCATAACGCGATTCCCGGGCACTCTGGTCGATGTCGCCGCACAGGGTCTGGCGCGCGCCGTTGCGCCACTGGTCCAGCACCTGATTGGCCAGGGTCATTTCCTGCGGTGTACCGGCGGGTGCACCGGGGCCGGTGAACAGGGTCATGTTGCGGGCCAGGCGCTCGGTGTAGTTCGGGTTGAGTTGCCACAGCTCGGTCAATTGCGGGCTGAACGACACTTCGGCGTCACACGCGCGCCAGGTCTGCTGACGATCCCAGTGTTGGGCCGAGCCTTGTACGTAAAGGCTGTGATCGGGATTGAGGTCCAGGTTCCAGCGCACCGAACCGGCGTAGTCCTTGGCTACTACGTCGGAATTGTTCCCGGCAGCGGTAATCCCGGAGAACACCGGTCGGTAGGTGTAAGGCCGTTGATTGGTCCCGTCCTTGGCGTTGACCTGCCAGTCGAGGCTTTGGTTGTCGCTCAGGGTCTGGCTGACGGCGAGGCTGAAGCGGTTCAACCGACGGTTGTCGCGGTAGTCGGCGCCGGTACGGTCAGTGTCGAAGCCGTCGTCTTCCTGGCCGGACAGCGACAGACGCAGGTCGCCGCCATTCCATCCGGTGCTCTGGCTGGCGTAGAAGTCGTTGATGCCGCGCTGGCCGCGCGTCAGCTTCAGCCGTGTGCCATGGCTGTCCGCCGGGTTGCGGGTGATGATGTTGACCACCGCCATCAGCGCGTTGGCGCCGTAGCTGACGGTGTTCGGGCCGCGAAAGACTTCGATGCGCTCGATGTCTTCCATGGCCACCGGGATATCGCTCCAGTCCACGGTCGCGAGCCCGGCGCGGTACACCGAGCGGCCGTCGATCAGCACCTGCATGCGTCGGGCTTCAGTGGCGTTGGTCCCGTGATAATTCACCACTGCCTGATTGCCGCTGATATTGCCGACCATCATCCCCGGCACCAGGCGCAGCAGTTCGCTGATGTCCCGGGCGCCGCTGGCGCTGATCAGTTCGCTGTCGAGTACGGTCATGCTGCCGGGGACTTCCGCCGGCGACTGTTTCAAACGCGTGGCGGTCAGGATCTGCGGCAAGGCCTCACTGTCGACAAACAGATCGTCCGCCAGCAGCATCGGGCTGAACAACAGCGCCAGCAGCAGGGACGAACGCGGGGAAGGGGGGCCAGAAAACACGACGCAGCCTTGATAGCAAAGAATTGGCGCGCATGTTAACCGAGGTCGACGACTTTTCCAGTCACGTTACAGGCATTTTCCTCGGTTTTATTGGTCTTCTTCCTACAAGTGCGGGTAATTGACGCCGGGGCTGTCCGAGAAGGGGACGCTCCGTATAATGCCGGCATCGCCACTGGTATGGATTAACGGATTACATATGACTGAACAGCGCCCGATTGCGGTCCTGGGAGGCGGAAGTTTCGGTACCGCCGTGGCCAATCTGTTGGCCGAGAACGGCCATCAAGTCCGGCAGTGGATGCGTGACCCCGAACAGGCCGAGGCCATCCGGGTCAATCGCGAGAACCCGCGTTACCTCAAAGGCATCAAGATTCTGCCGGGCGTGACCGCGGTCACCGACCTGCAGGAAACCCTCGACGCCTGCGATTTGTGTTTTGTGGCATTGCCGTCCAGCGCGCTGCGCACGGTACTGGCGGCGCACGCCGAACGCCTGAGCGGCAAGATGCTGGTCAGCCTGACCAAGGGCATCGAAGCCCAGACCTTCAAACTGATGAGCCAGATCCTGGAAGAGATCGCCCCGCAGGCGCGCATCGGCGTGCTGTCCGGGCCGAATCTGGCGCGGGAAATCGCCGAGCACGCGCTGACCGCGACCGTGGTTGCCAGCGAAGACGAAGAACTCTGCAAAGCAGTGCAGGCCGCATTGCATGGCCGGACTTTCCGCGTCTACGCCAGCGCCGACCGTTTTGGCGTGGAACTGGGCGGGGCGCTGAAAAACGTCTACGCGATCATCGCCGGCATGGCGGTGGCACTGGAGATGGGCGAGAACACCAAGAGCATGCTGATCACCCGAGCCCTGGCCGAGATGACCCGGTTTGCGGTGAATCAGGGCGCCAACCCGATGACCTTTCTCGGTCTGGCCGGGGTCGGCGACCTGATCGTCACCTGCTCGTCGCCGAAAAGCCGCAACTATCAGGTCGGTTTCGCCCTCGGCCAGGGCTTGAGCCTCGACGAAGCGGTGTCGCGCCTCGGTGAAGTGGCCGAAGGCGTCAACACCCTGAAAGTGCTCAAAGCCAAGGCCCAGGACGTGGGCGTGTACATGCCGCTGGTCGCCGGACTGCATGCAATCCTGTTCGAAGGGCGCACGCTTGAGCAGGTGATCGGTCTGCTGATGCGTGCCGAACCGAAAACCGACGTCGACTTTATTTCCACCAGTGGTTTCAACTGATTCAGCAGGGAGCAGGGCATGAACGATCCGAAAACCGAAGCCAAATATGAATCCATCCTCCTGCGGGTGTTGTGGATGGTTGTTTACATCCTGGTCTGGCAGGTGGCGCAGTTCATCATCGGCGCTGTGGTGCTGGTGCAGTTGATCTATCGTTTGATCTATGGCGCCCCGAGCGCCAGCCTGATGAATTTCGGCGACAGCCTGAGCCAGTTTCTGGCGCAGATCGGTCGTTTCGGCAGTTTCCACAGCGACCAGAAACCCTGGCCGTTCGCCGACTGGCCGACGCCGCGTACTCCGGAAGGTGAAGCGCCACACGTTGTCGCGCCGGCACCGCATCCGGCCCGGGATGAGGAACCCAAGCTATGAAACTCTGGGTATTGCGTCACGGTGAGGCCGAGCCCTACGGCTCGCGGCCCGACTCCGAGCGAGAACTGACCGCCCATGGTCGCAAGGAAGTGTTGAGCAGCGCGGCCCGCTTGATGGGTCAGCCGCTGACGGCGATCTACGCCAGCCCTTACCTGCGGGCGCAACAGACGGCGCAACTGGTGCGCGAAGCCCTCGGCTTCGAGCCGGAGATTCGTACAGTCGAGTGGCTGACCCCGGAAGTCGATCCGGATCGTGTCGCCGAGCAACTGGTGTCGGTGAGCAACGTGCTGTTGGTCAGCCATAACCCGCTGGTGGGCAATCTGCTCAGCTACCTGCAACACGGTGCGGGTTATCCGCCGGAAAAGGTCAGCACCGCCGGGCTGGCCGAGCTCGAACACAGCGAGTTGCTGATAGGCTCGATGACGCTCAACAGTCTTAAACATCCCTGAAATTTTTTGTACGAAATAGTCAACCAAGCACTTGCTTGGTTGACTACGCTTGCTCCAGACCAAAAAACAGGAGCGAGTCGAATGTCTTCCGCCTTCCGTTTGCCGCTGGACGTGTTTTACGAACGCGAGGCCCGGCACCCGCGTCAGCGTTTTCTGGTGCAGCCGATCGGTGGCGGGCAGGTCGAAACCCTGACCTGGGCCGACGTCGGCCATCAGGCCCGCTGCGCTGCGCACTGGTTGCGCTCCCGGGAATTGCCGCAAGGCAGCCACATCGCCCTGATCTCGAAAAACTGCGCGCACTGGATCATCGCCGATCTGGCGATCTGGATGGCCGGGCATGTCTCGGTGCCGCTCTATCCGAACCTCACCGCCGAATCGGTGAATCAGGTGCTGACCCACTCGGAGAGCGTACTGGCGTTCATCGGCAAGCTCGATGACTGGCCGGGTATGTCGCCAGGCGTGCCGGAGGGCCTGACCACCGTCAGCCTGCCGCTGCATCCACCGGGCACGTTCGATTTCAACTGGGATGACGTGCAGCGCAGCTCGCCGATCCAGGACGATCCGCGTCCCGCCGCCGAGCAACTGGCGACCATCATCTATACCTCCGGCACCACCGGCCTGCCCAAGGGCGTGATGCACAGTTTCGCCAATCTCGGGTTCGCTACAACGCGCGGTACGCAGCTGTTTGGTCTCAATGAGAACGACCGGCTGCTTTCGTATCTGCCGCTGTGTCATGTCGCTGAGCGGATGTTCGTCGAACTGGCGTCGATCTATACCGGGCAGACGGTGTTTTTCGCCGAGAGCCTCGATACCTTCCTCACCGATCTCAAGCGGGCGCGGCCCACGGCGATGTTCGGTGTGCCAAGGATCTGGACCAAGTTCCAGATGGGCGTCTACAG